>JAVBJO010000059.1:0-12331 GCA_031546925.1 Rhodospirillaceae bacterium
GTGTTCGTGAAGTTGCCCCCACAGGAAGGACAAAGATACCGCTGATGGCCGCGGACAAAGCCACTCTTGACGTAATCGGTCGAGTTGCACTTCTTGCAGCAAAAATCGCTCATTGCCGTCTCCTCGGATTCCTCCAAGGTAAAGGCGGTACACGTCAGATGGTTCCATATATCTTATGGCAGCACTTTCAAAAATTTTGACAATACGTGTCATGTCACAATCATTATTATAATAATGAATCTAACAATGAAACATCAGACGTATTATATGGAAATGGATCAAATGGTAAAAATATATACTTCTATTTTAGAAAGAAGATTGGCGATAAGCAAAATAATAGAATAGGCTCATGCGCCTATAACATTGATCTATCGAGCGGCGGAGAGCAAATGGACCGTAGAGCATTTGGACCAATGTGGTCTTATTAGGGGTGGTGTAACCCCATCGTCTCATCATAAGAACAGAATACGTGAGATGTAATTTAAATCATCATTCTGCCCTGGAGGTCAGGGGCGACGAAAGAAAAGGGGTTCCGGCATCGCCCGGCCCCCCTTTTTTTCACTGCATGAGGTGCTCATTCTAAGACAGGATGAGGCTAAAACAGGATTAGGCTACCGGTTCTGTTACGGGCAACACCGGCGCAGCGATTGCCTTTTGTGGCTCTGTCGTCGCCCCCCCGGACGAACGTCGCAACAAGCGACCTTCGAGTTGAGCCCCAGCTTCGATTTCCAGACTGGTGTGACAAATATCCCCGATGATGCACCCTGTCCGAGCGACCATCACGATCTCGGCATCGATTTTGCCGCGAATTTCCCCATGAACGCGCACATGTTCGGCGGTTATTTCGCCGCGCAAGCAAGCGCCTTCACCAACGACCATTTTTTTACAGGCGACATCGCCGTCGATTTGGCCGTCTACTTGGATTTCATTTCGGGCGATGACGTTCCCGATAATGTGAACATCGGGGCCGATAAATGAGATCATTCCAGACGAAGCCTTATTCGAGGATGCCTTGGGAGCAGGAGGAGGAACGACGGGAGTGGTATTGGGATTAGCGCGTTTTTGGAACATCGCGACCTACTGATATGAATTTGGAGGGGTCTCGAGCGACATCGCCGATTCGCACTTCGTAGTGAAGATGTGCCCCGGTGGATCGCCCCGTACTACCGACCAGCCCGATGAGGGTGGACGGGGTAACGACTTGTTTTTCGACGACTTTGACCTGAGACAGGTGGGCGTACCGGGTCGAAATGGCGTTTCCATGATCGATTTCCACGATATTTCCGTATCTTTCCCAGGGCCCCGCCCGCGTAACGATGCCGTTCCCCGTAGCATACACGGGAGTTCCCGTGGGAGCACCAAAATCTAATCCCTCATGAAAAGCCGCTCGAGAGAGAAAAGGATCAGAACGCGCACCAAAATTACTACTGAGTTCATAGCTGCCATGGAACGGCACCCCTAAGGGGAGTTTTTGCGCGACGGATCGAAGAGTTCCCCACAAGTGGACCTGCTCCTTGAGCCCATCGAGACTGAGACGCTCTAGGGCGGCAGGAGGGGCCGGAATGAAGGGGCCCCCTTTTCCGACAACCACACGAGGAATTAACCGAGCCGAGTCTAGCCCCAGTTGCGAGAGTTGTTTCCGTGTCCGATCCACCCGAAATGCTGCCGCCGCAGAGGTCTGCTGGAGCGCCTTAAGATAGGAGGCTCGCAAACGCTCCAGAGCTTCTTCCACGCGTTGTGTCGCCTCTTCGGGCGGGGGAAGAGGGGGGCCGTTGGTATTGTTTTCAGAGCCCAGTTCGCCGGAGGCCCACGCCAGGGCGAGAACATTGCTTCGGACATTTTCCATATCGTCGGCCAAGGAGGCGATGAATTTTTCAGATGTGGCTAATTTTTCTTCATAATAGGCCGAGCTTTGGCGCTCTATTTCTCGAAGAATAGCAATTTGTCGTTCCGACTCCGCGTGTGTTGCTGCGAGCTTTTGTTCAGATTCCGCAAGTGTCGTTGCGAATTTCTGCTCAGATTCCGTGAGAGAAGCAGAAAGTTTCTGCTGGAGCTCATCAATCTGAGCGGTGGAAGTGTGTGTTGTCTGGTGGACGATGCTTGCTAAACGATCAATTTCCTGCCCCTGGCCCGAGGCCACAGCGAGGTAATATCCCATCAGGACGGTTGATATCCCTGCCCACAGAGCGAGGGTTAGTGCCCCGACCCACAGCAATACCCGCCGTTTCCGTGTAATGATCCGCTGTTCGGCTCGGCCATCGGGGCGGCGAACCAAAACTTGCCAGTCTGTAGAAACATCAGGAAGAGAGATGCGCATTCCATCTGTGCTGGTTCTCCATGGTTTTTCCACGCGCTCGTGTGTCACCATTCTCCCTCCTTTTGGATCGCTCGTTCATTGCACTGCGAACAGTTTAACCCAAGGTGATAAGCGGAGACTACCCCTAATCGATGATAAAGATTACCTCCAATGAAAAAAACGATCAGGCTACCAGACTTGAGAGACGGATTTTTCAGAGGCGGATTTTAGGGGAGAGGAGTCTGGATGCGACAGGCGCCCCCTGGGGCGCCCTCGCAGCTGCCTTGAGCAAGGGAGGCAGGCGCTGCCACCGCTCCTCCGGTCACGGCGACCGGACCTCCTGTGGTTGGCGAGGGCGGCGAGGGCGGCGACGTCGTTGGCGTGGTGGTGCTGAAATCTCCGGCGATCCCCCCTTGAGCGCCACCGCCGACGGAGAGCGTGGTTGTGGTCGCGCCATTCTCCTGCCAACCGTTTTGCCGCGCCTTCTCTTCCCCGCTGGCCGACAGGGTTGGGCCGGGTTCGCCGAAGCTTGCTTGGGGCATTGCGGGGCCTAGGCTGAGGCCGAAGGTTCCGGCTTGACCTCCGCCGCCGCTGTTGTTGGTGGAGCCGCGCGCCCCCCCAGCGGCGAAGCTTCCGCTTCTGCCGCTGCTGCTCCCACTGAATCCGCCTTTTCCTGGGTTTCCTCCGATGGCCCCTCCACCTCGACCGGGGCCGCTGCCGGCGGATCCGCCGGTTGCGCCGCCGGAACCGGTTGAGCCGCCAGTTGCGCCCCCGGCTTTGCCTCCGGGAGCAGCGGCGGCTTCCCTCCCGACAACGGGCCAGAAGGTGAGCGCGAGCGCCATCCCGACAACGGGAAGGCAGCGGAGAAGGGAAGAGAGGGGGCCGTCAAATGTCATTATCGTCCTCGTGCGGGCATGAGAACGCTCATTTTGCGCACGGGCTTAGCGAAAGGGGGATGAAACATTCGGAGAGTCGAACGGATCTTTCGAGAACCCATTTGCCCCCGATACCCCTCCTTCGGAGAGCGTGTCTCGCGGCCCCAACACCCCCCTTATAGAAGCTTGTCCTTCCTCGAAGAGGCTCTGCCACGATGCGTCTTTTTGCTGTTCTCCTCCTTACCGCTGGCCTTGCTGCCTGTGCCGAAGGGCCTTCGTCTCCTGCGTCTGAGGACACGGGGGGTGCTGTTTCGCGTTTACCGGGCTATCGCGTCGGCGACCGTCTGGCCTGGAGCAATGGTCGGAGCGAAATCGTCACCGCCGTTCAAGGTGAAATCGTCTCCTGGAAAGACCAAGACGGGAAAGTCTCGCAAAGTTACCGCAATTTCCTTCTCCCCACCTTGGCGTGGAGCAGTCCCGAGGGACCGGTGACCTCGACCATTGATGCTCAGCCGGATCTCTTGTGGCCACTGCGTGCCGGAACCTCCGAGACCTTCCAAGTTCAACGGACCGTGGGCGGAACGGTTCTTCGCGACGAGTGGGGTTGCCACGTCGGCGCGACCGAACGCATCAACGTCCCCTTGGGAAGTTTCGACACGATCAAGGCTTACTGCCAGCAGTATCGCCAGGGCAGCATCATCGGCGAAATCCGTTGGAACTATGCGCCGGCTCTGGGGCGGGTCATCCGGCAAACCTGGAGCGGCGCCGGACAACCCGATGAATTGGTGGGCATTGGCTCTGGCACCCTTGATCCCAGAGCCGAAGCCGTCGCCGCTCAGGTGCGCCAGCAGGGGCTTGAACAAGTCGCCTCGGGAACCCGAGCCGTCGGCCAAGGGGGAGGCATCCGCGCCACCCTTTTGCCGCGAACCACCTTTACCACCAAGGCCGGGGCCTATTGTCGCGACTTTGTACAAACTCTTTCAAGCCCCGGTGCCGAAGTCGCTTCTGCCGGAGTCGCCTGTCGCGAAAAAAGCGGCGCTTGGCGGGTCGTCGCGCCCTAAGCCGCCCTAAGCCGCCCTAAGCCGCCCTCAGCAGAAGGAACTCTCCGTGAGGGGGGGTGTTTGAAACTGGATACCATCTTTGGAAAGGAAAGTCCGATGCTACGCCTTCTTGCCGCAGCCATGATTTTGTTTGCCGCTCCCGCCTTTGCTCCCCCCGCCTTTGCCCAATCGGGCGGAATCGGGGAAATGGGAGGGGAGATGAAACAACCCACTGCTCCTCAATCCACCTTGCCCCAATCGACGCCAGGAGAGATCCCTCGGCCGGATTGTTCGCCGACGGATCCTCGGCCCGAGTGCCAAACTGCGGAAATGCCGCAGGAGTTGGATCCCCATGCACCAGGTCTTGATCAGCCCGGAAGCTTGAGGGAGAAAAAGCCCGGACTCGATTGGGAGCAAATGGAAACGGTGGACCCGGTCGAGGATTGAGAAGCGGGAGCAAAATTCCGCAGCACAAGGAGGATATGCCTCCTTGTGCCTGGGCCTCACGCTTTTCGCCCGACCAAGAGAAATTCCTTATTGCCCTCTGGCCCGGTGATCGGACTTTCACAGATTCCGATTCCCTCCCATCCGGGCGTCTCGACCAGCCAGGTCCACAAACGATCACAGACCTCGGTGTGAAGAGCAGGGTCGCGCACGACGCCTCCTTTGCCGACGCGGCCTTTGCCCACCTCGAACTGAGGCTTGATCAAGGCGACCAGCACGGCGTCTGGTCGAGCCAACGTCATAGCAGCGGGAAGAACCACCTCCAGACCGATGAAGCTGGCGTCGCAGACAACCATGTCCACGGGCTCGGGAATGATCTCCGCCGTCAGTCCTCGGGCATTGGTTCGTTCCAGCACCACCACCCGAGGATCCTGGCGCAGACTCCAGGCCAGTTGGCCGTGCCCCACATCCACGGCGTAAACTCGGGCGGCACCTCGGCTGAGGAGAACATGGGTGAAGCCCCCCGTGGAGGCTCCCACATCAATCGCCACCTTTCCGGTGGGATCAAGCGTGAAGCGATCCAGCGCTTCAACCAGTTTCAAGCCCCCGCGTGAGACCCACGGGTGATCGCGGCCCTTGATGGTGATGGGGGCGTCCTCCGCCACGCGGGTGCCCGGCTTGTCGACTCGTTTGTCGGCCACCACCACCATTCCGGCCATGATCAAGGCGCTGGCGCGGGCTTTGCTTTCGGCCAAGCCGCGGTCCGTGAGAATCTGATCCAGGCGTTTGCCTTGTCCCATTTTTTTGTGGTCCCATGCGAAAACGGCTATGGCATTCGGGCAAATGATGCTCGACAATGAAGGAAAATCGGGGGAGGCCTCGAAGGCTCATCCCAAAGCGCACAATAAACGTCCGAGGGAAGATATGGCTACATTGATGTTAACGCATCCTGTCTGTTTGGAACACGATACCGGCGAATTTCACCCCGAATGCCCGGATCGCCTCAGAACCGTGCTGAGAGCCCTGGAAACCCAAGAATTCATGCATCTTCTGCGCGAAGAAGCCCCCCTGGGAACCAAGGAGCAAATCCTCCGCGCCCACTGCCCCCACCATGTGGAGCAAGTGTTCGATGCCGTTCCGACCGAACCCGGTGACCATAACTACCTGGATTCCGATACCGTACTCTCGCCCAAAACCGGCGAAGCCGCCCTGCGCGCCATCGGGGCCGTCACCAGTGCCGTCGATGCCGTCGCAGCGAAACAAGTGCGAAACGCCTTCTGCGCCGTGCGACCGCCGGGACACCACGCCGAGCGGGATGCCGCCATGGGATTCTGTTTCTTCAACAACGCCGCCGTTGCGGCGCTTCACGCTCGCGATCAGCACGGCTATCAACGCGTCGCGATCATCGACTTTGACGCCCACCATGGGAATGGAACCCAGCATATCCTCTGGGACGAGCCGGGGATCCTTTACGCCTCGACCCACGAGGAACATGCCTACCCCAATACCGGATTGGCAGAGGAAGTCGGGGGAAAAGGGAAGATGGTCAATGTTCCCCTCCCGCCTGGGGCCAAATCCGAACAATTCCGAGAGTTGTTCGAGAATGTCCTCATGCCAAAACTTCGCGAGTTCGCTCCTGATTTCATTATTATCTCTGCGGGATTTGATGCTCATGCGTCAGATCCCTTGGCCCATCTCCGGCTGAAGACCGTGGATTACCGCTGGATGACGGAGCAACTGTTGAATTTGGCGTCGGAAACCGCCGGAAACAGAGTCGTTTCAATCCTAGAGGGAGGATATGATTTGAACGCGTTGTCGGCGTCGGTCAAGGAACACGTGAGAGTATTGATGGGGCTGTAAAGGAGCCTCAGAGCCTCGTCAGGGGCGATGCCCCTGACACCCAAGGCCCCTCTGACACTCAAGGCCCTGACACCCAAGGCCCTGACACCCAAGGCAGGATGACGATTTGAATTCCAGCCCCGTATTCCAGTCTCGTGATGAGGTGATGGGATTGTGCCAGCGTGAGCCCCGTGGCCAACTTATGGCCCTGGGCTTGACCCCCTTGTGTATCGCTCGTAGGATGCCTACCCCTCCCGGATGAGTTCTCAAACAAATGATCGTGTTGTCGGACCTGACATATACCTACCCCGGCACCCGCAAGGTTCCGCCCCGGGTAGCGGTTGATTCCCTCTCGCTTACCGTTGCCGAAGGCGCGTTCGTGATTTTATCCGGCCCCAATGGCTCGGGAAAATCCACCTTGTTTCGCATCCTGTGCGGACTGGCCACGCCAAGCCAAGGCACGGTGCAAATTCAGGGGTACGATGTCTTTGCCGACTCTGCCAAGGTTCGGCAAATTTTGGGCGTGGTGTTTCAAAGCCCTGCGGTGGATAAGCATCTGACCGTCGCCGAAAATATGAAAATCCACGCCGATCTGTACAGTCTTTCCGGGAAAAGCTGGAAACAACAACGGGACGAGGCCCTGGGCTGGACCGACTTGAGCGACAGATTAGATCAGAAAGTGGATACCCTCTCGGGGGGATTGGCGCGACAGGTGGAACTCGCCAAGGTGTTGATGACGCATCCGCGCGTGTTGCTGCTCGACGAACCCACCACCGGTCTGGACCCTGTTTCGCGGCGCGCCTTCCTGGAAGTGCTGCACCGCTTACAGCGAGAGCGCGGTATGACGGTGCTCATGACCAGTCACGTTTTTTCGGAGGCCGAGGCGGTCGATCGCGTGGCCATCATGCGCAATGGGATTTTGCTGGCCTATGACACCCCCTCTGCCCTGAAGGCCATGCTGGGGGTGGAGATGGTGGTCGTTCGCGCCCGCGATCCCGAGTCCTTTGCGGCAACCCTACAAACCGACCTGGGGCTGAAAATCCGACGCCACGGCGATGAACTCCGGCTGGAGGAAACCGAGAATGGCGCGGGCTTGCCTCTGCTGGAGCAACTGTTGAGTCGCTATCGGCCTGAGATTCTCTCGATCTCCATCAAACAACCGGACCTGGATGATGTGTTTGTCCATGTGGCCGGTCGCCTTGCCTCTTAAAGCCCTTTTACAAGCCCTTTTACAAGAAAGTATGCCCGTCGATGCTCCGCGTTGCCGTCTCCCTTGCCCAGCGGGAGTTTATCCGCTTCCTCCGCCAGCCCCAGCGCGTTATTGGCGCGATTGCTCAGCCGCTGATGTTTTGGCTCTTCCTGGGATTTGGGATGGGCGGAAGCTTCAAGGCCAGCGGCATGGAAAACGTCAGCTACCTTGAGTACTTCTATCCCGGAATCATGGTCATGATGATGCTGTTCGCCAGCATCTTCTCCTGCATCACGATCATCGAAGACCGAGATGCTGGTTTCCTCCAAGGCGTGCTCGTCGCGCCAGTGAGCCGGATGGCTATTGTGCTGGGGAAAGTCGGCGGAGCAACCTTGATCGCTCTGGTGCAGGTTCTTTTGCTCGCCCTGGCCGTGCCGGTGTTGGGGCTATCCCTCACCCTTGGGGGGAGCTTGCTCTTGCTGCTCGCCTTCGTGATCACAGGGGTGGGATTCTCGGGTTTGGGCTTTTTGATCGCCTGGAAAATGCGCTCCACCGCTGGATTTCACGCCATTATGATGGTGTTCTTGATGCCCCTGTGGATGGTGTCGGGGGCCTTGTTTCCTGTCTCGGGTGTACCGGGTTGGATGGCGGTCATGATGATGCTCAACCCTGTACATCACGCCTTGAATATCGTGCGAGGGCCGTTCTATAGCGACGCCAGCACCCTCTTGGGCAAAGGAGACTATCTCCTGTCGTTGGGCGTGGCGGTGGCTTGGGCGCTCGTTTGCTTGGTGGTGGCGTTGTGGCGGGTCGAGAGAAGAGAGAAGGGACTCAGGTAATACCGCTTGGAACGCCCTCTCCCAAGCGGTATTACCGCTTGTTGGGATTCGGCTGTGATTCCAATTCCAGCAAGAACGCGGCCACAGGGGTCTCTTTTCCACTTCGCTGCGGCAAATCCACCTTCGGTTCTGGCAACGGCTTATCCCCTCCCCCCGCAGAGGCGACGGGTGTCGGACGTACCGCCACCGCAAGCCCACCCGCTGCCACTTTTTTCTCAGGGGAAGCCGGGGAAGGAGTCTCAACAGACGGAGTCGTTTCTCCCGACCCAGCGGCCTCTGATGCAGCCGCATCCAGGGTTGCCAATGCGGCGGATAATCGCTCGGCGGTAGCGTCGGGTTGCTCGTCGGAGTCCTCGGTCCTGCGCCGCATCTTGAGGAGGACATTCATATTTGCCTCCAGACTGACCAGAGCTTGTTGATGCCCCTCAACGGCGGTGATCCATTCATTGCGCCCATTGCGAATAAGGGTTTCCAAGGCCGTGACGCGCTGTTGGAGGGAACGCTGAAGATCCTCCATACTACTGGCGTTGCTGACTTCGATGGTTGTCTTGAATCTTTCGACTTCTTCTGCGGCTTCCCGCTTGGCCCACTTGGTCCGCTTATCCATTTCTTCGATTAATTTGGTAATTCGCTCATTGGTATCAGTAACGATTTGGACTTTGATCTCATAGGCAGAGCGAATCAAATTTCCCATGTACATGATCAATCCCCCCCCCACGATGAGGATGATCCCGGCAGCCAAACTGACAATGACAATAGAGGACATGCCCATCGAGAAAACCTACGTGTGGAGGAAGTGCGGTAAAAGAGACCGTCCCCCTCAGTGTCCCTCAATTGCCTTGTTTTTGCAAGCCGATGTTGTTTGCATGGGCAGCCTGAGGTTGATCGACGCTTTTACTTCCCGCTCCATAACTGAAAAGTCCCATAACCGAAAGGTGCCTCATAGCTGAAAGAGAGGGGGCCAACGGTCGTGGCTCTAGGAGGGGTTTCATCCCCAAGGGACTCATCCCATTTTGCCGGAGATGATATCCCGATTCGTCTCTTCCTCGTTTCTGCGTTTTTGGCTGGGAGCCGTCATCGCTCTGGTGGTGGTAATGATTGCCTTGGGGGGGCTGACGCGCCTAACCGGCTCGGGGTTGTCCATGGTGGAGTGGAATCCGCATCATCTGTTGCCTCCCCTTTCCCCTGAGGCCTGGAACGAGGCCTTTCTCGGCTACCAAGCCACCCCGGAGTATCGTTTGATCCACGCAGGCATGGATCTGGCGGGATTCAAGGGCATTTTCTGGCTGGAATACATCCATCGCTTGTGGGGACGCGCCATCGGCCTCGTCCTGGGGATTCCCTTGCTGATTTTCCTCTGGCGGAGGCAAATTCGCACGGCGTTGGCGCTCCGTCTGGGGCTGTTGTTCATCCTGGGCGCGGCCCAAGGAGCCGTCGGCTGGCTGATGGTGAAAAGCGGTTTGGTCGATCAACCTAACGTCAGTCATTTTCGCTTAGCGGCCCATTTCCTTCTGGCCTTGCTGGTGCTGGGCGGGCTGTGGTGGACCTTTTTGGATCTTGGCCCAACCCGAGAGGACGCGGCGGCACTTCCCAAGAAAGGGAGGCGCATTCTGATGGGATTGCTCGGGCTGCTGATCGCCACCCTCACCTGGGGGGCCTTCGTCGCCGGACTGGGGGCGGGACATATCCACGCCACCTTTCCACTCATGGGGGAGACCTGGTTTCCCGTGGACGGAGGGATATTGCGCCCTCTTCCCCTCAACGCGATCCTCACTCCGGCGGCGGTTCAGTACGTCCATCGCACCTTGGCGATGACCCTGGTGTTGTCTCTCAGTCTGCTGTGGGGCTGGGGGCGAAATCGGCGATTGGGAGCCGCCGCCGGATGGGCCTGGGTCCAAGGAGGACTCGGACTCGCCACGCTTTTCTCCGGGGTTTCCCTTCCTTTTGCGGCACTTCACCAAATGGGGGCGGTGATTTTATTCTTATTGATGATCCGAGCGGTCCATGGAGCCGGGGCAAAGGATACGCTCCGCTATCCATAATCGCACGAGGCTCTGCACTGCACAAACTGCCACTCTTCTTGCACAGAAATAATTCCTGATGCTGGTGCAGCAGTAATGTTAAAAAAACATCAGAAAAATAAAGCGATCTATAAGATGTACATGCCTTATTTGGTATGTGTCGTCGCTTTTTTTACTTTCTCTCTATCCGGAAGCGCTCTGGCCAAGAAAGAAGGAGATATATCCTTTCGTGCGCCTCTCCCCAGATTGCTTGATGAGGCCGCGGCCAATAACAGTCAAGGGCGACGCCTGTTGTCTCATTGGCGGTTTGATCGGGCTCTTCGTGAGCACGATCCTCGGAAAGGGCGGGAACTCCTGCGCTTGGCGGCAGAGGACGGTCTCCCCGAAGCTCAACACCGTCTGGCGATGATTTATCTCACGGGGGACGGCGTGGCGGCCAACTTGGTCATCGCGCGCGCCTGGCTCTCCCGTGCCGCTGAGGCCGGCGATCCCTTCTCGCAATATAGCCTGGGGCTGCTTTTCCTCCAGGGCAGCGGCGGCAAGCTCGATACGCTGCAAGGGGTAGAGTGGTTGGTGCGCGCCGCTGAAACCGGCGATGACGCGTTGCGCCACAGAATAAACCTCCGCTTGAGAACCCTGGCGGTGGAGCCGGAACCCAAACTTCCTTTAACCCCGCCACCTCCCCTGGCCGAGGAAGTTGCGGGACTCCCCCTGGATGGCCTTTGGCGGCTGACAACCTTTCCTTGAGAAATATCATGAAGCACGCTCTGTCCGACGAGGATTTGGTCACGTTGTTCCATGCTCTGGCAAACACGCTCCACGGCGGCCGTCTGCTCGCCCCCGCCTTGGAGGAAACCGCTCGGCGCTGCCAAGGTGGACGCTTGGGAGACCTCATTGCCCGCCTGGGGCATCACGTCCGAGGCGGAGCAACCCTCGCTCAAGCCATGGCCGAGGAAGGTGTCTTCCCCCCCCACGCCATCCGCATGATGGACTCCGGGGAACGTCTCGGTGCCCCCGAAGTGGTCGCCTCTCGCCTGGCCGCCTCCAGCCAACTGGTGGTCGAGCAAAAACAATGGCTGCGTTGGAGACTGCTCTACCCGCTGCTGGTGGGACTGGGCGCTCTCTTGCTGGTGGGGTTTTGGTGATGGGGCGGAGCGTTCCCATGGGATTGGCGTTCACCGTGCTTTTGGCGGGAAGCGCCGTGGGCGTCCTGCCCTACGGCTTGAGCCTGTTCACTCGGCTGATGCCTCACCTGGCCTCTGACGATGTCGCCGAGGCCTTCAAGGAAGCCCGTAGTCTGGCCATGAGTCGCCACGCCTCCGTCCTGGTCCTGATCAATGAAGATCAGAATGCTGTGGTGGTGGAAGGGGGGCGATGGAGAAAGCTCCCCAGGGGTATCGCTCTTGCTGGCCCTGCGCCCGAGCGCGACGGACCGGGGGGGATCTTGTTCCATCCTGATGGGAGTTCCAGCGGGGGGCAGGTGGTGGTTTCTTCTCGAGGTCACGCCGTTTCCCTGGTGGTGGATCGGGGTGAAGGCCGCGTGCGGCGAGTGGAGGCGAACCCCGGCTAACAGGCTGTAAGGAAAAGGGTCAAGGGTCCCGGACCCTTGCGGGGGTGCAGGGGGCAGCGCCCCCGCGTGGCGTAATACCGATTGGAATGACGACCTGCGTACGCCTTATTGTGCGTCTGGCGGCGCTGCTCGGCTCACATTTGCCGCTTCGCCACGCTTCAATAAACGCAGAAAACACAATCAAGTCGATTACACACGCGTCGCCATGCCCCCCAAGG
>JAVBJO010000066.1:0-57628 GCA_031546925.1 Rhodospirillaceae bacterium
TAAAAACCCCCCCACCTTCCCCGCGTGGGGCGCCGGATTTTGTCGCATTTTTACTCGCACACCCGGGGTATACACCCTGTGGGGTCAGGGGTCTAACCCCCCTTCACCCCAGAGGACAATCCCTGTGGCGCATCCTCCCGAAAAAGTTTAGCCTTTCCCCTGAAAAAACGTCCCCTTGAGGAGAATCCTCACAAAGTGGTTCACGGTAGCGTCAGAAAGCTGTTTGTTTTCCTTGGGTTTCTGCTCATCGGGGCGCTGGTTGCAGCGGGTTTGCTGCTTTGGCGGTTATCGATTGGCCCCATTTCGCTTGCCTTTTTAACGCCCTCCATCGAGCAAGCCCTGTCGAGCGCAGGTGTTCCGATCATGGGCGAGGGATTTACCGTCCAGCTTGAGTCCACCGAGTTAACCCTCCGCACCGAAGAACGAGCCCTTAAAATTCGTGCGACTGGCGTGAAGGCCTATGCGAAAGAATCCCCTCAACCTCTGGCAATTTTCCCTGATATTGCGGTTCAGTTTAGTCTCCGAGCCCTTCTGAATGGAACGATCGCGGTTAAGACGATTGAGCTCAACGGTCCGAAACTGCGTTATCTCCGCGACGAGACGGGGAAATTCCAGTGGAGTGCGGGGGAGAACTCCGCCCCTGGTGTCAGTTCATCTGGAGATATAGCGCAGATTTTTCGTTCTCTTGAGGAGGACTCGGCTTTTGGCCGTTATTTCCAGCGTTTGATCATCACCCGAGGCGAGGTGACTTTTGTCGATGGCAAGACAGGGAGCATGTGGCGAATTCCCGCTCTGAATCTAAGTGCCACCCGATTGATGGCAGGGGCGAGTGCTTCGGCGGTCCTTGAATTGGAGCAGGACGGACAAAAAACCCAACTCATCGCCGAGGCGTTTTATTATAAGGCGGATCAGCGCTACAAGGCGGCCCTGAAGTTGGTGAAGGGTGGGTTTCGTCCAGCCAGCCTTGCCGCTCTAAGCGAGTCGCTCGCGGACGCTGCCGTCATCGACCTGCCTTTGACCGGAACCATCCAGATCGAAGGAGCATTGACCGCACCTCTGCCCGAGGAGATGATCTTTGATCTTGTGGGGGGAGCCGGGACGGTAGATCTCTCTAAGACTCTAAAAACCAAGTATCATTTACGGTCTTTAGCCCTCCGGGGGCGGGTATTTTCCGATCTGACCCGGGTGCGGATCGAGAAATTTGCCATGGACCTCAATGGCACCCAAGTCGAGGTGACAGGAACCGTGGATGGAATTGGACACGGCCCCACTGTCGTGGCCGCCGATGCCTTGGTCACCCATGTTCCCATGGATGCGCTCTCGTCGCTGTGGCCTCCCGAAGCGGCCGTCAACGCGCGGGAGTGGGTGGTGCACGCCTTATCGAAGGGTGTGATCAAGCAGGCGCGCGCCTCACTGGTGGCGCGCTCGCCCTCGGGCCGGTTCGATGATGTGATTGTTGAGGGGCTCTTAGGGGAATTCTCCGGCGAAGGTGCAACGGTGGATTACCTTCCTCCGATGCCCCCAGCGAAGGGCGTCGCCGCCACCGCCACCTTCGACGCCACCGCCCTGCACCTGACCGCCAAGGCCGGAGAGGTGGCGAAGATGAAAATAGAGGGCGGAACGGTGTCCTTGCTGGGACTGGATAAGGAAGTTCCCTCTGCTGTCATCAATCTGACCACCAGTGGGGCGGTCAAGGATGGGCTGAAGCTGATCGATAACTCGCCCTTGCAATATGCCTCGGCCTTGGGCGTGACTCCGGCCTCGGCGGGGGGAACCGCAGAGGTCAAGCTGGGACTGAAGTTTCCCTTGCTCAAGGACTTGCGCCTGGACGCCCTAGAGGTCGCGGTTCACGCTTCTGCCAAGAACGTTTCGTTGCCAAAGGTAGCGCTGGGACTGGATTTGAAGCAGGCCGACTTGGAGATGGACGTGGACGTCAATGGATTGGACGCCAGCGGCCCCATCGTTCTGGGCACCATTGCCGGAAACCTGAAGTGGCGCGAGAATTTCAGCAAAAACAGTCCCTTCGACTCCCGCTACGAGTTCCAATCCCCTCGGGTGACCGAGGCGCAACGCAAGGAATTGGGCTTAGGCGGGCCTCCCTTTGTCGCCCCCTTCGTCAGCGGCCCTGTGAGTGGAACCATGGTGGCGACGCTCAAAAGTGGCGGCACGGGGGATATCGAGGCGAAAGTGGATCTTTCTCCCGCCACCATGACTCTGCCCGGATTGGGCTGGCGCAAGGAAGAACGCGCCACTGGTGCTGCGGAGGTCTCTCTACGTCTGGAAAAAGGCAAGATCGCCAAAATCCCGCTCTTCAAGGTCATGGCCGGTGACCTCCAAACCACTGGATCCGTTGCCTTCACTGCGGGACGTCTCACCAGGGTGGACTTCACCCGTCTGGCCTATGGCGGACGAACCGACGTGGCGGGCTCCCTGTCTTTCCGCGCCAATGGGAAACTCGATGTGGCTGCGCGAGGCAAGAGCTTCAACGCCGAACCCGTGCTCGCCAACGATCAACCGAAGAGCAACGATCCTGCTCTGCCGCCCATGTCCATCAAGGGGACCGTCGAGACCTTATGGCTTTCCGGTGCGGGCAAGGTGAGCAAAGGCTCCGTGGTGATGGAGCGCAACGCGCGTGACTGGCAGACCATGGCCATCGAGGGGGGATTGGGCAAAGGAAAAACCTTCCGTCTCACCCTGAAACCCGAGGCCAACCAGCGCCGAAGCCTGGTGATTACCTCCGACGATGCCGGAGCCTTGTTGAAGGCCTCGGGAAGCTACGATTCCATGGTCGAGGGGAAGTTGCGCGTCGAAGCCTTCTACGACGATAGCAAAAATCCCCCTCCCCTCACCGGGACCGTTTTCGTGGAGGATTATCAAATCGTCAATGCTCCCGCCTTGGCGCGGCTTCTCACGGTGGCGGCCTTGACGGGAATTCTCGACCTGCTTCAGGATCAAGGCGTGAGCTTCGCCGGACTGGAAGCGCCGTTCGTCTTTGAAAATGGCCTGTTGACCCTCTCCGACGCCCGAATCCACGGACCAGCCTTAGGACTCACTGCCAAAGGGCAAGTGGATCTAGAGCAAGGACGCGTGGCCTTGGAAGGAACCATCGTGCCCGCCTATGCCCTGAATTCCGCCCTGGGGCATATCCCAATTTTGGGCTGGTTGATTACCGGCGGGGAAAAAGGAAGCGGACTTATCGCCTTCCGCTACACCATGAAAGGGCCAGCGCGAGAGCCCTCTGTGAGCGTTAATCCCTTGTCGGGATTAACGCCGGGATTCTTGCGGAACTTGTTCAATGTTTTTGATGACGGAAGCGAGACAGAGGCACGACCCGCAGGCAAACGGCCCTGAGTCGCGGCGCAAGCAAGGGAGCCTTGCCTTTACAGAAGTCTCGCCATATGGAATCATGCCGCGTCGAAGATTTTCAGAAAGCTCTCTCCATGAGGACAGCAGCCGCCGCTGCCTTGTTTGCTGTTGTGCTGGTGGCCCCCGCCTTGGCACAACAGCTCTCCCCTGCCCCCACCACCGTCACCCGCCCGAGCCGCTTGGAGCAACCTTCGCTGGAGATGCGCCCGGTGGAACCGGTCTGGCGCTCCCTTGAGGCGCGGGCTGCGGATGGGGAGAGCCTGGCGCAGTTTGAGCTCGGGTTAAACACTCTTTATGGGACCGATGGGCGGCCTCGGGATACGGGAGAGGCGCTCTCTTGGTTGATCAAGGCGACGGATGGCGGCCTGGCCAGCGCCGCGAAGAACCTGGCCGTCTTTTATGAGGCGGGCGATGAGCAGATTCCTCAGGATCGCCTCGCCGCAGCCCAGTGGTGGTTGAGAGCCGGCCAGCAAGGGGAAGAGCAGGCGAAGACTCGCTTCATTGCGTTGGTTTTGGAAAAGCCGATTCCCGAGCTGGGTGGCCCCGTCGCGGCACAGTGGCTGGAAGAGGCCGCCCTCGCCGGGGATTCCAGGGCAGCCCTCGCCGCCGCCGAGGTTTACGAACACGGCCAAGGCCTGTTGGTCGATCCAGCCAAAACGGAAAAGTGGTACCTTCACGCCGCTCTGGCGGGAAGCACCGAAGGACAGTTTCGCCTTGGCAAGCTTTTGCTGGGAAAGCCCGGAATTTGGCGGGTAATCCCCCGTGATCCGCCGTCAAAGGACAGCAAACCGCCACCGCCCCCCACCTTTCCCGACCGAGTTGCCGCCAAGGCCGCCGCCGGAGATGACCACATGGTGGACCTGTTGCGTCCCGGCATGATCTCTGGGGAGCGTTGGTTGATGGAAGCCGCGCGGAACGGTCACGCCGAGGCGCAGTATGTGCTTGGCCGCGCCTACCTCGCTGGGGTCGATCTGCCTTTCGATCTGACCAAAGCGGTGCAGTGGTTGTCGGCCTCCGCTGCCAACAACTACGGCCCAGGGGTGTTGGAGACCGCCGCATTAACCGCCAGCGGCCAGGGGTTTTTCGCCAAGGATCCCATCCGAGCTTGGATCGCCTATGACTTGGTCGCAAAAGAGAATCCGCCGGTCAAGGAAAAGCGGGATGCTTTGGCCAAGGAAATGTCGCCGGAGCAAATAGCGCACGCGCGAGCGTTGGAGCATTCCCTGCGGCAACTTGACGGAACGCATTAAAAGAGAACAGGGGGGCAGTGATGGCCCCCTTTCCTTTTAATCCCTTCAGGATAAGCCGATACTACTGGCTAACATCCTTACCCCTTCCAAGCCCATTCCAACCAAGCTCACCGCCATGGCCAGAATGACCAGTAAAAAGACGGCCAGGGAGATCTTGTTCTCGATAAAGAAGTGGACCAGCGCTAAATGGAATCGCTCTCCCCGAGTTCGATCACCATACAGCATATGGTTCAACTGATCCCGTTTTTGCCGGATCCGCTCGCCTGCGGGGCGATCAACCATCGTGGCATGTTCTTTTTGCCACAGCTTCAATTGCTCCATGGCCTTTTCACGGGGAGGAACCTGAATAACACTCCCGCTTCGGGCTGCAATTTTCTGATGCCGGTCAAGAAACTCTGATGTAAATGCCAAGTGAGCCTGTGCCGCCGTCGAATAAGGGGCGTAAGCACAAACGGGAAGGCGCGCCGTGGCCGCCTCGATCACCATATTATCTTTGGGAATCTCGGCTGCGTACACGGTCCCTCCCAAGCGGGACCGAATCAAATGGCTGATTTTTTTCGCTGAACTGTTTTTATCGTGAATTGTAAAAAGAACCCCTTGCAATAACAGGTTCTTATTCAATCCCTCCTGAACATATTTGATGGAGGGCAGGGTCCGCATCAAACCATCATTGGCATAAGGCGTTGCGGTAACGGGGATGATAACCGCATGAGCCGCAGCAAGGGCGTTGATCGGCAATATACCTAAGGCAGGAGGACAATCGATAATGACATAATCACAATTTAAATGAATTTGGTGGATGATTTGAGTCAGAGTTCTTTGGGAATTTTTGGACTCAGATAATTTTATCTCAAGGCCAGCCAAACTATAGGTTGATGGAACAACCCGAAGGTCATTGAAGGGGGTTGATTGCAAGACCGAATCTAAGTCCGCACTCCCAATGAAAAGATCATAAACGCCATGTTTGGAATCTGGATTCACGCCGAGGCTCTTGGTTGAATCGCCCTGTGCATCAAGATCAACCAAAATAACTGATTTACCATAAGCGGCCAAACAAACAGCCAAGTTTGTGCTTGTTGTTGTTTTAGAGATGCCGCCTTTCTGATTGAAAATTGCAACGATATACGGCCCGGTGTGTCCGGGGGGCCGTTCTTGGATAGGGGCTGATGCTGGGATGTCCATTGTGCTTATGTCGCCACTTCAGTATTTCCACGCACGATATCACGGCCCGTTTGACAAGGAAACCTACAGAGCGGAACCTGCCGCAAAACCTGCTTCCTTGTTCGTATTTTCATATGGGGTGAAAAATCGTGCCACACCATGCTCAAGGAGACAAAGGGACCTGGACTCTCGCCTCAAGAACTCCCGAGAAGGGGATTAGAACAACAGTCGTGCAAGCCTCTCTCCTACCTCTCCAAAAGACCCATGAGTCGATCCGGTAAATTCTCGAAACTATCGACCACAATCTTGGCTCCGGCGGCATGCAACTCGTCTATGGTGTGGTAGCCCCAGGAAACCCCCAGGCCAATCACCTGGGCCGCATTGGCCATCATCATGTCGAAAGCCGTGTCGCCAATCATAATCACCTTGGATAGATGAACCCCGCATTCCTCTGCCGCTCGCTGAAGCATGGCCGGATGAGGTTTGCCGGGATTGTCATCTGCCGTCTGAATGGTCGTAAAGCGTCCGGTCAGGCTATGCTCTTCAAGCATGGCATCAACCCCACAGCGTGATTTTCCCGTTGCCAGGCCGAGAAGCCAACCTTCTTTTTCCAACTGGTCCAGGGTCTCCCGGACACCAGGAAAAAAAGGCTCCACGCTGTTCGGTAGGAGACGCAGGGCACGGAACGCCAGCTTATAATGCTCGGCAACGGCGCGATGGACATCGTGCGGTGCCCAGGGGAGCAAGACCGCGCACGCATCAACCAGAGAAAGACCAATGATGCGACGCACGTTTTCCGGGCGAGGGATACCCAGGCCCATCCGAAGCCATGCCTCGGTCATCGCGGCGACGATGCTGTGCTCGGAGTCAACCAGAGTCCCGTCTACGTCAAAGACGGCAAGACGCAATTCGGTCATGGCCTATGAGGTGTCTCCAAGTTGCGCGTCACAAGAGAGAGGCTTCACTAGAGTACCGCAACTCTCCTCCAGAGCCAACCAGCGATATGAAAAAGAAGGGGGCCCGGGGCATCGCGCCCTAAGCGGGGGTTAGGGCGCGATGCCTCGGACCCCCTTTTTTTTCATCGCAAAAGGGGCACACCAAACGGTATAAAGGAGTCTGCTGCCTTCTCTCCTTCTTTTTCCCCGAGGATGATGATGACGAATGACGCTTTGCACTCTGCCATGACCGAACTGGGGCGTCGCGCTCGCCAAACGGGAAGGCGGATCGCAAGGCTCCCAGGAGAGGTGAGGAACGCAGGACTGAAAGCAGCCGCCACGGCCCTGCGGGACTCCCTCGCCGCCATCCTCGCCGCCAACGTCATTGACATGGAGGCCGGACGCGCCAAGGGGCTAACCACCGCCTTGCTGGATCGCCTACGCCTCGACGAAGCCCGGATCGAGGCCATGGCCCGAGGGTTGGAGGATATCGCCGCTCTTCCCGATCCCCTCGGGCGTGTTCTGGCAGAGTGGGACCGTCCCAATGGTCTGAAAATCCAACGGGTTGCCATTCCGCTCGGCGTGATCGGGATTATCTATGAAAGCCGCCCCAATGTAACGGTGGATGCTTTCGGTCTCTGCCTGAAATCCGGCAACGCTGCCATCCTGCGCGGTGGTTCAGAGAGCTTCGCCTCGTCCTCGGCGTTGATGACGTGCTTGCGACAAGGGTTGTCCTTGGTCGGGATCCCTGAGGATGCGGCGCAAATGGTCGCTACCACCGACCGGGACGCCGTGGGACTGATGCTGCGCATGAACACGTTCATCGATGTGATCGTCCCGCGCGGGGGCAAAAGTCTGGTCGCCCGCGTGACCGAGGAAAGCCGGATTCCCCTATTCCAGCACCTGGAGGGCATCTGCCACACCTACGTTGACAAGGCGGCGGATCTCGATATGGCGCGGCGCGTGGTGATGAACGCCAAGATGCGCCGGACCGGCATTTGCGGCGCGACGGAAACCCTGCTGGTGGATCAAGCGGTTGCTGGGACTCACCTCCCCGCCCTGGTGCACGATCTGCTCGACGCCGGGTGTGAGATCCGAGGCGACGAGGCCACCCAACGAGTCGACCCCCGCGTCATCCCTGCCACCCCGGAAGATTGGAAGACCGAATACCTCGATGCGATCCTTTCGGTTAAAGTGGTAGAAGGCGTCACCGCTGCCTTGGACCACATCGCCCAATACGGTAGCGAGCACACCGAGGCTATCATCACCGAAGACGCCGCCACGGCAGAACTCTTCCTAGAGGGTTGTCAGTCCTCGATCGTGTGCTGGAATGCCTCGACCCAGTTCGCCGACGGGGGCGAGTTCGGCATGGGCGCGGAGATCGGTATCTCCACCGGACGGCTCCACGCCCGAGGCCCGGTGGGAGTCGAGCAACTGTGTACCTTCAAGTATAAAGTCCTGGGGACAGGACAAACTCGAGGAGGCTGAACGCCCATGACCATCCATCCCACCTTCGCCGCCTTCGCCGCCATTTATGCGCAAGGCCGTTCCCAGGTGGTCTGGCGGACCCTGGTGGCGGATCTGGAGACTCCGGTGTCCGCCTTCCTGAAGCTCGCCGAGGAACAGCCTTACAGTTTCCTCCTGGAATCGGTGGAAGGCGGCGCGATTCGGGGACGCTATTCGATTCTGGGCCTGAAGCCCGACCTGGTGTGGAAGTGTCGAGGCCCACAAGCCTGGATCAATCGAGACATCCGGACCAATGCTCTGGCCTTCGTTCCAGAAGACAAAGAGGTGCTGGCCTCCCTGCGGGCCCTGATGGACGAAAGCCAGATCGAGCTTCCTCCCACGCTTCCGCCCATGTCGGCGGGATTGATCGGCTACATGGGGTACGACGCCATCCGTCTGGTGGAGCGCCTTCCCGACGCCAACCCCGATCCCATCGGCGTCCCTGATGGCGTTTTCATGCGCCCCACCCTCATGGCCGTGTTTGACAACGTGAATGGGACGTTGACGGCGGTGGCTCCGGCGCGGTTCCGCCCTGGGATGGATGCCCGAGCTGCTTTTGATCTTGCCTCCGAGCGACTGGAACATGTGGTCGAGAGCCTCCGCGCCCCCATTCCCCGCGCGGGCCGCGCCTTCCATCCGGATGAGCACGTTCCCACCCCCGTCACCGCCATGACTGCCGAGGACTATTGTGACAAAGTTCGCGCCGCTCAGGCGTATATCGCCGCTGGAGATATCTTCCAGGTGGTCCTGAGTCAGCGCTTGTCCCTCCCGTTCCTCCTGCCGCCGTTTGCCTTGTACCGATCCTTGCGCCGCTTGAATCCATCGCCATTTTTGTTTTACCTCAACCTGGGTGGGTTCCAACTGGTGGGATCAAGCCCGGAAATTCTCGTTCGCCTGCGCGACGGCACGGTGACCATCCGCCCTCTGGCGGGTACCCGGCGGCGCGGTGCCGATGCGGCGGAGGACGAAGCCCTCGCCCATGATCTCCTGAACGATCCCAAGGAACTGGCGGAGCATTTGATGCTGCTGGACCTGGGCCGCAACGATGTGGGCCGGGTGAGCGAAATCGGCTCGGTCACGGTGACGCGCAAGAGGGTGGTGGAGTACTACTCCCACGTCATGCACATCGTCTCTAACGTAGAGGGCAAGATTCGTCCTGAGTGTGACGCCATGGATGCCTTGATGGCGGGGTTTCCGGCAGGGACGGTTTCGGGTGCCCCCAAGGTCCGAGCCATGGAAATCATTGACGAACTGGAGCCCATTCGGCGGGGGTTTTACGCCGGATGCATCGGCTATCTGGATGCGAATGGCAACATGGATACCTGTATCGCGTTGCGGACGGCCCTGGTGAAGGATGGGGTTATGCACGTCCAGGCGGGGGCGGGGATTGTGATGGACTCCATCCCGGAAAACGAGCACGAGGAATGCATGAACAAGGCAAAAGCCCTGGTTCGAGCGGCGGAGCAAGCCTTCGAGTATGTTCCCAAGGTAACTTGAGCGAAGAGGCGGTGAGATGAAACGGCGACTTGGGTTGCTCTTCATGGTGGTTGGAGTGCTTCATGCGCCAGTGGCATCGTCTGAACCTTTGAAGGCTAAACCCGCCTTACCCGCAGATGTCATCAAGCTCACATTGGACGGATTACATCACGTTCCGATACGACTCGACCCAGCGCGATTGGCTCTTCCATAAGGAAATATCCCAGAACTGGCACTCCGGCGATGGGGAGGGAGGGGCCGCCTTAAAGCCAGAGCCCGCGAAGGTTACCAAAGCGGATAAACAACATCCGGTTTCTTTTACGGCGTGGCGACCCGATGGCGGGTGTGACTCCGAAATGGCGGACTGGCGTAAGGAGGCGGGGGATAACGCGTGCCCTATGCCAAGGCATAAATAATACCCTTTGGCACAACCTTCTCCTTCATCCGAGAAGGTCGTGCCAAAGGGTATAGGGGCCACTGGCCCTTTTGGGGGATTTCGTCCGTAGACCCTTCTTTTGCCTTCCGTCCCAGGCTCGGTTTCGTGTACTTAAGACGTTACCTCGCCCCAACGGCGCAAACTTTGCAAGACCCCTCCCATGACCGTTCCACCTCGCGATCTTTCGCCCGCTGATATTATCTCTGCCCGCCGCGTGCTAGAGACGGAGGCCTCAGCCTTGACCGCCTTGGCGGCCTCCTTGGGGGAGGCGTTCCTCCGAGCGGTCTCCACTTTGGCGGGGGTCGGCGGCCGTGTCGTGGTCTCAGGCATGGGCAAGTCGGGGCATGTAGGGCGCAAGATCGCGGCGACCTTTGCCTCCACGGGGACTCCGGCGATCTTTGTCCACCCTGGCGAGGCAAGCCATGGCGATCTCGGCATGATTGCCCCGGTGGATGGGGTGCTGGCCTTGTCCAATTCCGGGGAGACCTCGGAACTGAGTGATATTGTCGATTACACCCGTCGGTTTGCCCTTCCGTTGATCGCCATCACCGCTCGGGCCGAGAGCACTTTGGCCCGCGCGGCGGATGTGGCGTTGATTCTGCCGCCGATTCCCGAAGCCTGTCCCATGGGCTTGGCTCCGACCACCTCGACGACCATGATGCTGGCCCTGGGGGATGCCCTAGCGGTGACCCTGCTGGAGCGAAAAGGCTTCACCGCAGCCGATTTCAAAGTTTTCCACCCCGGAGGAAAGTTGGGGCAGCGATTGCTCAAGGTGGCGGATCTCATGCACGGCGGCCAAACCATGCCCTTGGTTTCTCCCGAGGCGGTCATGGCCGAGGTTCTCCCCATCATGACAGCGAAAAGCCTGGGCTGCGCCGGGGTGGTGGAGGACAATCGTCTGATCGGAGTTGTGACCGATGGCGACTTGCGTCGCCACATGGGGGCAAGGTTGACGATGCAAACCGCGCGGGAGGTCATGACCCCCCGGCCCCAGACGGTTCTCCCCTCGTTGTTGGCGAGCGAGGCCTTGCGAATCATGAACGCGAAATCCATCACCTCGTTGTTCGTGGTCGAGGATGGAGCACCGGTCGGACTGCTGCACATCCACGATCTGTTGCGTGCCGGTGTCGCATGAAGGAAACCCCGCACATCCCTCCGTCCCACTGGTCACCGCATCAGCGCTATTCCCGTTTTGTCGGATGGATGAAGGTTTTATTGCCCTCCCTGGCGGTGGTGCTGCTGGGATTATTGGTCGCCTGGCCTTATATGAAGGGGGCTCAGTTGACGGATCCGGTTGAACTGGGGAAGGTCGTGGGGAAGAACCTCTCCATGATCAACCCGGTGTTTTATGGCATCGATCGACAAAACCGCCCCTTCAGCATCACCGCCGATCAGGCGTGGGAAGAGACTCCCGGCTCGGGCGTTATCCTGCTACAGCGCCCCAAATCCGACTTCAGCACGCGGGAGGGAGAAGCGGTGTATGTGGAATCCCAAGAAGGAACCTATTACCAAGCGACAAAGATTCTCGAACTGCGGCGACAGGTGAATCTCTACCATGAGAACGGGCACGAACTGCACACTGAGCTGACCAAGGTCGATCTCGAAAAATCCACCGCCGAGGGGCATCTCCCGGTGACGGGCCATGGTCCCAAGGGCGCTCTTGATGGTAAAGATGGATTCAAGATTTTGGACGAAGGCAAAAGAATCCAGATTTTGGGTCCCTCTCAGATGAACATTCAGGGAGCCCCTCTTTCCCCCCAGACAGAGCCAGCCCCACACGAGGCGTCGAAATGACCCATCCCATCCGATTTTTCTCCAGTGTGCTGCTTGTCGTCGCGATCCTGTGTGGCCTGGGGGCGGAGGACGCGGTGGCGGCGGAGTCTCCGGCTCCCAATGCGTTGCAAAAGACGCCCAAGGGGGAGCCCCTTCAAGTCTACGCCGATGGTGGAATGGAGTGGCTGAGTGAAAACCAGCAAGTGATCGCAGAGGGTAACGCCAAGGCCGTCCGGGGCGACTTGACCATCACCGCTGATAAATTGGTCGGCTATTATCGCGAAGGCCCTAACGGCAACGAATTCTGGCGTCTGACCGCCGAAGGAAACGTGATCATCACGCGCAACCTTGCCAATGCTCATCCTCCCAGTACCCAGGTGGGCACAGGGGTTCGGGCGGTCTATGACCTCGATAAGGCGATTTTTGTGTTGTATGGATCTCCGGCGCGTCTGGTCTCACCCAAAAGCACGATCACGGCCATGGATGGGATCGAATACTGGGAAAATGACCGCCGTGCCGTTGCACGCGGCAAGGCCAAGGCCATCCAGAAGGCCGAAGATCAAACGGAAAAAATCATCGAAAGCGATACCTTGACCGCACTTTTCAAGGAAGGCCCCGCAGGCGGACAAGAAATGTCCCATGCAGATGCCTATGGCAACGTGGTGCTGACCACGCCCAGCGAGCGGGTGACCGGAGAGCGAGGAGACTATGACGTTCCCACCGGAGTCGTCACCATCTCCGGCAAAGTCAAAGTCGTCCGTGATGGGAACGAGTTGAACGGTGGGTATGCTCGGGTTAATCTCAACACGGGGATTAGCAAGCTGTTTGGCACAACTCCCGCAGGCGTGTCTCCGGGAAAGGAAGGGGGCCGAGTTCAAGGAACCTTTATCCCCAGCAAGGATGTGACCGAACGCCGTCGCTCTGGAGCCAAACCGCCAACGACGCCTCCGTCTCCTCCCGCGAAAGCCCCATAGAATGATGAAGGTGGACGACATTCAAGACGCACAACAAGGGCAAGACGCACAACGAGGTAATACCGTGCCTTCTTCTCCTACCCGGCTGGGACTAGAGGCACGCCAGGTTGGCAAGCAGTTCAAGAAGCGTCAAATTCTTCGCGGTGTCTCGATTTCGGTGTTCCGAGGGGAGGCAGTTGCTTTGCTTGGTCCGAATGGTGCCGGAAAGACCACCTGTTTTTACTGCATCACCGGCCTGATTTCCCCTGATTCGGGCAATATCTACCTGGATGGTCACGAGATTACCGATCTGCCCATGTACCGCCGTGCCCGGCTAGGGATTGGCTATTTGCCGCAAGAAGCATCGGTTTTTCGCGGTCTCAGCGTGTCGGGCAACATCATGGCCGTGTTGGAAGCCATCGAACCCAATCGAGACGCCCGCGAGGCGCGGCTGGACGACCTTTTGAAGGAATTCGGCATCTCGCACTTGCGCCATGCCCCGGCCTTGGCGCTTTCTGGGGGAGAACGGCGACGGGTGGAAATTGCCCGTGCCCTTGCCTCCAACCCTCACTTCATTTTGCTGGACGAACCTTTGGCGGGAATTGACCCCATTGCGGTTTCTGACATCCGTGATTTGGTCTCGCATTTGAAGAACCGCAATATTGGCGTTCTCATCACGGATCACAACGTCCGTGAAACCTTGGATATTGTGGATCGTGCTTATGTCCTTCACGATGGGAAAGTCTTGATGGAGGGAGTACCAGAAGAAGTCATTGCACACGAAGGGGTTCGTCAGTTTTATCTTGGCCAAAGTTTTGATCGGTAATATTGTTTAGCGGAAGGGTGGACTTCAAAGATGGCGCTTACTCCCCGATTGGATCTCCGCCAGACCCAGTCCCTGGTAATGACGCCCCAGTTGCAACAAGCGATCAAATTGCTGCAACTGTCGAATATAGAATTGAATTCATTTCTAGAACAAGAGCTGGAGCGTAATCCCCTCCTTGAACGCGAAGATTCGGATGATGCGAGAGACTCTCAAAGCAACGACGCCGATTCTCCCGAATTGTTTCCCGCGGCTGAAGAGCCAATTTTGGATGGAATGACCATCGGAGAGGCTCTCTCTTCCGTCGATGTGGATTCCGACTATGACAATATTTACAACACTGACAGCCCTGCCGAGATGCAAAACGGCGAATCCTTTGCCGAGTGGGGACAGGGAGGAGGTGGTAAAACCGATTTTTCCGGCGAGGCCCCCAATCTTGAAGAAACCTTGGTGGAGGAAGGCAATCTCCGCGACCATCTCATCGCACAAATCACCCTGGACATTCGCGATCCTGCCGATCGTTTGATTGCCTTTTCGTTATTAGAACTTCTCGACGAGGCCGGTTATTTGGTTGGCGACCTCGTGGAAGTCGCCAGCACCCTCAACTGCTCCCTTGCCGAGGTGGAAGCGGTATTGCGGAGGCTCCAGGGAATGGATCCCGTGGGAATTTTTGCACGTTCCCTGCGGGAATGCTTGGCGTTACAGTTGGCGGAGAAAAATCGTCTGGATCCCGCCATGGCTCTTCTGCTCGATAACCTGGAGATGCTGGCACGGCGGGACTTGTCCGGGCTGATGGCGCGTTGCGCCGTAGACGCCGAGGACATGACGGAAATGATTCGCGAGATCAAGGCGTTGGACCCCAAACCCGCCCTCCGCTTCGATCCCGTCCTGGCCGCCCCCGTGGTACCCGATGTCTTGATGCGACGCAGCTCGGACGGAGGGTGGTTGGTAGAGCTGAACGCTGAAACCCTCCCCCGCGTCCTGGTCAACATGCCGTATTATGCCAAGGTGGCGGGCTCGGTGCAAAAACGTGAGGAGAAAAGTTACCTCTCCGAGCAATTTCAATCGGCCAATTGGCTGGTAAAGTCTTTGCACCAACGCGCCACCACCATCCTAAAAGTTGCCAGTGAAATCGTTCGACAGCAAGATGCCTTTTTCCATCATGGTATCCGATCTCTTAAACCTTTGGTCCTCCGTGACATCGCCTTGGTGGTGGGAATGCACGAAAGTACCATCAGCCGGGTAACCTCGAACAAATACCTTCTGACACCTCGGGGAATTTACGAGCTGAAATACTTCTTCACCCAATCGGTGGGAGCCTCCAACGGCGGAGACGCGCACTCAGCCGAGGCGGTGCGGGACCGCATCCGCACCATGATCGGCGGCGAAGGGCCAGAGGTTCTCTCCGATGATCGCATCGTCGAGATCCTAAAGGCCGGAGGCATCGAAATTGCCCGCAGGACGGTAGCAAAATACCGCGAGGCGCTAGGAATACCCTCCTCGGTCCGACGGAAGAAAGAAAAATCCTTGCGGTGAGGACTCATCCTCTCTTTTTCTTTTTCATCTCTTTACCGGTGAAGAATTCCTACTATACTCTGAAAATCATTTTTCAAACCTAGAGGGTCCAATGGTTTTTGCACGCTGTCTCGTGCTGGCGTCCGCCGTGCTTGCGGGAGGGGTTGGCTTTTCCCAGCCTGTCTCTGCCTCTTCCCTATCGATGCAAGTTTTAAGTGCCACGGTGAAAAGTGCAAGCATCCCGGGTGCTACAGTTATTATTCAGAAGAACGGGCATCCATCACAGCAAGCGACAAGCGATGCGCAAGGCGGTATCCGCCTGACCACACCATTTGATGATGACAACGACACATTTTTAATCATCCGTAAAAATGGATATTCTGATCTTGTCGTTAAGTGTCCTTGTGATGGCTTGTCTTATGCTCTTAGCCCTGTTCTGACAGAGCTTGATTCATTAAGAGTTGTTCTTTCCTGGGGAAAAGATCCCAAGGATCTGGATGCTCATATGGTTTTTCCAGGGAACAATATATATTTTGAGAAAATGAAAGGAAAAGATGCTCTACTCGATGTTGATGATATAGATTCCTACGGACCTGAGACGATTACGTTGCTTCGCAAGCATCATGGCGAAACTTATGTATACGCTGTCCATGATTTTACAAACCGGAACAATCCACAAGACGAATCTCTCTCTGCAAGTCATGCGAGGGTATTTGTCTATGTTGGGCAATCCTTAGTAAGAACCTATTTTGTCCCGGAAAGCCAGAAGGGGAATCTCTGGACGGTGTTCCGCATTACCGGAGAGGGAGACTTCCAAGACATCAACACCCTCCAAGGTGTCCGGGTTCAGGCGGAAAATGTCCTTGATCATGTGACGCCTTATGCTACTGCAACCAAAGTCGTCGCGGAGAATCAAGCGCGACGGGACCCCGCCCGTGCTGATGCTCTGAACAAAGGCGGCGAATCCGCCTATCACGCGGGCAAGCTCGACACGGCGATCAACCTCTTCCTCCAGGCCATCGAATCGAACCCCGAGCATGGGCAGGCCTATAGTAACCTGGGCCTCACCTACCAGAAAGCGGGGCGCGAGGCCGAGGGGATTTGGGCCAATCGGAAGGCTATCGCCCTTGCCAACGGGCCAAATGCCGCCGGCGTAAGAGCCAACTCCTACTACAACATCGGTCGGGTTTATGAGGCGAAGAGCCAGTTCCAGGATGCTTTGGAGCAGTACGAGCTGGCGCGGCGGGAACGGCAAAGACCCGCTTATGACGAGGCGATCGCCCGGGTACGGGCACGGCTGTAGCGAACTGCGCCGTTCCAAACGGCGCGGTTCGCTACAGCCGCCCTATTTAATAAAATATCCCGCCACGGCCCACTGCGCCGCCGTCATTGCCGTGATCTGTGCATCGGTAAACGCCTTGATGACATTATTGTCCTCTCCGCTCCCCAACGCCTTGAGTTGCTGCGTCGTCAGCCCTTTGATCGCGGTTGTGGACAATAGACTGGCACTTTTGACCACCTGCCCCAGGTTTTCCTCTCCTCCCAAAAGGGCAAGGAGTTGATCCGTGGAGAGAGCTGCTATTTGTGTCGCCGTGAAGCCTTTGATCTGGACGGCTCCCATTGCTTGCAAGTCATCGAGTCCCAATCCTTTGACCTGTGCGGCAGAAAGGGCGGCCACTTGCTCGGATTTCAGACCCTTCACCTGGTTTGTGGTCATCTGATTGATCTGGGTAGTACTCAAGGCTTTGATCTGAGCTAGACTCAGGTCGTCCACGTTAGACGCGTCCAAATTCTGAATATTCATGCCGAGAATTTGTTTCACAGTCATGCTTTTGATTTGGGTTTCTCTTAAGGGGCCGATTTGGATCAGAGCATCAATTTGTTTATCGTTCATCCCTGAGATCTGTGGCGCGGTAAGCCCAATGATTTGTTGCCGAGACAAATCGGCAATCTGCGTTGTACTCAACCCCTGAACCTGAGCAAGTGTCAAAGCGCTTATTTGTGCTGCGGTCAAGATATCGAACACGTCGCCCTCGTGTTCGGGGTCGGCCGTCAGGGCGGCGACTTGAGTACTGCTCAGGCCTTTGATCTGTGTGGCGGTAAGGCCAGAAATCTGCTCAGGGTTGAAACTGCTGATTTGATTGGGCTGGAACCCTTTGATCTGAAGGACACTCAAGAGGGCAATCTGGGCCGAGGTCAACGCTCCGACTTGGTCGTCGGTCAAAACCGCGATTTGCCCCGAGGTCAGTCCTTTGATCTGAAGTGGTGTCAAGTCTCGGATTTTCTCCGCGCCCAGGGTCACAATCTGAGTGGCGGAGAGGGCAGAGATTTGTGCCGCGCTCAACTCTTTAACCTGATCAAGGCTCAGCAATCCAATTTGCCGAGGCTTCAACCCTTGGATATGAGCAGGAGTCAGGGTGGAAATGGCTCCCTGGGGCAGGGCCTTCAGTTGAATGTCGGTAAAACCTGCGATTTGAGACGGCGACAGAGCCTTGATCTGAGGCAACGTCAGTTCTTTGATCTGCACGTCAGACAAAGCCCCAAGCAGCACATAAGACAATCCCGCTGTTTTCAGGTATTTTACTTCATCCCCAGACATTGCCGCAATTTCTCTCGTGGTCAGCTGACCGACACCAACGGCGCTGTATGTAACGATGTCATAGCCACCACTGACCCAGAATCCAAGATTAACACGGACCTTCGTCGCAATCGGGGCCTGAGAAATCAAATTTTGGAGATAAGTCTGTTTGTCTGCTGAAAAAATCTTCTTCTGCTCTTCACTGAGGGCATCCGCCTGAGCACGGGTAAATCCCTTGATTTGGCCCAGGGTTAAGTCCTTGAGCTGCTTTTCCCCCATGATAGCAAGCTGCTCCAGGGTGAAGGCGCCGATCTGAGCCGGACTGAGGCCCGCCATGCTCTCCGCGCCCATGCTATCGATCTGGGACAGGGTCATTCCCCGAATCTGACCGGGAGACAGCAAGTTGGTCACCGTCGGAGGAAGCCCAGAGGCCAAGCGTTCGATCTGCTCCAGGGAGAGCCCCTTGGCCTGATCAGCCTTCCACAGGCTGACTTGCTCCTTGCTCAAGGCCGCTATGGACTCAAGAGAGAGAGCGGCGATTTGCGTGGACGAAAACGCCTTGATCTGATCGTTGGTGAGAAGATGAATGTGCTCGGGCTGGAAGGCTTGCACCTGAGCGGTGTTGAGCGCCTTGACCTGCGGTGCTGTCAATCCGCTAAGAATACTGCTGGTCGCGGGGGTCGGAAGCGTTTCCCCCTTCAACAGCTGAGAAATCGTTTCGGGAGAGAGTCCAGACAGGGCAGCGGGGAGCAACTGGGAGAACTCTCCCTCTTTCAAGGTCATCAATTCCTGGACAGAGAGCCCCGCGATCTGAGCCGATGTCAGTGCCTTCAGTTGAGAACTGTTCAGGGTAACCGTTTCGCCAGCGAAGAAACCTTTGATCGCGGCGGTTGTTAGGACAGCAATGCCTTTGGAGGAGAATCCAGCCGTCTGCACCGTCGTCAGGTCAGCGATCTGCTCCGAAGTGAATCCCACCATCACCGGAACGAGCATTCCCGCGATTTGACCCGAGGTCAAACCATCCACTTGATCGGTCTCGGCCGTCAGGCTTGCGGTTAACTGGTTGATCTGTGCCGAGGTGAAGCCCACGGCGGCAGCATTGGTCACTTGCGCGATCTGCGCCGCCGACAGACCGAGGATCTGCTCCGTCGTGGTCAGGAGGCTGAGTTGCGCCTTGCTGAGGCCCCGCAGAGCATTGGCATCCAGGTTTTTGACCTGGTCACTGGTCAAGGCCTTGATTTGAGCGGTGCTCATCTTGGCGATTTGCCCCGAATTCAGGCCTTGGGCCGCCAAGGAATCCAGATTGCGGACTTGGGTCGTGGTGAGCCCCGCCACCTGCTCCGCCGTCAGTCCCTTGATTTGGTCCGAGGTGAATCCCTTCACCGCGTTGGAACTTAATCCCCGAATTTGCGTCGCCAGCAGGCCCTTGAGCTGGAGATCATTCAAGTCCCCAACCTGGTCCGAGGTGAAACCAGCAAGTTGAGCCGACGTCAGAACCAGCATCTGTTTCGAGGTGAGTCCGTCAACCTGGTCTCCCTCATAGGCATTGATGGGCGCTCCTGCCAAGGACAACAGCGCCTTGAGTTGATCCGCCGTCAGGGCGCTCTTGCCGAGGGCACGGGCGAATTCCACCCCGTTGAGCCAGACATTGGCGAGGGTTGTCCCGTTCCCCAACAACGCAGCCAACTCCGCCGTGGTCATACCATCCTTGTGCAGGGCAATCCCGTTGCGCCAGGTCACTCCCATCATTCCCGCCACCAGAGCGCCAAGATCAGAGGCGGAAAGGGGGGTCTTGTCCGGATCGGTGACAAAGGCGACACCATTCACCCACACATTGGCCAGTGTCTTCCCGTCGCCCAGAAGAGCCGCAAGATCGGCGGTCGTCAGGGTGTCACCGTCCTCAAGCGCGATGGCATCGGCCGCAGTTATCCCGGCCAGCCCTGCTTTGGTGGTTTCCAACAAGGTTTCGGTGGCTTTTTTGTCGAGAACGGTGAGGGCGTTGGTATCCGTGGCGAAGGCGACGCCATTCACCCGTACGTTGGTCAAGGTGGTTCCCGTGTCCAACAACCCAACAAGGGCCGTCGTGGTCAGACCCGACCCGTCAAGAGCGACCCCTCCCGCCGTGAGCCCGCCAAACTGCGCCGAGGTCAACAATTTGATCTGGCTCGGATCCAGGTTCTCGATACGGCCCTTGTCGAGTCCCGCCATGAACATCCCGCGCTGGGCCGCGGTTAGGGACGCCAACTTGAGACTCTTGAGCTTGGTGGCATCCCAGCCATCCATCAGGTCTGCGCGAAGAACGGCGATCTGACTGGGCAAAAGCTGGCCAATCTGCGCCACAGAAAGACCATTAAAGGCGTGAGCTTGTATTCCCTGGATCTGGTCGCTGCTCAACGCCCGCAACTGAGCCGGGCTAAACCCCTTGATGATGTTGCCATCCAAAGCGGAAATGGCCGTGGAGTCGATTCCTGCGATCTGGGCCATATTCAGGCTCCAGACCTTTTCCCCCAACCAGGTCAGTTGATCGTGTCCCATCCCGCTGATCTGCTCGGCGGTCAAGGTCCGCACCTCGGCGGTGTCGATCATACCCAGATCGGTGGAGGACATCGCCCCGAACACCTCTTTGGAGAGTTTGCGAATCTGGGTCGCATTGCCTAAAAGCGCCACCATCCCGTCCGCACCGATGTCGTTGTACTGGAAGGATCGCACCGATTCCGCAGCCATGACCTTGAGCTGCTCGGGACTGAGGGCCTGAACGCCATCGGGAGAAAGGGTCGAAAAGGCATCGCTTCTCATGCCCCGGATGAGGTCGGGAAGCAGGGCTTGCAACTGTTCCGGGGTTAGACCACGGATCTGGCCCGGATTCAGGGCGGCGAGGGCCCCCGCCGACAGACTCTTGAATCGCTCAGACAGAGTCTCGCCTCCGCTTCCGACGATCATGGTCTGGAATCGGTCCGGGCTCAGGGCCTGAATGTCTCCCCCCGTAAGGCCTCGAATGTCCCCCGTGGTGTAGGTCCCAAGGTTTGTGGCCGTGGCGAGCTCAAAGGGTCTTTTCAGGGCTAGATTCGCGTTGATCTGATCTTCGTACTCATTCTTGAGCAAGGCCAAGGCCACAGGACTCAACGCCCCGATCTGAGCCGGGGTCAAGCCATAGACCGGGGGATGGGTCTCTCCCGACGCAGGAGTTTTCGCAAAGAAGAGCGAGCCTCCTCCACCCAGGGCTTTCTCCACCAAGGCGGCCAAGGCCTGAGGCTGAAGGGCAGAGATTTGTGCTACACCAAGCCGATCAATCCCCTTGGCCAGTTTCTCCGCAGCCGCTGGGCTCAGCACGGCGAGGGATGGAGGCCGAAGCACCTGGATGGCCTCAACGGTCAACGCATCCACCTGCGCCAAGGAGAGTCCTCCGAGCACCGCAGGCTGCAATCCCGCCGCCTTGTCCCCAAGCGCAGTGATCGCGTCTGAAGTCAGGGCTTTCCCCTGGTCCAAGGTAAACTTCGGCAGAGCCGTTCCCAGGAAGGACCCCGCAGCCGCGCCCAGGAGGGCGATGGCCTCCGGCGAGAAGGCGACGGCCCGGCTCAGATCGAAGCGGGCTACCGCGTCGGCGGAAAAGCTTCCCGCCTTTTTCCCCAACAAGGCGATGGCACCGGGGGAGAAAAGCTCCGCCTTGGACTTGTCCAAATTCTGGATCGCCGCCGCGTCAAAGGCCCCCAATTGCTCCTTGCTGAGGCCCGTTAAGGCCGAGTTGGTGAAGGAGGCCGCTTTCACCCCCAGAGCCGTAATAACATCGGTGGTGAAGGTTTTGGCCTGATCCTTCCCAAAGGCCGCGATGGCTTCCCCGGTGAGGTTCTGGATTTTACCGGTCTCCATCAACCCCTTCAGCACTTCAATCTTCAAAAGGCGCGCCTGATCCCCGCTCAGGACTTGGAATCCCTCCGCCTTGATGGCTTTGGCTTGTTTAATTTGCAGGCCGCTGATGGCGAACCCTGACAGAGCCCTGATTTGGTCGGTGGAAAAATTTGCTATATCGGTCGGACTAAAGGCCGTGATCTGCTCGGCGGTCAGAACGCCCATGGCATCGGTGCTGAAGGCTTGACGCACCTGGGGAGTCAAGGCGCGGAGCTGATCGACGCGGAATCCCTTGGTGAAATCGGTGGTGAAGACCTTTGCCTGTTCCACCGTGAGGGCTGCCATCACCTCGAGCCGCAGCACGCCCACCTGAGCCGAGGAGAGCCCCGCAAGGGCCTCCTTGGTTAAATCCCCGATTTGCTTCGCCGAAAAGAGCTTAATAATGTTGGGAGAGAATTTTCGAACCACCTCTGGGGTCAGAGTTCCGAGAATCTCAGGAGTCAAGGCCAAGAACTGATTGGGTTGAATGGCACCGACGACTTCTGGCGGCAGAGCCCTGAACTGGTCAACCGAGAGCATCAACAGGTGTGCACTGCTGACATTCTTGATTTGCTCCGGGGTCATTCCCGCCAAGGCTTCCGGTGAAAGGGCGGAGAATTGCGCCAGGGACATCCCGATAAACAAGACCGGATTCAGCGCCCGAACCTGCTCCGCGCTGAGTCCGCGCAGGAAGCCGGGCAGCAGAGCGCTGGCCGCCCCTTTCCCGATTCCGCTCAAGGCGGCGGGAGACAGGGCCGCCAGTTGCTCGACGCGTAAATTGTTGGCATTGCCCGACAACAACCCGGAAATTTGGCTGGAGGTCAGCTTTTGCAAGGTCGTGATCGGCAACCACTCCACCTGGAGGTCCCTGAGGGCAAAAAGCGCGGCTGCGGTCAGGTTTTCCGGACGGATCGCCAGCAGGCTCTCCTTTGTCAGTCCCTTAATTCCCGACGGGGCCAGGGCATTCACCTGGTTTCCCCCCAGCGCCGCTGCCTGGGCGGGGGAAAGCCCCCCCAAGGTCGTCGCATCCAAATGGGACAGGAGGGCCAGGGAAAGCTTCCCGACCAGTTGCGGATCCAGCTTTTGAAGTTGCTCCGAGGTTATGGCGCTTGCCGCCTCGGTGTTTCCCAGGGCTTGAAGTTGAGCGGCGGAAAACCGTTTAAAGATATCTGGCTTGATCTGGCCGAGGAACGCCCCCTGCATTCCCGCCAGAGCTTGCGGCGAAAGAAAGGCCACTTGATCGCTGGTCAGGGCATCGGCCGCATCGCTCGACAGAGCATTGACCTGCACACTGCTGAATCGGAGCAGGGCGGACAGGGGCAGGGCTGCCATCTGCGCATCCGTCAAGGCGCTTAGCACCTTGGGCAGCAGGGCCGCGGTGGACAGTGCCGCGATGGCGGCGGTGGGAATCGTGGCAATGAGACTCGAAGTCAACGTTTCGGCGGCAAGGGCGGAACTGCTGAGAGCAGCCGCCTCACTCGAGGTCAAGGTCGCGGCCTTACCGGCCCAATCGAAAGCGACCCCGGCGAGACCGACGTCAATGGCTTCCTTCGCGGCGCTTCCCAGGCCATCATATTTATCGAAATCGTTCTTGAGGGCATCCAGCGCCTCGGTCGAGAGCGCCCCAAGCTGCGCCGGCGTCAAGGCATTCAACTGGGATGTTGTCAAAGCGAGAAGGCGCGTTCCATCTGTCCCGATCCCGGCCTTGAGAACCTCGGGGCGAAGGGCCCCGATGGCCGCACTGTCGAGGTCGGTGATATCGTGCTCGGTCCACGCGGCAGCGGCGGCTGTACTCAGGGCACCATAAGCGAACGCCTTGATATCCTTCCCCGCCCCCGTGCTGGCAACCGCTAGAACACTGGGCGATAACAGATTGATCTGATCCAAGGTCAGAGCTTGCAACTGATCCGCAGACAGTTTTTGAATACCATGCCCCTCAATGAGAACCGCTATCATGGCGGGAGAGAAATTTGAAATCTCCTGCGTGGTAAAATTCTTATAAAGGCTGTCCCGGACAAGGGCTGCCAACTCTGGAGTCTTGACCACACCGGTGATACCAGTGCGATTGGACTCTGCCGTGTTGTCGCTGATCGATAGCACATCATAGACTTTTCGGGCCTCTCCTCCCAAGGCGTTCAGTCTTTCCGGTGTGCTGAAGCGGTCGAGCAGGGTTCTGTAGGTCACACCCGAGGCTCGGAGTTGTTCCGCACTGATCCCTCCGAGGGCCTCCGTGGTCAGTTTGGAAAGCTTTTTCGGGTCGCTGATCAACCCGGCAAATCCCGCCAAGGTAAGAGCGGCCACCTGCACCGAGGATAACCCCTCAATCGCCGAAATATCAAAAAGTGCCGCTTGCTCCGGAGTCAGGGCGGCAAAAACACTGGGGTCCAGAGTTTTAATCGCGTCGGAACTCAAGCCCGAAAGATGGGAGCTGTAGCCGCCGGCGATGCTCACATCCCCCCGGGCGAGTCGCACCATTTCTCTGGCGGTGCTGTCTTGGATCGCGGCAGCTTGGTCGAGAGAAAACAAACGAAGCGTTTCTCGGGACAAAGCCGCAAGATGCGCCGGCGAGATCAATGCGGTCTTAAGGGCTTGGACTTTCCCCAAGGTTTCCGCGGGCATTCCTTCGATCAAGGCGGCAAAACGCGTGGGGGAAAGCTCGTAGATGATGTTGCCGAGGGCGCCGATGACATCCGCTTGCAAGGCGGCAACTTGGCTGGTGGCGTTCCGAACCACGTCCATAGCCGGTGCGAGGTTGTCTGGTGTTAACCGTGCGGCGTCCAAGGCAGCCTTCGCCGCTGGGGTCAACGAACCCTCCCCAGGGGCCATCACCGCCAAGGTCTCCCGCGACAAGGCATTGATCTGCTCCGGCGTCATCCCCTGGAGGACATTGGTCTCCAGCAGGAGAGCCAGGCGAGCGGGATCGCCAAGGGGCGTCATCCCGTTCACCCCCTCGATCATCGCCTTGAACGCCTCGGGGCGCAGGGCTGCAATCTGCACGGACGAGAGCGTTTTGATGGTATCGTTCCGCAGGGCCGCAGCCTCGGACGGAGTATAGGCTGCAATATCGGCCTTTAAGAGCATCCCGGCATTGGCACTAGTCAAAGTGGCAATCTTATAAATGGCCTGGGCGTTGGCACTGAGCTGCTCGAAGGGAAGGACTGCCAACCCCAAAGTCTGGGCCTCCAGGGCCGCTACTTGGGCGGGGGTCAGCGCGGCGAGCAGTGCATTCGGCAAACCGGAGAGATCCTTGCCCGCCACCAAGGCGGCAAATCCAGCCGGACTGAGCGCCCCGACCTGCGCCGCCGTTAGAGTCGCCAGAGCGGCCTCGGGAATGGCGGCGAGGGTCTGGTTGGGGATCAAGACGAAGGCCTCGGGCCGAAGGGTGCCGAGATCCGCCAGTCCACCCATGGCTGAGGCCGAAATCGCAGCCACCTGTCGAGGTTCGATCTTCGCCAAACGCGGCGCGAGACCACTCATCTGGGACAGGGTAAGGTGTCCGATGGTCTCAACAGAAACCAGACTCGCAAACTGCGTGTCATTCAGCCCCAAGATGGCGTTCGAGGTGAGTCCTTGAACTTCATCGGCGGAAAATTTTGCAATGAATTCCGGCTTCAGGGCTTCCCATTCCACCTGGGTCAGGGCGGCAACGGCCTCCTGGGTCAGGTGATCCACGCCGGGTTTCAATTTGGCGATCTGGTATGCCGCGATCACGCCTGTCGCGTCCGTCGCGTTGGAAAGGCTCGCGACCTGCTCTGGACTCATCGCCGCAAGGGTACCCTGGGACAACTGATGGATCACCTCGGGCGAGAAATAGCGCATTGCATCGGGGGTTACCGCTTGCATCTTCGCCAGGCTCTGGGCTTCATTCTGGATATCGCCGTTTACCCCTTCAATCAGGGCACCAAATATCCCCTTTTGGAAAAACCCCTGGAGTTGCGTAACGGTGAACGCCTCAATGACGTCGGCCCTAAAGCCCGCTGCTTCGGCGCTGGTCAGCCCCCCCACCAATACGCCGCCCAGACCTGGCTGCCCCACAAGCTTCTTCACCGTCCAGGTTTGCGCATCCTCGGGCCGTTGCCGAGCCACCTCGAAGGTTCTGGACAGGGCGCGGTCAATCCCGTTATCGGGCTCTGCGATCGCCTCCAGCGTGGTGCGGGCAAGGCCCCGGATCTTGGCCCCATCCATGGCTCCCCGCGCCGACACAGGCAGGGCTTGGATCCTGGAAACGGCGGCATCCAAACTATCCACCCCACCGTCGCCATCAATTATGGCCACGAAGGTCTCGGGGGAAAGAGATCGGACGATATCCGCAGTCAAATCTGCGATATCCGCCGTACTCCACCCCGCCACATCTTCCGGCAGGAGAGCCTCTATCATCTCTTCATTAAAGTTGATGAGATCTTGCGCGGAGAGTGTTGACATGATCCGTATTCCTATAAATCTTAAAACGTTGCTCTTGAACGGGATTTGTAAGGTCAAACCTTTTTCCGTCTAGGTGAAAAAGGACAGAACCACGTCCTTTTGTGCCACGGAGAAGGCCGCCAATTGTGCATCGGTCAGCCCCGTAAAGATGGCACCCGGATTTCCGCCAATGGCCGTCAATTGAGCCGTAGAGAGCTTCTTAAGGGCCGTCAAGGACAAGGACTTCATGGCATTCTGGGTGTTCAGCAGTGCCGCGATTTTTTCGTTGGACAGCACGGCGATTTGGGCCGCAGTAACGCCCCTCACCTCCTCGGCGCCCATCCCGGCGAGGGCATCGCTATCCATGGCATTAAACTGGGCGACCGAGAACATGCCGATCTGACCCGAGGTCAAGGCAGTCACTTGCCCGGCACCGATGGTGGCAATCTGATCCGGACGCAGCGCCTTGATCTGAGCCGCCGTCATATAGCCGATGTTCTCATCCAGACTCCGAATCTGGAATGCCTCCAGGGCGCTGATCTGGGCCGCGCTGATCAACGGCATCTTCTGCGAGGCCACTTTGACGTTATCGTCGAAGGAACTGGCATTGAGCAGGGTTTTGAGTTGCTCGTTGCTCATGGCCCCGATCTGGGCCGCCGACAGGATGCTCACTTGACGGGAGCTCATTCCCTGGATCACGTCCGTGCTCAGCGCCTTGATCTGGGCCGCACTGAACATGCCGACAGACAAAACCGACATGTTCTTGATGTCGTTGGTGCTCAGCACCGCGACCTGGGCCGTGGTCATCGCCTTGATCTGCGCCGAACCGAAATATCCCGCATATCCCTTGGTTCCGGTGGCGATAATCTGCTGCGGCGAGATTGCGATCACCTGGGCGGCAGAAAGATATTGAAGGCTTCCCGTCTCCAGATTGGTCAGCGGCAGCTTGGCCATCTGCGCCGCCGTCAAGGCGGCAAGACGCGCCAACTGGGCCTTGCTCAGGGAGCCATCCGCGGCGTGGGCTCCCCCCACCACCTTCCCATCATCGAGACAATCGGCCAGCTCTGGATTCAGCATCTTGAGCTGAGCGGCCGTCATTTTGGACATTTGTGCGATGGAGAGCGCAGCGATCTGCTCCCGTCCCAAGGCTTTGATTTGATCGGAGGTGAACAAGCCCACTTGCTCGGCCGTCAAGACGGCCATGATGTTGGCCCCCAACAAGGGAATCTGGGCCGGAAGAATCGCTGCGATCTGCGCCGGAGACAGGGCCTTGATTTGATCCGTGGACAAAGAGGATATCTGGTCCCCCGTCAGGGCCTTGATCTGGGTTGGCGTCAGTCCCACGATGGCGCTGGGCTGGATCATCGCGATCTGGCCGGTGGTGAGCGAGGAAATCTGGCTGGGAGTCAGGGTCTTAAGCCGATCCGCCACCAGGTTCTGCATCTGGATGTCGCTTAAGGCGGCGATCTGTACCCGAGACAGCAACGCCAGCTTCAGGGCTTGGATCTGCAAGGGCGACATGGTCCCGATTTCGATCGCCGTTAACGCGGCAATCTGGGCCGGCTTGAGCGCCGTAATGGCGGTCGGACTGACGCCACTGATATCGCCCACGTACACCAGCGGCTTATTGCTCAGAGTCTTGGTCAGCACGTCAAACTGACTGGACACATTCGTTCCGGTGGGCTCCTTGAGGAGCTGGTCCCGTTGTCCAATACTGAAGGCCTCGATCTGGGCACGGCTGAAGCCGAGGAGTTGCTTGGTGGTCAGACTTTGGGTCTGCTCTCTCCCATCGACCCCACCCTTCCCGCCGATTCCCCGGATCTGCTCCAGGGTGAAAGAGCCCAGTTGCAGCGGAGTCAGCGCCGCCATCTGCTCTGGAGTCATCATCTTGATCTGCGCGGAGGTCAACCCAACGAGCTGAGCCGTGCTCAATCCCGCGATCTGTGTCGTGGACAGATGGACGATCGGCAGACTCCGCACTTGCAACGGCGTGACCGCCTTCATCTGCGCCGCATTCAGATCGCGGATCTGGTCCGAGCTCATGGCTTGGAGGATCGGTCCGGACAAGACTCCCACTTGGGCCGGGCTCAGCATGTCGATCATATCGGTTTCGATCTTGGGATCCACATTGGCGGACAGGGCTCGGATCTGCTCGACGGTAAAACCGGCGACGGCCGCCGTGCTCAACATCTTGATCTGGCCCGAGGTCAGCCCTGCGAACGGTCCGGGAATTTGCTGGGTCACCAGACCTGGCGGGTCTCCCGTGATGACTTTCGTCACGGCCAACCCCGCCAACTGGGCCGAGGTCATCCCGGAAATAGCAGCCACGGACAAAGCCGCGATCTGCGCGGGACTCAGCGCCGCGAGCGTCTCCGTCCGCACGCCCTTGAGTTGAACCGCGGAAATCCCCTTCAGCGTCTCCTTTTCCAAGGCCACAACCTGGGAGGAGGTCAAACCTTTCATGGCCTCCGGGGTCAGTCCCACGATTTGCTTGGAGTCCATCCCCTTGAGCACATCCGTGCTAAGGGCGCTCATCTGCGCTTCGCTCAATCCTTTAAGTTGCGTGACCCCCAAGAGCTTAAAGACCGCAACGGACATGTCTTTCAATTGTCCTGTGCTCAGGGCGGCCACCTGGAAGGCGGTCAATCCCTTGATCTGTCCCAGCCCAATATTGGGATTGGCGCTCCCCAAGGCGAAGCCCCGGACGGCGGCGGTCCCCAAGGCTGCAATCTGCGCCACGCTCAACCCGATGGTTTGAAGCGAGGTCAGGTCGGCAATGGCCGTACTGGTGAAGCCGCTGACGGCGGCAAGAGTCAACTTACTGATCTGCCCTGAGGTTAAGGCATCAACCTGGTCATCCTCGTGGTCCAGACTGGCGCTCAACGCTCGGATCTGCCCACTGGTGAAGCCGACCACTGCTGCCGTAGACAGCTGGCTGATCTGCGCCGAGGTCATCCCCGTGAGGGCCCCTTTCCAATAGGCTTCATCCTGGGGGTTAAGTGCCTCGTTGACGGTGGTGAGGCTGGCGAGTTGATCCTTGGTCAGTCCCCCGACGGTGGCACTGCTCAGCGTGGCGATCTGGCGGGAATCCAACGATCTGACCTGGATGAGGTTCATCTTGCTCATCTGGCTCGAGGTCAACCCCGCGATCTCCATGCTGTCCAATTGGTCAGCCGAAAACGCCAGGATCTGAGCCGTCCCCAAGCCCGCGATTTCCGTAGAAGATAGTCCATGAACCACCTCTGCGCCGAGCGCGCGAATTTGCGCTGCGGTTAACCCCTTAAGCTGCACCGAAGTCATGTTCCCCAGTTGTGTCGAGGTAAAACCTCGCACTTGATCCGAGGACAACAGATTAATTTGCGCAGAACTCAGTTGATCAATCTGATCCGAAGTGGAGGCATTTGCGCTCAACAAGCGAATCTGCGTGCTGGTCAGACTCTTAATTTGGGGGGCGGTCAGGGCGGAAATACGCAGAACCGACACCGCATCGGCATTTAACTGACCAACGAATTTGACCGCCTTGGTCTGTCCCTCGTTCCACAATGTGACCTGGCTGGCGTTCAATCCCCTTACCTGGTCGCTTCTCAACGCGGCGATCTGCGCCGTATTCCAATCCTTAACGCCCAGGGGAGACAAAAAGGCGATCTGTGCAGAACTTAAACCGTCGATCTGAACGTCACGCAGTCGGGTGACGACCTCCGGCGTTAGACCGCTCACGCCCCCTGTGACGCCGATGCCCAAGGCACTGATTTGGCTCTTATTGAGGACTCGGGCCTGGTCTGTTCTTAAGGCCGAAGCCTGGGCACTGCTTAAAGCTGCCAGCTGCGTCGCCAACAAGACACCGATCACGCCACTTTGTAGTGCGCCGATCTGCTCGGAGGGTAGGGCGGCAAACTGGGTAGGCGCAATTTTGCGCACCTCAACGGGCGACAGTAAAAACGCAATCTGAGCGGCCGTAAGTTTGAAGTGATCCAACTGATCCAGCGCCCCCACCGCACTCGCGGTCATGGCGCGAAGATGTCCCGTCCCGAGCGCCGCAAGGGTGGTGGAGGCGTCCGCCTTCTCCTCCAACGCATTGATCTGCGCCGAAGTAAAGCCATACGCCGTGGAGGAAATCATCGCCTGGAGAAAAGCCGCGCCTATCCCAAGAACGCCCCCTCCCACCGGCTTGTCGTCTTCGCTCTTCTCAACCGTGGTCATCGCCCCGAGTTGATAGATGCTCAAGGACTTGATGGCCTCTGCGGACAGAGTGCTCACCTGCTGCGAGGTTAGCCCCGAGATCGCCGCCGTCCCCCAGCCGGAGAAACTTTCAATGGCAGAACCATCTAGTTGCGCCGCTTCTACGGCACTCTGCGGGAGAACCTTATTTCCAGCCATGTCAAGCACCCTCTAAGATAGAAGACCACTATTTCCGGTCTTACATATGATCCAGTTTTTCTTTTTTTATTTCAGCAAGGCATAGACGTAGTTTTTCACCCCTGCTGACATGGAGCCAATTTGCTGAATGGTCAAAGCCTCCAACCCCGCCTGAGTCAGGCCTTTGATATTGGCGGTGGTCAGAGCTTTCAACATGACCTCCGTCAAAGCGCTGTATTCTTTCGTATTTCCAAGAAGAGCGCCTACTTGTGTACTTGACAAAACCGTAATCTGTGCGGCAGTGAAACCCTTAAACTGACCAACAGTCAAGGCATCCAGATCATCGTTCGAGAAAGTCTTGATTTGCGCCGCGCTCAAGGACGCTATCTGTGCGCTGGTCAGGCTTTTCGCTTGCACCGACGTCAAACTTTCCGCCTGCGCCGTGGTCAAGAACTTGATTTGAGCCGCCGACAAACTGGCAATCGTCTTGGTTTCATAGCGCGCCACATCCAATCCCATCACTTGGGCCTTGGTCAACGCCTGGATATGCCGCACGGTCACGCCGTTGGAACGTTCCCCCAAGGACAACAGCGCAGCCACTTGCCGATCACTCATGGCGGCAATTTGCGTCCCGGACAACCCAGAAAGCTGATCCGGTGACAAATCTCCGATCTGACGTTCACTTAAGGATTTGATCTGGGGCGCCGTCAACGCCGCCACCTGGGCCGCCGTCAAGAAATCGACGGTATCTTGCAGCAAGATATTGATATCATTGACCGACATATCGGTCAGATCAAGACCATTGATCCCGACAACACTGGATAGAAGGCTGGCGATCTGGGCCCTGGAGAACCCAGCTTGCTCGAGGGCCTCATAGGATAAGTCGCCAATCAAATTTAATTTAGCGAGGTCTACCTTGGTTTTGCCCTTCAACTGTTCTTCTGTATATCCCGTCAGAGCAGCAATTTGCTTTAAGGTGAACATATCCGTATTGATGGGATTGGGTAACAGTAGAGGTAAGGCGCTGATCTGCGCCGGAGTCATCGCCATGATCTCCGCCGTGGTTCTTCCAGTCAGGGTGGCGATACTTTCCACCGTTTGGATCCCGGTCTTACCCACGGAGACCGGCAACTTGGCGATATCAGCCAGAGTCAGTCCCTTAAGATCCTGTTCCAGCCCCAGAATTGTGGCGATATCCCTCAAACTCCAAGCGCCATCGGGGCGCATGGTTCCAATGTTCAGCCCCTTGAGCCAAGTATTGATCTGCGTATCCGTTCCCGCCATCGCCGCAGTGACATCGGCCACCGCCACTCCGGTCAAGGCGGCGATCTGCTCGTTGGAGAAGGCATAGCGCCTCAGATTCGCGATATTCCACGAGTCGACATCCTGAGCGGTGAAGATGATGGGGAGATTGGCCACCTCGGCGGCGGTCAATCCAGCAATATTTGAATGGCCGGTCAGGTATTGCAGCTTATTCTCGGCCAGCTCCGCCACCGATTTCCCCAGTGCCGCGAGAACTGCGTCCAACTTATTTTTCTTGATGGTCAGTGTCTTCAGCCACGTATTGATGGCCTCGTCACTATTCGTCCCACTCATGTTGCTATCGACAATGCCGACTGCCGTCTCGGTCAGGGCTGCGATCTGCGCATTGGTGAATCCGTATTTCCGAATATTGGCAATATTCCACGCATCGACATCTTGGGTGGTGAAAATGACGGGAAGACTGGACACCTCGGTTGGGGTCAAACCAATGACACTAGCAACACCCGTGAGATACTGAAGTTTACTATCGGTCAGATCCGCTACCGACAGCTTCATGATCGCCAGGGCATTCCCCAGAGTCATAGCACCGACAACCCCGATCGGGAGGGTCTTCAGCCACGCATTGATCTCATTATCCCCCCCGGCCATCTTGGTCTTCACCACCTCCAGCGCCACCCCGGTCAGGGCGGCGATCTGCTCGGACGTGAATCCATGCTGGCGGATCTTGGTGATATTCCACGAATCGCTGTCCTTCGCGGTGAAGGCGAGGGGGAGACCCAGCAGATCCGCCTTACCGATACCCTGAAGAGTATCCCGCCCCGTGAGGAATTTAACCTGATCGTCGGTAAGGCCGGTGGTGAAGCGAAGGGCGTATTGGGCCAAACCCACCGCCCCATCCACCTGGTACGCTGTTTTGATGGTGGCCAGATCACTTCCCACCAACTGGGCAAACAGGCCGAGGGCTCTATTCGTTGCTCCCTCTACACGCATGAATTCCCCGGCGACGGAGATACCCACGGTTGGACCGGCCGTATCGCTCAAGAGCTTGGCCACCCCCAGGGTCGTCATCAGGGCAAGGTCGTGGATCGCCATTCCCGTAAGCGCGGAGATGAAGTTCAGGGTCAAGTTCCCCGACCCGGCGGCAAGCTTGATGCTGTTATCGAGGAGCATCTGAGCCACGCCCCCCGTCCCATTTTTGCCATAAAGCAAAGCGTACGCAGCTTTGGCATTGGCGACACCAACGGCGCCAGCCCTCGGAGGCGGACCGGGATCAGTTGTGACATAGGTGACATCCATACCCAGCGCGTGTTTGATCGCGTTCGCGTCCAAGCCAAATAGCGCCGCTAAGGCCTCCGTATCCATCCCGCCGGAGCGGATCTCCAAATCTTTTCTTTGGGCGGTTGAAAGATTTTTGATCGCGTCGACACTCTTGCTCGTGAGAGCCGCGAGCTGCGCCAAGCTCAGCTGGCCAATCTGAGCATCGGAAAGAAGGGAACCGAGCTTGGTGTTCCGGTCAAACAACTGCTCCAGAAGACCCGTCGTCCCGAACCCCCCTCCACGCCCATAGTCAAGATCAGCGTTGCCCTGGATTTTCCCCCCGGCGAGGGTGACGGGATCAGGATAGCCAAACAAGGAGGCAAGAATGCTTGCCGGTAGGAATGTCTTGCCACCATTGATGGGAAGATCAAGAACGTCAAGGGGAGTTTCTCGAAGCTTCTCGATCTCTTTTGCTGTTTTTCCCAGCATCTGGGCCAGGACACTATTCGACAAAGGATAGGTTCCATTGAAAAGATTCATTTTATTACTTTTATCGAGCGTCCCAAGATCTGACGTGGGGGGGACAGGGGTCGGCACACCAGCGGGAAGCGAGTTCTTGAAAAGCAAGACGTTCCGTTCCTCTGGAGTGGCTTTCACCCAGGCGTCGATACTCTCGTAGGTCGTTCCTGCCAGAATTGCGAGCTGCATCTTTGCACTGATGGCAGCCTGTTCGGGTTTATATACGGGTATAATCCCCCCTTTGGTCACATCGGGGGGGGGATTGTTGATCAAGTCATCCACAAAGGCGTTGTACGTATCAATGGTGATGTAAGACGGTCCCAAGCCAAGTCTCAAATCCATCCATTTAGGAGTATTTGTCGCCGGGGTTGTCGGTGTTACAGTTACAGAGCCATAAAGAAGCAACGACGCCGGTTGTGGTTTTGCGTAATAGGCGGACGTGTCATTGAGCGCCGCTTGAACAGTCGCCTCCGGCATTCCTGTCAAAACAGAAAGTTCTTTCGCATTGAAGCGATCATCCATCTTTGTCGGCTGTGGGTAATATTTATTCGCAATATACTGTGCGAAAGCAAGCTCATTCTCAGAACTTCGATTGTTAAAATCAGTGTATTTCGTCTTATATAACTCGTCCCAGTAGGGGCAGACACCATTATCTAACCTACCAATATGAATTGCATCCTGGATTGCCTTGACAAAAGCGCTATCGGGTGCTGTCAGAGGTTGTGCATCCACATCCGGCAGCGTTCTCTTCAGGCGGACTTCCTGCAACGGCCACAGGGAGATCTTCTCTGGACTGTTGATGGCGGCTGTAACCTCGGCCTCACTCTTCCCGGTTAAATCGGCAATAATGGATACGGCTGTATTTCCTTCTTTCATCCCCCCACTGGCTTCCAGATCTTTCAGTTGATTAATCTGGTCTACTGTTAAACTGCGAAGCAGGGGCCAGGACCGTGGCGAAATTTTCGAACGTACTGTCGCACAATATGGATTGATAACATATGTCGCAGAGTCTTGGAACCAATCGCTATTATCATTCAGATTAATACCGGCGATAGCCGTCAGTGACTTACCCTGAGGAATCACAACTTTTCCATTATTATCCAATGGATATTTAATATATTGCTCTACTATAGAAACGACAGGAGGCCTGGCAACCACCATCTCCCGAGTCAGTGCCTGCCCTTCAAGAAAATAGCTTCCTCGCATTGCCAAGCCCGCATCGGTTGAATTAGTTGTAGTGATGGAAGTTCTAGGCATTCCCAATACACTGTCCCACAGGGCGGGGTTAGATTGATAGAAAGCCAGTTTTTCGCCCTCATTCACCGTTGGAAGACCGTTTGCGTCGAGGATCACCTTTCCCTCTGCGTCTCGATTAAAAAAATCGATGACGACCGCCAGATCCTTGATGCTGGTTGTTTGCAAGTTGTTAAGCGACATGTTAGCGGGAATTAGCGCCTTCTTTTCGTCCAGGGTAAGCCCGGAAACTTCCCCCAGCGTTCGCCCCGTCAGGGTGGCGATTTGCGCATCGCTCAGATGAGCAAACGCATTCGGGTCAATTTTTGCCAAAGACGACGGATCGGGGGCTCCCTGGAGCTGTTTCTGGGTCAAGCTCGCCAAAAGGGCCTTCATCGGATCGCCCGCGACACTCCCGGTGGCTTGGAGGGGCAGTCCCGCCACAGCAGCCCGGCCCATCCCCTCAAGTTCGGTCACGGATCGCCCCGTGAGTTGGGCCAACACTGCCCAATTCCCGCGATCATAGAACTGCACCATCCAGCCTTCGGGTATCCCCTTGATCTGGCCGGTTCCCAAGACCGCGATGGTGTCGGGATTAAGCGCCAGGGCATTCCCCAGAGCGGCGATTTGCTCCGGCCGGAACAACTTCACCTGCGCTTGGGTCAATTCCGCAAGGTCAGCCCCTAGGTTGTGGAGCGCTTCCGGAGTCAGGCTCGCGACTTGGGCGGGGGTCAAGAGTTTGATCTCCCGCGCGCTTAACATCATCCCGGACAGCTGAGCGGTGCTGAGAGAGGCAAGCTGCGGCGCACCAAGGCCCAAGACTTGATTTTTGTCGAACGCGGCCAGCTGAGATGGGCTGAAGCCCTTCAACTGTGCCGGAGACAGCTGTGCCAGCATCTCCGGACTCAGTGCCTTGATCTGCCCGCTGTCTCCCGTGGTCAAGGCGCCGAGTTGCACCGGCGTCAAGGCCTTCAGCTGAACCTCGGTAAGGGCGTGCAGTTGATCGGGAGTCAGCGCCTGAATTTGGTAGATGTCCATGGCCTTGATCTGCGCCGGGGTCAACGCCCCCAGCTGCTCGGACGTGAGCCCGAGAATCTGAGCGGGACTTAAAGCGGCAATATGCGTCGGTTTCAGTGTCGCCACGTCGCTGGCGTCCAAGGAACCGATCTGGGCCGCCGAGAACGAGGCAATCTGGAGCGGCGTTAATGTATTGAGTTTCTCCGGATCCAACGTCTTCAACTGGTCCAAGGTCAGGCCGCGCAGTTGGAGGGGAGACAACGCGCTCATGTTCAGCGCTTTCATTTGCTCCAACGACAGCAAACTCACGTCTCCGACCGTCATCTGGCGGACTTTTTGCGGAGTCAGCGCCTTAATGTCGGACGGAGGGACTCTTTCGATCTCGGTCTTAAAGGGGCTTTGGTTCAAAATCCTATCGACGACAGCAAACCCCAGGATATTGCGCTGCTCCTGGGTCATCGCATCGACTTGGGCGCGGGTGAGCCCCTCGATCTGCTTCGGCCCCAGGGCGGTGAGCTGCGTATAGCCCAACCCGCTGATCTGCTCGAACGATAAGACCCCAACCTGGGCCGAGGTGAGGGCTTGGATCTGGTGCGCATCCATATTGGCGACCTGGCTCGAGGTCAAGCCGCCGATCCGGTCCACCGACAGAGCGGTAATCTGGTTTGAACTCAAGTAGGTGATGTTCAGCCCCCCCACCTGAGCCAAGGAGAACCCTTTAAACTGAGCATCGGTCAAATCGGCCAACTGCTCCTCGGTCATCCCCTGCACCGCCGCCGTTGACAGCGCCCCGATCTGCTTCGCCGTCAGAATGTCAATCTGATCGCCATCAGCGAACCGGTTCGCCGTCAAAACGGCCAGTTGCTCACTGGTTAGACCCGCCAGTTGGGACGGCGTCACGGCTTGCAGTTGCTTTTGTTGCAGTCCCTGGATGGCCGCCGTGGTCAAGGCTTTAAGTTGACTCGGACTCAGACCCGAGACAGCGGCCAGCCCCTTGATGTTACTCCCGCCGAGGCCCTGAATGGCGCTTGAGGTCAACAAGGGGAGCTTCACCGCCGTAAATCCCGCAATGGACCCCGACCCCATGGCGGCGATCTGCTCTGAACTGAACTGCGCGATGACCTCGTTGGACAGCGCCGCGATCTGGCCCGATAGCAAATTCGCGGCCCTTGTCCCCATGTCACGAATCTGCGCCGATCCCACCCCCTTCAACTGCGCCGGCAAAAGTGCCTGAAGCGACAGAGGGGCCAACTGCTTGAGTTGTGCTCCCGTCAAACTAGCGACCTGCGCCGAAGTCAGGGCTCGGACATTCGCCGCCCCCCAGGTCGTCAGATCGAATCCCTTGACGGCCTCGGGGGACAGGGCTGCGATTTGTCCTGGTGTGAAGGCATTCTGAGCCTCCGACGACAAATCTTGAATCTGAATCGAGCTGAATCCCTTGACCGCCTTGGTGGATAACCCGGAAATCAGCGTCGAAGTGAGCGCATCGACCTGTTCGGTCTCAATCTGGATGGTCTGGCCGTCCTGGTCCACGATGGTGCCACCCGCCGTCAACAAGGCGATCTGCGCTGCGGTCAACCCTTTGGCAGCCCCCCCCGACAGCACGCCCATCTGAGCCGAGCTCAAGGCCGCCACTTGTCCGCAGGCCGTCGAACTGAGGACAGCAGCCTGAAGACTGGTCAACCCCGGAAGAGCCAGCGTCGATAGGGCCGCCACCTGCGCCGTCGTCAACTTGACGATCTGCGCCGTGGTCATCTTGGCCAGTTGTTCGCTGGACAGAGCGGCAATCAGACCCGTTCCGAATCGAGCCACCTGATCCGGGGAAAAGTTTGCGATCTGGGTCGGGGACAGACCCTTGATCTGCTCGCTCGTCAATCCCGCCGCCGTCAGCACCTTGAACTGAGTCGCATTAAGCCCAGAAAGCTGCAATCCGGTTAGATCGGCAATCTGTACGGGTGTAAATGCCGCCAATTGCGCGGTCGTCATGCCCGCCAGTTGAGTGCTGGTCAGCCCATCCACCTGGTCGGTCTCGACGGCCACGCCCTGCGCATCCGTAGACCCGGCAGAGAGTTGCGAAATACGCTCCGGCAGCAAAATTCGGATTTGCGCGGTGCTCAAAGCCGCAATGGTTGCCGAGCCAAACTTGGCATCAGAAATGATGACCTGCTCTCTCTGGCCTGGGGTCATCAGATCCAGGCGGAGATTCTTAATCAGATTGGCCTGGGCCAAAGTGGTGAATTGCTCCGTGGTCAAACCCAGGATCTGCTCGGGGGACAGAGCCCCAACCTGGGTGCCAGTCCATCCTTCGATGGTGCGCAACGCGCCGATCTGACTCGACGTCAATCCTTTGATCTGTGCGGGGGAAAGCCCCTTCACCACCGCTGAGGGGGTCTGCCAGCTTTCCGGCGGCGTGCTTAGCCCATCGAGAGCCGCAATCCCCTCCAACCCAATGGCCGAAAGCTGTGTGGGAGAGAATTCCAACACCTTGTTGCCCATGGCGCGGATCTGCATCGCGTTCAGGGCAGTAATCTGGCCCTTCGTCAAGATCCTGGCAACCGCAGGGGACATCCCGTTTATAAGGTCAAGGCCTTCGTTGATCGAAATACCAGAGGTGATATTGTCCGTTTTCTTCGCGAGAGAACCAATAGCGGCGAATTGCGCGCTCGTTAATTTGCGCGCTAACAGAGGATTTTTCAGGAAAAGGGCAAGCTGGCTGGCCTGGAACAAATTGACTAAACTTTCCGGGGTCAGCGCTTGGATCGCCGCTTCCGACAAGGCCAAAAACTGCGCCTCTTTAAGGGAGCTTAGGAAGGACTGGGCACTTGCCGCTTCTCCAATCGCTCCCACCTGATCTCCGTTGAGACCCGAGAGCGCCGCCGTACTCAGTTTCTCAAACTGCTCCTTGCTGAAACTGCCAAGGGCTGGACCTGAGAGTTCTCCGGCTTGGAATCCGTCGAATCCTGCAACCGCGTCGGGTTTCAACTGGGCGATCTCGTTCTTGCCCAAGGCTCCAACCGTATCGGGGCGAAGACTGGCAACCTGCGTCGGCCCCAGGGCGCCAAGGACACCCGGTTTTAGCTTCGATATATCCTCCGGCTTGATTTGCTGAAAAATAAAACCAGGGAGATTTCCCGCATTCGTAGCCGTTATTTTGCTAAGATCAGAATATTCACAGATTCCGATCATATCTTGTTTTTGGGCTTTACTAAATTTATCCGCTATAAAATAGACATTCCCTTTGGAATCTTTACCAACAAATTTTGCAAGGAGATTCACGTCTTTGAGGGCGAGGATCGCTCCCCCAATCTCTGTCCCCGTTCCGCCACTGCCGGCATTGGCCGTCAAGCGTTGGATTTGCTCCACGCTCAAAGTCCCGAGGATATCAGGAGCGTTGTTCAGGTTCACGAGCAGCGTCAGCTGGCTCGCGGTGATTCCGCTAAGGGCGTCATTTGACCACTCCGCAAAGCTCGTGACCAACACGATCTTGGAACCAAGAGCCGCTGCCGCAGCGGCATTGACGGGTGGAGGAAGATTCGTCGCCATGCCCTATCACTCCTAAACTTCAGTCGTACTCATAATTTTCCACGATACCAGAATATCAACGGAAAACAAAGTGCACGTAATTCGAGAAAATATCCCTTGGAAATCGCGCGGCTGATTCGCGCACTGAGACCTCTCCCAAAGGATCACCAACTCCTTAACGAGATTTTCACAATTGTAGGGTGTGGGTCAAGTATAATCCCCATCAGAAAGATGTGGGAAAAATATATCTTTAAAGAGAATCCTTCTCTTTCACGCTCTAAGTATTCCCCCCAAAAATATCCCACTTCAGGGAGGGGATTTTCGGCTTATGAGGGATATCTGATTACAAAAAAGGGGGAGGAAGGAAAAAATCTTGCCGCACGACAGGATTTTGAGGGATATTCCTCCGAAAGTCATACCCTCACCCCCTGGTACCCTCTGGAATCCCTCACGGAATTCTTAATAAATCCTTAATAAAGGTTGTCCTGTTATGAACGTGACGGCGATGTTATCGGAAAGCCTTGTTGAAACAGAATATTCCAAATTTCTTGCCGATATTATTGCGGCAGGAATGCCTGCTGATGTCTCCCTTGATGTTCTGAAGGCCATTCCCTTCGAGGAACTGAGAGACGCCCTTGAAAAGGCCGATCTGGGGAAAAATAACGCCATTGCCATTTATCTCCTACAGCAATGGATACTCTCCCATCGTGGAGCCCCCCAAACATTACGGGCGTGGTTCTCCCTGGCCCTTGCCGAGACCGAGGTCAAGAATTTCGAGGCAGCCATTGCCGCTTATCACAACGTCATAGAGATATCGCCGGAGATTGCTGACACCTACCTCAACCTCGGGATCACTTACAAAAAGGCGAAAAACCTCGAGGCCGCTCTCGAAATTTGGCAAAAGGCTATTCCGCTGACAGAGGATCCTTGCAGTCTCCTCAATCATTGTGGGGGAGTCCTCAGTAAACTTAAACGGTACGATGAGGCCGTAAATTATTTTCAAGCAAGCTTGGATCATAATCCCTCTCAGGCAGATACCTTCGAACAGTACGTCAACCTCCTGCAAAATATGTGTCGATGGGATGATGTAAAAAATGCTCTAGAGGTATTTGGATGTAATAACTTATCTCCATTTTCTGCCTTAAGTTTATTTGATGATATCACTCTCCAGCGTCATATCGCCGAAAAAACGATCAACCGTAGGACATCCCCCTCCCCCAAATTTCTGTCTCCACCAGAAGGATACAGCCACGATAAAATTCGCGTCGGCTATATGTCGTCTGATTTCAATATGCATGCAATGAGCTATCTTATTGCAGAGTTGTTTGAAAAACACGACCGGAATCATTTTGAAATTTATGGGTATTGCAACAGCCTGAATGACGAAAGTGCTTTGCGCGATAAAGTTGTCTCTTCGTTCGATCACTTTACTTCTATTGTAGATATGTACGGTAAAGAGGCAGCAGAACTTATTCGCCGGAACGAACTCGATATCCTCGTCGATCTGAACGGAATTACCGACGGTTTCCGGGATGATGTGCTGCGGTATAAACCTGCCCCGGTCCAGATGACCTATTTGGGATATGTTGGCCCCGTTCCTTTGCCTGAACTCGACTATATGTTGTGCGATGACTATATCGTCCCCTCTGAAAGTGTCGATCTCTACGTTCCCAAACCTCTGTCCCTCGGCGGTGTTTATCAGGCCAATGACGCGCGGCGGGACATCCCTCCTCCTCCGCCACGAGAGGAAGCCGGGCTTCCCTCCGACTCGTTCATTTTCTGCTGCCATGCGCGGCCTCATAAAATTACGGAGGTCATGTTCACCGCTTGGATGGATATTCTGCGCCAATCGGATAACAGTATTCTTTGGCTCTCGGTTGACAATCCCTGGTCCAAGGAAAATCTGGAACGCGCGGCCGAGGATCGAGGGATTAACTCGGATCGTCTCCTTTTTACACCTCCCGTTGCGCTAACCGACTACTTGTCGCGCTTGGCTCTGGCGGATCTGTTCTTGGATACGTCTCCCTACAACTCTGGAACCGTCGCCAGTGACGCCCTGAGGAGAGGACTTCCGCTGCTCACCCTGGAGGGAAAATGCTTTTCCGCGCGGATGGCGGGAAGCTTGCTCACCACCGTCGGATTGAGCGATCTGATCGCTCCCGACATGGAAAGCTACGTTCGAAAAGCCGTGCAGCTTTCCCGCGATAGGGCGATGCTCGAGGGGTATCGTTCCGTCCTGCAGGGAGGGGAGACGTGGAAGCGCACTCTTGGGGATACCGCGAACTTTACGAAACGGATCGAGGCGGCCTTTCGATCTGTCGTCAAACGAGGCTCATAATGCCGCACGAGGCTCACGCCCTTGGGCGGCTCCGCGAGCAAGAGGGGCAAGACGAGGCGGCATTAGCTCTCTGGCGTTATGCTCTTACGGTAACAGATGACCCCACCCCCTTGCTGAATGACTGCGCTCGCTTGCTTGACTCCCTGCAGCGTTACGGGGAATCCGAGGCGTATCTTAAAGCCAGTTTGGCGGAAACACCGGATCAGCCAGACGTTTTGGCGACTTTGCGGCTCACTTGGCAGCGGACCTGCCGTTGGGAGGCGCTCCGAGATCTGCTCGCGGATGGGGATGATTGCCCCGGCCTGGTGCACTATGGCAGTTTAGCGTTGTTTGATGACATTGCCCTTCAGGGCCGCGTGGCCCAGGCTTGGCTGGAGCGCCACCATCCTCCTGCACCGGAGAGGCTTGCTCCTCTCAGGGGGTATGATCATGGCAAGATCAGGGTTGGATATCTGTCGGCGGATTTTTGTATCCGCCCCATGAGTTTTCTCATTCCCCAGGTTTTCGAGCATCATGATCGGGATCAATTTGAGATTTATGGCTATTGCAGCAGTGTCGAGGATGGCAGTCAGGTTCGCCGGCGCGTGATCGGAGCGTTCGACCATTTCCATCCCATTAAGGCGATGAACGATGAGGAGGCCGCAAGGCTTATCCGTGCGCACGAGATTGATCTTCTGATTGATCTCAATGGATTGAGTGGAGGCAGACGCATAGGGCTTCTCCGCTGGAAGCCTGCTCCGGTACAGATCACCTATCTGGGATATATTGGACCGATTCCTCTGCCGGAGTTGGATTACATCTTGTGCGATGATTATGTCATCCCGCCCGAGGTTGCTCCTCTGTATCAACCCCGCCCCCTTTCTCTTGGTGGGGTCTATCAGGCGAATGACAACAAGATTGTTCCTGGCTCTCCCTGTTCCCGGGAGAGCGTTGGCTTACCCATTGATAGATTTGTCTATTGTTGTTTTGCCATCCACTACAAGATCACCGAGCGGATGTTTTCCGCCTGGCTGGATATTCTGGATCGCACGCCTTCCTCCGTGCTGTGGCTCGCCCAGGACAATGTTTGGTCAGAGGAGGCCTTGCGCGCGGCAACGCGGGCTCGGGGGATTGCCCCCGAACGGCTGATTTTCGCAAGGAAGGCGGCCCATGGGGATTACTTGGCGCGCGTGGCCTTGGCGGATTTGTTTCTCGACACGTCGCCTTATAACACCGGCACCGTGGCCAGCGACGTTTTGCGGATGGGCGTTCCGCTGTTGACCGTCGCGGGGAAAAGTTTTGCCGCTCGCATGGCGGGGAGCCTGCTCACGGCGGTGGGACTCCCGGACTTGATCGCCCCCGACTTAGAGAGCTACGTCGCCAAAGCCGTCGCCCTTGCCCAAAATCAATCCGCGTTAAAAAGATACCGCGCTGTTCTCGAAGGCGGCGCATGGCAACGGACTCTGGGAGATATCTCCGGCTTCGTTGCGCGGCTGGAACGGGCCTACCGCTCGGTGGTCAAGCGGACGGGAGTCCCCTCGTGAATTGCCCACCGGAAAACAGCCCCCTTCTTGCCGCCCTCACCACGGGGCAAGAGACGGATATCACGCCCAGTCTCTTGCGGCAAACCCGCCTGGAGACCTTCGTTAATGCGGTGAAAGCGGCAAACCCGCCCTCCTTGGTCGCCGTTCGTCTTTATCAGAAGTGGATTTTCGCCAATGAATCCACCTCGGACGACGTTCCTGCCGCGTGGTTCAACCTCGGGCTTACCTTCACGGCGCTCGGAGATATCTCTAGCGCGGTGTCATCTTACCAAAAAGCCTGGGAACTCCAGCCGAGTTTGCATCTAGCAGCCAATAACTTGGGGTTGCTTTATGAAAACATGGGTCGGGAAGATGTGGCTCTTGCCATCTGGCAGCGGGCTCTGACAACCACGGATGAGCCCAGCATGTTGCTTGGCAACTGCGGACGGGTGATGGAGCGTCAGAAGCGCTATGACGAGGCAGCCACCTACCTTCGTGCCAGCTTGGCGGAAAACCCCGACCAACCTTACATCCACGCCTACTTGACCTTGATGTGGCAAAGAATGTGTCTCTGGGAGGAGCTTCCTCCCCTGAGAGAGAAGACTCTTCCGCCCGTGACGCCTTTGGGGGCCTTGGCTCTCTACGACGACATCGCCTTGCAAAGCGAAATCGCCGCCACGTGGTTGGCGCGAAGCACCCCTCCTGCCCCGAAGCTCCTCTGCCCGCCTGAAGGGTACAATCATACCAAGATCAGGATTGGCTACCTTTCGTCGGATTTTCGCCTGCATCCGGTGAGCTTTCTCATGGCCGAAGTCTTTGAGAACCATGATCGCCAAGACTTCGAGATCCATGGCTACTGCACGGGCCGAGATGACAAGAGCGCGTTTCGTCGGCGCGTCATGGCCTCCTTTGATCAGGCCCACCAACTTAAGGGCGCGAGCGATGAAGCCTCTGCTCGTCTCATTCGCGAACACGAAATTGATATTCTGGTGGATCTGAACGGTCTGACCACGGGAGCACGAGAGGGGCTGTTGCGATGGAAACCCGCTCCGGTGCAAGTTTCCTATCTGGGGTACATCGGATCCGTGCCTCTGCCAGAATTGGATTACCTCCTGTGCGATGATTACGTCATCCCCCCCGAAGTGGCTTCTCTCTATCAGCCCAAACCTTTATCCCTGGGCGGGGTCTATCAGCCGAACGACAACCGGGTTTCCATTTCGCCTCTTCCTTCCCGAGATTCCCTTGGTCTTCCTGTAGACAAGTTCGTCTATGGTTGTTTTTCCAGCCATCATAAAATTACGGAACCCATTTTTAGTGCCTGGATGGAAATTCTGAGGCAAAGCGAGGAGAGTGTGCTCTGGCTTGCCGAGGATAACACCTGGTCGGAGAGCAACCTGCGGGCGGCAGCCGTGGCCCGAGGCATCCCCTCTTCTCGCCTGATTTTCGCCTCCCAGGTGGTTCGCGAGGATTATCTAGCCCGGCTTCCCCTGGTGGATCTGTTCCTCGACACGTCGCCCTATAACACAGGGACCGTCGCCAGCGATGTGCTGAGGATGGGCGTCCCGCTCCTCACCGTGGCGGGAAAAAGCTTCGTCGCTCGCATGGCGGGGAGCTTGTTGAGCGCCTTGGGACTGGAAACGTTGATCGCAGCCAACCTTGCGGATTATGTTCAACAGGCGGTTGATCTTGCCCAAGACCGGCAAAAATTGGCGATCTATCGCCATGCTCTTGCTGGGGAAAGGTGGCAACGGACCCTGGGAGATACGATGGGCTTCACGGCACGCTTGGAAGAGGCATACCGGCGCATACGCAAGGGGGGATATTGACCTGATGCCGCATCATGAGACCTTATCTGCGCAAATTTCCGTCTTTCTCGCACGCTTCATTGCCGCAGGGAACACATCGGAGATCGCTCCTGAACTCATGGAACAGATCCCTCTCTCGACCTTGATGGAAGCGATGGTCCAGGCTCGGCTCACCCGCAGGGATCCCATGGTTGCCCACCTTTACCGGCAGTGGATTTTCGCCAACATTGATACCGCCCCCGAAGCCTTCATCGCCTGCTTCAACCTTGGTACCGGATTGGTGGAGACCGGCGAGATCCTCCTCGCCATCGCGGCTTTCCAGACCGCCTTGAGCCTTAAACCTGATCTTTACGAGGCAGCCCTCCACCTCACGATCCTGTATAAGAAAACGGAACAGTTCGACGAAGCGCTTGAAGTTTGGAAACGAGTCCTGGAGACAACGGAGCATCGGCACTTGGCCCTCAATCAGTGTGCGGCCTTGCTCGACTCCCGAAAACGTTATGCCGAGGCAATACCCCACTACCGCGAAAGCCTGGAAGAAAACCCTCAGCAGCCCGATATCATCATGCGCTTGAACCTGGCCTATCAGAAAGCCTGCCAATGGGATGAAATCGCGGGTTTGGAGGCCAGTGCAGCGGAGGCAACCCCTCTCTTGCCCCCCTTTGCCGGATTGGCATTGTTCGACGATGTCACCTTGCAAGGTCGCATCGCAGCCCAGACGCTGGACCGCCGTTACCCCCTTGCGCAAGAGCGGTTGTGCCCGCCCGAGGGTCATGCTCACGACAGGATTCGCGTGGGCTATCTCTCGGGGGAGTTCGTGGGCCATTATGCCATGAGCCTCCTCACCGCCGAGTTATTCGAGCGTCATGATCGCCGTCGGTTTGAGATTTTCGGCTATTGCAGCAGCGACACCAGCGACGCCAGCGACACCCGTCAACGAATTCTTGCGGCCTTCGACCATTTCCACGAGATTCGGGAGGTCAAGGACGAAGATGCCGCTCGACTGATCCGCTCTCATGAAATTGATATCCTCGTGGACCTGAGCGGGCTAACGGGCGCAGAACGCCAAGGTATCCTGCGCTGGAAACCCGCTCCGGTGCAGATCACCTATCTGGGGTATATCGGGCCAAACCCCCTGCCGGAGTTGGACTATATCCTGTGCGACGATTACGTCATTCCGCCCGAGACGGCCCATCTGTACCAACCCAAGCCTCTTTCCTTGGGCGGAGTTTACCAGCCCAACGACAGCAAGCTCGTGATCGCTCCGCCCTCCTCTCGGGACAAAAATGGACTGCCTCTGGATGGGTTCGTGTACTGTTGCTTCACGGCGGCCTATAAGATCACCGAGATGATGTTTACGGCATGGATGGAGATCTTGAAGCGTGTCCCCGGTAGCGTGCTCTGGCTGAGCTTTGATAACGAGACGGCCAAGAGGAATCTCCAAGCGGCGGCGGTGGCGCAGGGAGTCGATCCGACGCGGCTGATTTTTGCCTTAAAGGTTTCTCCAGCGGATTATCTTGCCCGCTTGCAGCTGGCGGATCTGTCCTTGGCGGCCTTTCCCTATGGCCCTGGGACATTGGCCAGTGACGCTCTACGCATGGGGGTGCCCCTGTTGACGCTGGAGGGGAAAAGCTTCGTCGCTCGCATGGCTGGAGGTTTGCTCACCACCGTTGGCTTGGCAGAACTGATCGCTCCGGATGTGTCGCGTTACATCGACATGGCGGTCGAACTTGCCCACAATCGATCCAAGTTAGAGGGGTACCGCGCCCTCCTCCAGAAGGGAGCGTGGGAGCGGACTCTTGGGGATATGGCGCAGTTCACCCTGCGCCTGGAAAACACTTATAGTTCGGTCGTCAAACGGAAGCCTGTGGTATCATGATGCCTTTTTCTCCATCCCAGGATCAGGCCCAGGATCAGGCCCAGGATATTGCCCTCCTCGCCCAGGTTATCGCCGAGGCCCCCCCCCTCTCCCTTGCCACCGACGTCCTGGAGCGGATCTCTTTTGTGGCTTTGGTGTCGGCTCTCTTACAGGTGGATCTTCCTCCTGCCAGTCCGGTCGCTTCTCACCTTTACCAGCAATGGATTTCCTTCCACGTCCGAGGAGGCTACCACCCCCATGGGTTTGCCGCCTATTTCAGCCTTGGTCTTTGCTTAGAGAGCGCAGGTGAGCTTTCTAAGGCGGCAGAGGCCTACCGCCTGTCTTTACAACAAGAAGAGAGCCCTTATAAAGGTATCCACTCTTTAGCATCATTGTACGAAAAGCTCGGTCATCCCAAGAAAGCACTGATCTTATGGCAGAAAAACATTACAATAGGAGAGAATAGAACTCAGATTTTAAATGAATGTGGATACCTTATGAATAGATATAGATTTTTTGATGAAGCCATATCCTATTTTAGAGAAAGCCTTGAAGAAGATAAATCTCAAAGTGATATTGAGAGGTCTATGAATATAATAATACAAAAATCATGCAGATGGGAGGATTTAGCGGAGACTGTCCTTGAGCCTGCACGTAAAGGCAAGCCCCCTTTATTATTGCCATTTGGTGGGCTTGCTTTATTTGACGATATCGTTAAACAGGGACAGATTGCCGAATCTTGTCTAGTGGAACGCTTAACCTTTATCCCGGAGCGCCTCAGTCCACCCCAGGGCTATCGGCATGATAAAATTCGGGTTGGCTATATGTCGGGCGAGTTTATTGGCGACTTCGCCATGACAATCCTCACCGCCGAGTTGTTCGAGCGCCATGACCGTCGGCGCTTCGAGATCTATGGTTACTGCAACACGGAAGCCGCGCAAGACAGCGATATCGGCCGCAAACGAGTCCTTGCAGCCTTCGACCAGTGCTTTTTGACCTCGGAAATGAGTGCGGAGGCGGCTGCACGCCTGATTCGTTCGCACGAAATTGACCTTCTCGTGGACCTTAGCGGCCTGACGGGAGGCGGACGCCCGCAAATCCTGCGCTGGAAACCGGCGCCGGTCCAGATCACCTATCTGGGCTACATCGGACCGATTCCCATCCCAGAGCTGGACTACATCCTCTGCGATGACTACGTCATCCCTCCCGAGATGGCCTCTCTCTACCAGCCCCAACCCTTGTCCTTGGGGAGCGTGTATCAGGCCAACGACACCAAGCTTTCGATTGGTGCACCGTCTTCTCGGGAGGCAAAGGGACTCCCCGCTGATGGGTTTGTGTATTGCTGTTTCACAGCCTCCTACAAAATCACCGAGAAAATGTTCGACGCCTGGCTGGAGATTCTGCAGCGGACCCCCGGCAGTGTGCTGTGGTTAGCCGAGATGGACCCATGCGCCACCTCCAATCTCCAGGCAGCGACCACGGCAAAGGGGGTTCATCCAGAACGTCTCATTTTCGCCAAAAAAGTCTCTCCTGCGGACTATCTGGCGCAATTGCCGCTAGCGGATTTGTCCTTGGCAGCCTTTCCCTACGGCCCAGGGACGTTGGCCAGCGACGCCCTGCGCATGGGCGTACCGCTGTTGACGCTGGAGGGAAAAAGCTTTGTCGCTCGTATGGCCGGGAGTCTGCTCACCAGCGTCGGCTTGAGCGAACTGATCGCTCCAGACTTACAGGCTTACATGGATATGGCGGTCGAACTGGCCCACAACCGAACCAAGTTGGAGGGCTACCGCGCTCACCTCCAGGCCGGAGCATGGCAGAGTTCCCTTGGGAACATGACGGGGTTTATGGAAAGCCTGGAAAGGACCTATCACTCGATCGTTCGGCGGAAAACAAGCCCGGAGCTTTCCTCTTCATGACACGCGCCTCTTCGCCCAGAAACACCGAAAGTGCGTCCCATATCGCATTCCTGACCCAGGTCATCGCGGAGAAAAGACTATATCCCATTGCCCCCGAGATCATGAGGCAAATCGATTTTCCCACCTTGGTGTCGATTCATCTACAGGCAGATCTTCCCGATCGCAACCCACTGTCGGCCCATCTTTATCATCAGTGGCTCCTCTCCCATGGCGCGACACCCCCTCCCCATGGTTTTGCCGCGCTTTTCAGTCTTGCGCTGTGCCTGGAGGCCAGCGGCGATCTTCTTAATGCCGCAACGTTCTACCACCAAGCTCTACAACAGGGAGGGAGCCTTTATAAATGTGTTGAACACCTATCCTTATTGTATGAAGAACTTAATTGTCCAGAGAAAGCTATCCGGTTATGGAAAAAATCGATTACAATGTCCGAGGGTCGCGGAATTTTTTTAAATCAGCTTGGATATATTTTAGATCAATATGGAATCTATGAGGAGGCCGCTGATTATTTTCGTTTCAGTCTTGATGAAGATCCAAATCAAGTAAGAACTATTGCAAAAATGAATATGGCATTACAGCATGTATGCCGTTGGGATGATGTGAAAAACCATATAGTGGAGGCTGCTGAGAAAGAAAATACACCCTGCTTGATCTCTTTTGGTGGCCTAGCGTTATTTGATGATGTTATCATGCAGCGTAAAATAGCTAAATTTTATCTAGACCAGTGTCTGATGCCAGACTCTTGCCCCCCGAAGCACCTCAGTCCCTCCGAGGGCTACCAACACGATAAAATCCGCGTGGGTTATATATCTGGCGAGTTTGTTGGCGACTACCCTATGACGGTTCTTACCGCAGAGTTGTTCGAGCGCCATGATCGTCGTCGCTTTGAGATCTTTGGGTACTGCAACACCGAACAGACGAAAGACAATGACGCAGGCCGCGAGCGGGTGCTTTCTGCTTTCGATCAGTCCTTTTTGACCTTGGGGATGAGTGCGGAGGCGGCTGCACGCCTGATTCGTTCGCACGAGATTGATCTTCTTGTGGACCTCAGTGGTCTGACGGCACGTGGACGACACGAGATCCTGCGCTGGAAACCGGCACCGATACAGATCACCTACCTGGGCTACATCGGACCGATTCCCATCCCGGAGCTGGACTACATCCTCTGCGATGACTACGTCATTCCTCCGGAGATGGCCTCTCTCTACCAGCCCCAACCCTTGTCCCTGGGAGGGGGGTATCAGGCCAACGACACCAAGCTTTCCATTGGTGCGCCGTCTTCTCGGGAGGCAAAGGGACTTCCTGCTGATGGGTTTGTGTATTGCTGTTTCACAGCCTCCTACAAAATCACCGAGGACATCTTCAACGCCTGGCTGGAAATTCTGCGGCGGACCCCCGATAGCGTCTTGTGGTTGGCCGAGATGAATGGGGGGGCCAGAGCCAATCTCCGCGCAGCCGCCTCGGCGAAGGGCATTGAGCCGGAACGTCTGATTTTCGCCAAACAAGTCTCCCCTGCGGACTACCTGGCGCAGTTGCCGCTGGCGGATTTGTCCTTGTCGGCCTTTCCCTACAGCTCCGGGACACTGGCTAGTGACGCTCTACGCATGGGCGTACCCCTGCTGGCACTGGAGGGAAAAAGCTTCGTCGCTCGTATGGCCGGGAGTCTGCTCACCAGCGTCGGCTTGAGCGAACTGATCGCTCCAGACTTACAGGCTTACATGGATATGGCGGTCGAATTGGCCCACAACCGAACCAAGTTAGAGGGCTACCGCGTCCACCTCCAGGAGGGGGCATGGCAGCGCTCTCTTGGCGATATGGCAGGGTTTATGGAACGCTTGGAAGAGTGTTATAGAAAAATCGTCAAGAGACCAGGGGGAGGCTGAGAAAAGCTGTGAGTCTGTCTCCCCTGGAACAATGCGCGATTTCGTTTCTCAGCCGATGCCTTGCGGATGAAGCGATCGACTCGATCCCGTCTGAAGCAATGGAGACGATTCCCCTTCAATGTGTTCACGCCGCCGTTGCTGCCCTGGGACTCGCGCGTGAGACTCCGGTGGTGGTATCTCTTTACCAGCATTGGATTTCTGCGCGACTGGCCAATCCTCCGGATACCGCTCTGGAGTGGTTCAATCTTGGCATGGATTTGCGGGATCTGGGGGATCAATCTGGGGCCCTCTCTGCCTACCAACACGCGGCGGCATTGAACCCGAACTTGCAGCCTCCTCATGTCAATCTTGCCCTCCTTCATGAGGAAGCGGGGCGGTTTGACGTAGCGTTTTCCGCCTGGCAAGGAGCCTTCCAAGCCACGGAACACCAGATCCGCGACCGTAACGATATTCTTGAGCATAGGACTCGTCTTCGCCAGAAAATGTGCGCATGGGAGCAGCTCGACGATGAGCAAGCCGTCGGGGAAAACATGGAAAGTCCTTGGGGAGTCCTTGCTTTATCGGACCATGTGCCGACTCAAACGCGCCTGAATAAGGCGTGGATTGAGCGGAAAATTCCCTCGGCACCTCTGCGGCTCAGCCCCCCGGAGGGCTACGACCACGAGAAAATCCGTGTGGGGTATCTGTCCTCGGATTTTCGCGTCCACCCCATGAGTTACCTTGTGGCCCAACTCTTTGAAACCCACGACCGCAATCGGTTTGAGATTTTTGGCTACTGTAATAGCCAAGAAGACGGGAGCCTGATCCGTCAACAGGTGCTGGCCTCCTTTGATCATGTGGTCTCGATCCGGGGGATCGATGACGAGGCGGCGGCGCGCCTCATCCGCTCCCACGAGATCGATATTCTGGTGGATCTCAATGGGCTGACCTTGGGGGCACGGCTGGGCGTGCTCCGCTGGAAGCCGGCTCCGGTGCAAATGACCTACCTGGGTTACATCGGCCCCGTGCCTCTGCCCGAGTTGGATTATATCCTGTGCGATGATTACGTCATCCCCCCGGAGATGGTGCCTTTTTATCAGCCGCTCCCCCTGTCCCTGGGACGGCTGTATCAGGTCAACGATAGCCGCTCACCCTCTGCCCATACCCTCTCTCGGGAGGCGTGTGCGCTTCCTCCTGCGGGGTTTGTGTATTGCTGTTTTTCCCGGCATCACAAGATCACCAAAACCATCTTCACTGCTTGGTTGGAGATTTTGAAGCGCACCGAAAACAGCGTGCTCTGGCTGCTCCGGGATAATGTTTGGTCGCAGGCCAATCTCTGTACCTACGCCGCCAAGCATGGGGTTGCTCCCGAGCGCTTGATCTTCGCCACCTATGCGGATCACTCAAATTATTTGCAACAGTTCACCTTGGCGGATCTGTTTCTGGACACTACGCCTTACAACTCTGGAACCGTGGCCAGCGACGCCTTGCGGATGGCTTTGCCCTTGCTGACCTTGGAGGGGAAGAGCTTCGCCTCTCGCATGGCGGGGAGTCTCCTCACCAGTGTCGGATTGAGTGCATTAATCGCTCCCGATCTTGAAAACTACATCCATATGGCGGTAGAACTCTGTCATAATCCCGCAAAGCTTGAACGCGCTCGCGCTGTTCTACGGGGGGGAGCGTGGCAACGAACCTTGGGTGATATTACAGGATTTACCGCCAGTCTCGAAAATACCTATCGCCGCGTGGTCAAGCGACCCCAAGAGGACTCCCCCTCATCAGGCAACTCTCCCTCATAAAAAGGCGTTTCCTCTCCATGACTTCTTCATCTTCTACCGAGGCGACGACTTCGTGGCTTCCGATTTTTCTCTCCCAATTTATCGCCTCAAATGTTCTTTCAGACATCGCGCCGGATCTGATGCGTCAGGTTCCTATGCCCTCCCTCACCGATGCCATGGGGAAGGCCGGGCTGGTTCTCGGCTCTCCTATGTCCATCCACCTCTATCGACAGTGGATTTTAGCCAATTACAATACCTCTCCCGACGTGTTTATCGCCTGGTTCAATCTCGGACTCGCGCTGACGGAGATCGGCGAGCTTGATAAGGCCATTGTTGCCTATCGCAGCGCCATACAGGCCAATCCCAGTTTCCATGGAGCGTTTGTCAATATTGCCTTGCTGTATGAAAAAATGGGAAAAATGGGCGAAGCCTTAGCGGCCTGGGCCAAAGCTATTCCCGGTATGAAGGAAAATCGTGCCGTCCTGAATCATTACGGCGCGTTGCTTATGAATCAGAAGCGTTATGCCGAAGCCGCTACCTTGTACCGTAAGCTCGTGGAGGAAGAACCAGAAAATCTAGAATTCCAAGCCTTCGTGAACTTGATCTGGCAGCGGACGTGCCGCTGGGACAAGATAAAGAGCGAGATCGTGGATGTTGTCCAGGCAGGAGGCATCCCTTCCATGGTTCCTTTTGGTGCTATGGCCCTGTTCGATGACCCCGTCATTCAATGCCGAATCGCGCAGGAATGGCTGGAGCGGCGTCATCCTCCCGCGCCCAAATGGCTCTGCCCGCCCGAGGGGTACCGTCACAAGAAGATCCGCGTAGGTTACATGTCCGGGGAGTTCCTTGGCCACTTTGCCATGAGCATCCTCACCGCCGAGTTGTTCGAACGCCATGATCGCAATCAATTTGAGATTTATGGATATTGCAGCAGCCCGAAAGAGGACTCCAGCGCCACCCGTAAACGGATCATCGCCTCGTTTGACCAGTTTCATTGGATCCGGGAAACCAAGGACGAGGAGGCCGCTCGCCTGATTCGCTCCCACGAGATTGATCTTCTGGTTGATTTGAGTGGCCTGACCGGCCAGGGGCGCGAGGGGGTACTGCGGTGGAAGCCGGCTCCGGTCCAGGTCACCTATCTGGGGTACGTTGGGCCGATTCCCCTGCCGGAGTTAGACTACATCCTGTGCGACAATTACGTCATTCCGCCGGAAACGGCCCCTCTTTATCGTCCGAAGCCCCTGCCCCTGGAGGGGATCTACCAGGCCAACGATAGCAAGATCGTCGTTGCCCCCCCCACCACGCGGGAGGCCAATGCCCTTCCTCCCAATGCGTTTGTATACTGCTGCCTGACCGCGCCCTACAAGATCACCGAGGAGATCTTCTCGGCATGGATGCAAATTCTTAATCGCGTTCCCGGCAGCGTCCTTTGGCTCACCTTTGATAGCGAGGTGGCAAAGGCGAATCTTCAGGCTGCCGCTGGGGTGCGAGGAGTCGAACCGACTCGTGTGATTTTTGCACCGAAGGTTGTTCCGGCTCACTACCTGTCGCAATTGCGATTGGCGGATTTATCCTTGTCGGCTTTTCCCTACGGTCCGGGGACGCTGGCCAGTGATGCCCTGCGCATGGGATTGCCCGTGTTGACCATTGAGGGAAAAAGCTTCGTCTCTCGCATGGCGGGAGACTTGCTGACGGCGGTTGGCCTGAGCGAATTGATCGCCCCCGATATGCAGGGCTACATCGACATGGCGGTCGAACTGGCCGAAAACCCAGAGAAATTGGCACGGTACCGCACGGTCCTCCAGGATGGAGCGTGGGATCGTTCCTTGGGGAACATCGCAGACTTTGTTCCTCGTTTGGAAAAAGCCTACCTTTCGATTGTCAAACGGAAATAGAATCCGTTTTTTGTCTTAAATATAAACGAAAGGGAAGGGGATGGCTGTCCGTCAGCCTCTTCCCGGTTCCGTGTTGTCACAGGCTTGTCACGGGGTGTCTATCGTCCGGGGGCGGATGGGTGTATCTTGCCCTCTCTGGATTTGTTGCAACAGGGAGCCCCCCCCCATGGCCGATACGCCCCCCGATACGCCCCCCGATATGGCGGCCCTGAGCTTCGAGGAAGCTCTGGCCGAGTTGGACAAGATCGTCCGTCAGTTGGAAACCGGCGGAACAAAGCTGGATGATGCTCTGTCCGCCTATGAGCGGGGGTCTTTGCTGCGCCGCCATTGCGAGACTCGGCTCAAGGAGGCTCATGCCAAGGTCGAGCGGATTACCCTTGGTCCTGATGGAAGCCCCACCGTCGCGCCTTTCCCCACCGAGTGAGTTCCCCATTGTGTCCTCTGTCCTTGTTCCCCGTGCGCATCATTTTGCTGAGGCGCTTCGTCACCTCCAAGAAACCCTCAATGATGAGTTAGATCGGCTGTTGCCGACGGGCGAAGGCCCCGAGCGGCGCGTCCTTGATGCCATGCGTTACGCCTGTTTGGGTGGGGGCAAGCGGCTGCGTCCCTTTTTGGTGATGCAGACGGGGGGCCTGTTCGAGGTCTCTCCTGCCGCTGCCATGCGCGTGGCCTGTGCCGTGGAGATGGTGCATTGCTACTCCCTGGTGCACGACGATTTGCCTTGCATGGATGACGATGATTTGCGTCGGGGTCGCCCCACCTGTCACCGCCAGTTCGACGAGGCCACCGCTTTGCTGGCGGGGGACGCTCTTCTGACTCGGGCCTTCGAGATCCTCGCTGCGGAGGCAACCCATCCCGACCCTCAGGTGCGCTGTCAATTGGTATGGGAGCTGGCCCATGCCTCTGGCGGACAGGGCATGGTGGGTGGTCAGATGATGGATCTCTTGGCTGGCGAACTCTCTTGGGATGTTCCGGCCATCACGCGATTGCAGGGCCTGAAGACCGGCCGACTGATCACCTTTGCCTGCGAGGCGGGGGCGATTCTGGGGAAAGCTTCCTCCTCCTCGCGTCAGGGCCTTAAAGGATATGCGCATAATTTGGGGTTGGCGTTTCAAATTGCCGATGATCTGCTTGACCTTCAGGGCGACGCCGCCGAGGTGGGAAAGCGAACCGGAAAGGATGCCGCCGCTGGAAAGGCGACCTTTGTGTCCTTGATGGGAGCAGAGCGGGCTCGGGCGCAGGCGGTCATGTTGGTGGATCAGGCGTGCGTCCATCTTGACTCCTTCGACGAGAAGGCCGACTTACTGCGCGAGACGGCGCACTTTGTGATTAAACGGCGTATCTAAGGAACACAAGCCCATGACCGGTGGACCATCCCAACCTGAGGGAAACCTTCTCGACCAGGTGGAGGCACCAGAGGATTTCCGTCACTTCTCCGTGGACCAGTTGCGGCAGTTAGCCGACGAAGTCCGCCAAGAGATGATCCAAGCCGTCTCCCTGACAGGAGGACACTTGGGTGCCGGACTGGGCGTGGTCGAGCTGACGGTGGCTCTGCACCACACCTTCCAGACTCCTCGGGATCGGCTGATTTGGGATGTGGGGCATCAAACCTACCCCCATAAGATCCTGACCGGTCGCAAGGGCCGCATCCGCACGTTGCGACAGGAAGGAGGATTGTCGGGATTCACCAAACGCGGCGAGTCCCCTTATGACGCTTTTGGGGCGGGGCATTCATCGACTTCCATTTCCGCCGGGTTGGGAATGGCCGTAGCGCGGGATCTCAACCCCGATGCTGAGCCCTATCACGTCATCGCCGTTATCGGCGATGGGGCCATGAGCGCCGGAATGGTCTATGAGGCCATGAACAATGCCGGCGCGGCGAACTCTCGCATGGTGGTGATTCTCAACGACAACGACATGTCCATCGCGCCGCCCGTCGGGGCCATGAGCGCGTATCTGTCGCGGCTGTTGTCGTCCCGGCCTTATATGTCATTTCGCCACTTCGCCAAGGACATCGCCAAGTCCTTGCCTCCGCCATTGGAACGTGCCGCAAAACGCGCCGAGGAATATGCCAGAGGATTCGTCTCCGGCGGGGGAACGTTGTTCGAGGAGTTGGGGTTTTACTATGTCGGCCCCATTGATGGACACAACTTTGATCATCTTCTCCCCGTCCTAAAAAACATTCGGGACAGCGATGATCGTAAACCCGTCCTGATTCACGTGGTCACTCAAAAAGGACGCGGCTACCCTCCCGCCGAGGCCGCGGCGGACAAGTATCATGGCGTCGGGAAGTTCGATGTGGTGACTGGGACATTGGCACCATCGAAGAGCAACGCCCCATCCTATACCTCGGTGTTTGCCCGAGCTCTGCTTGCTGAGGCGGAGAGCGATCCTAAAATCGTCGCCATCACCGCCGCCATGCCCGGAGGAACCGGCCTCGACGGTTTTGCCCAGCGCTACCCCGAGCGATGTTTCGATGTGGGAATCGCCGAACAACACGCCGTCACCTTTGCCGCCGGACTCGCCTGCGAGGGCTTTAAACCCTTCTGCGCGATTTACTCCACCTTCCTGCAACGGGGTTACGACCAAATCATTCATGATGTGGTCCTCCAACACCTCCCGGTGCGTTTCGCCATCGACCGCGCCGGACTGGTGGGAGCCGATGGGCCAACCCATGCAGGAGTCTTCGACCTCGCCTTCTTGGGCTGCCTGCCCGATATCGTCCTCATGTCCCCCGCCGATGAAGCCGAACTCATGCACGCGGTGGCAACCGCCGTATCGCTGAACGACCGCCCCTCGGCCTTCCGCTACCCCCGAGGCGAAGGGGTGGGAATCGCTCTTCCTGAAAGAGGGCAGATCCTCCCCATCGGTCAAGGGCGCGTGGTGCGAGAGGGAACCCAAGTCGCACTCCTCTCCCTCGGGACGCGGCTGGCAGAGGCTTGCGTGGCGGCGGAGGAGCTTGCCGAGATGGGTATCTCGGCAACGGTGGCGGATGCGCGCTTCATGAAGCCTTTGGATCGAACTCTCATTGCTCGGTTGGCGCGCGAACACGAGATGCTGGTCACCATTGAGGAAGGCGCAGTGGGAGGGTTTGGCAGCCATGTCCTCCACTTCCTCACAGGGGAAGGACTCTTGGACCACGGTCTAAAGGTTCGGAGCCTCGTTCTACCGGATCGTTTCATCGACCACGCGACACCTCAGGCGCAGCTGCACGAGGCGGGGGTGCAAGCGCGGGATATTGTGATGTTGGTGCAACGCACGCTTGGGGTCCCTCGGATTCTGAGGCAAGGCGGCCTCAAGGCCCCCTAATCCCGATTGGAATGACGACCTGCGTACGCCTTATTGTGCGTCTGGCGGCGCTGCTCGGCTCACATTTGCCGCTTCGCCACGCTTCAATAAACGCAGAAAACACAATCAAGTCGATTACACACGCGTCGCCATGCCCCCCAAGG
>JAVBJO010000009.1:0-10394 GCA_031546925.1 Rhodospirillaceae bacterium
TTGCGTTGGGCGAAATCGAAGGTGCTGAACAGGGCCTCGAACACCGGTTTGGTGATCAGGTGTTGAGCCAGCATTTCGATGACTTCGGCATCGGTGATGCTGTCGTTGAGGTCGTCGCGCAGCTCGTGGGCAAAGGCGGAAAAGGCGTCGCGTTCCCGGGTATTGGTCTCGGTTTCAAGGATGGTGCTGATGCGGGTGATGTGGGTGTTGGCGATCTTGGCGATATCTTGGGCCCAATCTTCCCAGTGGGCGCGGTTGCCGCATTTCTCCACCACCTTGGCATAGATGGCGCGTTCCACCTCGCCGATTTGGAATTGAAGATCGTATTGGGGGCCATCGGCGGAGCGGGAGGGAGCGACACTGCCGATGGTGAAGCTGCCTTTGCCGCTGTCGAGCGCCATGGCTTTGCTTTTCTTGGTCACTTTGTCGGTGACGGCGATGATCTCCATCTTGGTGGGGTCCGAGCCGATCAGGTCCAGCTTGTTGATCATGGCGTCGAAGCGGTCATCGTGGGAGCGAAGCGCTTGTAAGACCTGCCACACCACCCGGTAGGTCTTGTTGTCGTTTAATGCCTCGTGAGGCGTGAGGCCGGAGGGAATCACCACCGGGAGAATCACGTAGCCGCGTTTTTTACCCTCGGCCCGGCGCATGACCCGGCCAACGGATTGCACCACGTCCACCTGGGAATTGCGCGGGGTGAGGAAAAGCACCGCATCCAAGGCCGGGACGTCCACCCCTTCCGACAGACAGCGCACGTTGCTGAGGATGCGGCAGGTGTTTTCGGGGAGGTCGGCTTTCAACCAGTTGAGTTCCGCCTCTTTCTCGCTGGCGTTCATGCCGCCGTCCACGTGGGAGGCCTCGCATTCCAGGGTGGCGGCGGTGCCGCTGTCGGCAGAGGTGGTTTTCTTGTATTCCTCCACCACGCGCTGGAACATGGCGGCGATCTTTTTAGAGCTGATCTTGTGGGTTTTGCCGCCGTGCTGCGTCTCGATGACTTGGCAAAAGGCCACGGCGCGGCGCATGGGGGTATCGTCGTCGGGGAGACTTTCGCGGGTGTCTTGCTTGCTTAACGCTTTCCAACAGCCGATGATCTTGGCTGCGTCTTCCACCTTGATCTGGCTGTCTTCGTCCTTTAACAGGTTCTGGAGGGTGCGGCTGATGTGGCGTTCGTCCATGGCCAGCACCAAGACCTTGTAATCCACCAAGAGACCTTCCTTGACCGCCTCGCTAAAGGTAATCACGAAAAGCTGTTTCCCGTAGAGGGTCTCGTCGTCCATGGAACAAAGCGCGATGTTGTCTTTCTCTGCGGTGGCCTTGGCTCCATCGCCGTAGATGCGCGGCGTGGCCGTCATGTAAAGCCGCTTGGCCGAACGGAGGTAATCCGCATCGTGGACCTTGACGAAGGCACTCTCGTCCTCGCTGTCGAAGGTGGCGCCGGTGGTGCGGTGCGCCTCGTCGCAGACGATCAGGTCAAAATCCGGTAGAGCGTGATCTTGTTGCGCCCGGTGAATCACCTCGATGGAGTGGTAGGTGGAAAAGACCACGCTCATGTGACTGGCGTCGAAGCGTTGAGCCATCTCCGTGGCCAGGCGGGCCGCATTGGTGGTAGCAGGGTAGCGCAGTTCGTGGGTGAAGGTTTGCACCACGTCGTCGTCTTTGCGCCGCTTCTTGCCCACATCGTTGTCCGAACAGACGGCAAAGCTGTGCAGCAGAGTCTCGCTCTCTTGGGTCCATTCCGTCAGGGTTTGCGACAGGAGAGAGAGGCTCGGCACCAGGAAGAGCACGCGCTTGCCGCGTCCGGCCAGCTTTTCCGCAATCTTCAGGCTGGTAAGCGTCTTGCCGGTGCCGCACGCCATGATCATCTTGCCGCGATCGGCCTTTTGCAGGCCAGCCTCAACTTTGTCCAACGCGCGCTGTTGATGAGGGCGCAAGCTCTTGCGAGGCTTCAGGGCCGCAGGTTCGCCTTGGCAGTACTTGGACCAGTCGATCTGGCTGTTCTCTAGGTCCGTCAGGTCGATCTTGCTCACCGGAGGAGTCTGGTCCTGGAGAGCATCGTTGGCGTGCTCGCTCCACAGGTTGGTGGTGGTGATGATCACCCGATGGGTGAACGGGGCTTTGCCCGAGGCCGTGAAAAAGCTGTCAATATCCGCCCTTCGTATCCGGTAGTCTGAAGCGTAAAATTTGCACTGGATGGCGTGGTATTCGTTGGTCCCTTCGGTCTTCGCCACCAGATCAATACCAGTATCCCGCTGGTCCAGCCCCTGGAGAGCCGCCCAAGCCGCATAGGTCCAGATGTGGCTGTACAGATCCCGATAGGTGGCCTCGTGTTGCAGATAGCAACGGATCAGATCCTCGAAATAGGTGCCTTTCTCGCGCTCGGAAACAGCCGCACGGCGGTAAACGTCAAGCAAAGCCGTCAGAGCAGACATGAGGGGAGGCTCCTTCAAGAGAGTTTCCATTTCATAACGAGGATATTAGGAAAGATGTCAAGCGGTTCCTGGATCAGGAAAAATATCGGCAACCATAGGCGCGCTGCCGCCCCTGCGAGACCGCCAAAGGACGCAGGTGAAGAGTTCTTACCCAAAGGACGCAGGCGAAGTCTCACCGCCCGAGGATCGAGGTTGATGACGATGATCTGAGGAAGGACAGGATTTCCTAGCCTACCTCGGGCTCATGCAAACCTCCCGCCTGGAGGCCATAGATGTGCCCAACAGAAATCTACGCGGCCATTACCCCTCCCTCATCGCCACGCCCAAGCATCGCCACGCCCAAGACGGTTGCTTTTCTGTCACCACACCAAACAGGATCAGCCGCCCAGAGGAGCAACCTCTTCCCGCGTGCACAGGTCGTAGCGCACCATGGCGTTATCGACGGTTTTCCCGGTCAACTCTCGCCACTTGACCATCGCGTCTTGACGGCGGAAGGGACCATGCACCTCTGCCTTGCGCCCTTCGGCGATCACATCGAAATCGGTGCTCGCGTACTCTCCCCCCACCACGAACCACTCGTCGGCCTGCGCATCGTCGTCCCGTCGGATGAAATAGCGCACCATGGCGTTATCGACGGTTTTCCCTGTCAGAGCGCGCCAACAAACGTGAGCGTCTCGTTCATCGAAGGGGCCGAAACGGTCTTCCTTATGACCCTCGGCGATGCACGAAAAAGCGGTGTCGGCATATTCGCCACCAACGACATAATACGTTTTGCTCATGATTTAGAATTCCACTCCTGCCGGGATATCGTCGAACAAATCTTATAGCGCAGCTTCCACTAGGAAGAAATGTCCTTGCGCATTTGTCAAATTTGCCTACTCCCTCGGACGGAATCGAAGCGTCTCCGCCCTTTCTCTTTGGCACGGAATATGCATAGGAGGAATAAGATTCATGGATTGGCCACGGAGATAAAAGATGACCCCCGTTTCCACACAACCCGCTCACCAACTTTTGCAACGTCGCGATGATGTTCACGACAAGGCGTCTTCGGGCAAGAAGGCCCAAAAGGGGGCATCTTCGGTTTTCGCCGCCTATGGGTTTGGCCCGCTGGATACGTCTAAAAACAAGAGCGACGATAAGGGAGAGGCGCAGCGGCTGGCGGGCGCGAAACTTAACAACCCCCTGACGACGGGGCATTCCTTACCGATGCTGACCTCGATCCAAGAAGTGGGGAACAGTACGACAGCGTTTGCTGGCGCGCTTGATGCTCAAGCTGCACGGTTGAAATAGCGCTTGGGGTCCTCTATAACCAAAATCCTTGGGGGCGTGGTGAAACTGGTAACCACAAGCGACTTAAAATCGCTCGGCCTTGGCCTTGCGGGTTCGAGTCCCGCCGCCCCCACCAAGCCGGTAGAGCCTAGAGAACGTTAGGCTCATCGCTCGGGTGAAACGGCCCATGATTTGTCTCCCTCCTATACATGGCTAGCAATTTGGCTAGCAATCGCGAAGGGGCAGGTACGCGTCGTACGGATTCCAACATCTTTTCGGGATAGAAATCGTCCGCAGAAAGGTGTTCAGCGCGTAGAAATCATTTTGGCGTTGTTGAAACGCCTTCCGGTTCAGGTTGTCGCGAATCGGGGAGGGCAGTCAGTCGTAGGTCTTGACCTTGGCCGTTGCTCAACACCGAAGAAGGGGGGGGGCGCGGATCTTGTCCTTACCGTCATCAGCGTTTCGCCATCGCTTCGAATTGCTCCCGGTACTCCGTAAGGACTTTTTCTTCCACGGCGGGCCACTTCTCTGCGGGGAGTAACCCTGCGCTATGAGCGCCCATTCCGGATAACGCTTGGGCGCAGGCCCATTCCGCGGACACGGTGTGTCCCAAGAGATCTGGTCTCGCCATGGCTTTCAGGCCAGCTTTCCCGAACAGGACGGGGTAACCATGCCCATACCGTCCCACCACTTCGGCCTGGCGCGACAGTCGGGAGATGGCTCTTCTGGCGGAGGTGTCGACACAGCGTCGAGCATCATAATCGCCGCGGATCAGGCCGAGGGCGTAAAGTTCGAGCGCTTGTTCGGGGTTTCGCCCGAGTTGGCGTCGCGCGGCCTCGAACAGATAGCCGGAAGAGAGGGTCTGTTGATATTCCCAGACCCAAGCGACGACTTTTTCGTCTTCGGCCGTCGGCATCGAGGCGATGCGTCCAAAGAGGACGCTTTGTTCCCGCCAGTCTTGGGGAGGGGGCGCAAGGTTGACTTCGGCAGCCCGGGCGCCACTCCCCCAGAGGGAGAGCGCCAAGACGAGGGAAATCGGGATCGTTCGCAGCAACATGGAGGGAGACACCTTAAGGAGAGAGAGGTTCGCGGAGGAAACTCTGGACCGCGCGGAAGAGGTGCTGACGGTTTTTCTCCAGGAAGAGCGCATGTCCTCCTTCGCCGATGAGGATATAGCGTCGCACCGGCGCACCGGTCAACCGGGCGAAGACGGAGAGTCCCATATGGGGCGGAGCTTCCGCGTCCCACTCCCCTTGAACCACAAGAGTAGGCACGGTAACGGCCTCGGGCTGCCAGAGCGCCTTGTTGGTCGTCCATGATTTGAGGGTATCCGCTCCGGCTCCGTTGGGAACCTTCAACGCGGGCGGGTTCATTTTGGCCCCCTCTGGGTCCGAGGCTTTGAGGGCCTCGGTCCAGGCCTCCACCGTGCCCGAGGGAATGAAGCCCGCTTGCTTGCCTTCGGGAACCCCGCGGAGGAGACCACTGCGGAGGCTGGACAAGGGGACACTGCGCCAAGCACCGAGGGTGCTGGCCTTGGCGGAGTTCCTCTCGCCATCGCGCAGCCAGGGCGGGCTGAGGAGGACCAAGCGTTCGACCTCGTTTTGGTGGGCCGTGGTGTAGGCTCCCGCCAAGGTTGCCCCCCAGGACCATCCCACCAGGACCACCGGCTGTCCGCCATGGTGAGCACGGATGTATGCTACAGCGGTGGCCACGTCCTTCAGCGCCGTTGCGGTATCGACCACCGGAGGATGCGCCTTCGCCGCCTGGTGCATCTGGGGGGGGCGTGAGGAATAGCCATACCCCCGCAGGTCCAAGGCGTAGGTCTGGTGCCCTTGTTGAGCCATCCAGTCCATCCAGCTCCCGCCCCCCGCATCGAGCCCGAAGGTGGCTGAGCCGGGGAAAGTCCCGCCGTGGAGGAACAGCACCGGCCGCAGGGGAGTCTCGGAGGCCTGGGCATATCCGGGATACTTATGCAGAAGAGAGAGCGTAATCCCTGACTCCTTGGTGGGAATCAGGACACGGTCTCCGGCCGCGGTCTCGACGCTGCTCCAGGCGTTGGGGTCGTCGACACACCCGGCCAACATCATTACAGCCAGGAACGGCCCTGCCAGGAAAGGCATGGCCCGCAGGGGAACGATCCCTTTTACGATGTGTTTCATCTCCATGCCCCATCCTTCGCAGTACCCAGAGTGCAAATGGTAGGATGAGGAAAAGGAGGGGAACTGTCAAATGAGGCGCAGCAATTTTTGTAAACGGTCTCTACGTTGCCTTGAGGAGCCATCCGACATATAAGGGCGGGAAGAGGCGTTAAATCTCTGGTTTCTGAGGGAGAGCCCCATGATCCGTCGCCGCCGTTGGAAGGCATATTGTGTTGTTGCCGCATTGGCTCCTGTTGTTTTTGCCCTCCCCTCTGGGGCGGCCGAGGGCCAGCAAGGGGGGGCTCCGCCTCGTCCTGCGGTAACGGTGGCCAAGGCGGAAATGCGCGACATTCGCCCGGCCCGGAAGTTCAACGGGCGCGTGGTGGCGGTGGACGAGGTGGACCTGATGGCCCGCGTCACCGGCTTTCTCGCCCAACGCTTGTTCGAGGAAGGCCAAGTCGTTAAAACCGGCAGCCTGCTGTTCGTGATCGATCCCGCGCCGTTTGACGCGGTGGTGCAGCAACGCGCCGCTGACGTGGCCCGCGCCGAGGCCGAGGCGCAAAATGCCAAGGTTCAGTTCGAGCGCGGCCGCGAGCTGCTCAAGACCGGCAACATTCCCCGCTCCGAGGTGGACAAGCGCGAGGCCGATTACGGCGTTACCGTCGCGCAAGTGGCCCAGGCCAAGGCCAGCTTGGAGGCAGCGAAAATTGATCGCAGCTATACCGAAATCACCGCCCCCATCGATGGGCGCATCGGCCGTTCCACCTACAGCCTCGGGGCCTTGGTGGGGCCGAGCGCGCAAACCTTGGCCTCGGTGGTCAAAAGCGACCCCGTTTATGTCACCTTCCCGGTCAGCGGCCGCCAGTTGCTTGATGTTCAGCGGACCATCAGCGCCGAGGAGCGTCGTCAAACCATCGCCCGGCTGAATCTGGCCGATGGGACCCTCTATCCCGAGGCCGGGAAACCCGATTTCCTGGATGTCCGCGCCAATCCCGGCACGGATACCGTGACCGTTCGCGCCACTTTCCCCAACCCTCAGAACATCCTGATCCCCGGCCAGTTCGTCAGCGTGACGGTGGAAGGCGGCAAGGAGATGTCGGCGGTGGTGGTTCCTCAGTCGGCCATGCAGTTGGATCAGTCCGGGGCCTATGTCCTGCTGGTGGATGGGCAGGATAAAGTCCAGGTGCGCCGCATTCAACCCGGCGAGGCCAGCAGTGGCGATGCCTTTGCCGTCATCAAGGAGGGGCTGGCCGCCGGAGACCGCGTCATCGTCGAGGGCATCCAAAAAGTCCGCCCCGGCGATACCGTCCAAGCCGTCGAGGATGTCCCTCCTTCAGCTTCGGGGCGGTAAGGCATGATCTCTCGCACCTTCATCAACCGCCCGCGCTTTGCCATGGTCATCGCCATTGTGACCGTGCTGGCGGGCGTGCTGGCGTTGACTCGCCTTCCCACCGCGCAGTTCCCCGACATCGTGCCGCCTCAGGTCTCCGTCACCGGGACCTATCCCGGCGCCGATGCCGCCGTGGTCGAGGCCACTGTCGCCCAACCCATCGAAAGCCAGGTCAATGGCGTCGATAATATGCTGTACATGCAATCCACCAGTGGGGCGGATGGCTCGTATCGGCTGACGGTCACCTTCGCGCTCGGAACCGATCCCGACATCAACACCGTGAACGTGCAAAATCGCGTCCAGTTGGCGGAAAGCAAACTGCCCGAGGAAGTCCGGCGACAAGGCATGTCGGTGAAGAAGCAATCCTCGGCCTTGTTGCAGGTGGTTGCGGTTTATTCTCCGGATGGCAGTAAAGACGAGCTCTTTCTGTCCAACTACGCCACCATCAGCATGATCGATACCATCGCCCGCATCAAGGGGGTGGGGCAGGCGTCGTTGTTTGGTCCCTTGGACTACAGCATGCGGGTGTGGTTGGATTCGGATCGTTTGACCTCGTTCAATCTGTCGGTCACCGACGTGCAAGCCGCCATTCGCGGACAGAACATCCAAGCCGCCGTCGGGCGTTTGGGCGCACAACCCTCGCCGCGCGAGCAGCAGTTCCAGGTCACGCTCTTGACCAAGGGCCGCCTGACCGAGGAGTCCGAGTTCAAAAATATCGTCATTCGTGCTGCCCCGGACGGATCGGTGGTCCGCTTGGGCGATGTGGCCCGAGTCGAGCGCGAGCGGCGCAGCGGCGATATCTTTTCCAATCTGAACGGCAAACCTGCCGCCACCATCGGGATCTACCAGGCTCCGGGTGCCAACGCCGTTCAGGTGGCCAAGGACATCCGCGCCGCTATTGATGAGCTCTCGAAGCGCTTCCCCGAGGGGCTGGCTGCCACGCCGATCTACGATACCAGTGAGTTCGTCACCGCCACCATCGACGAGGTGATCCACACCTTGATCGAGGCTTTCATCCTGGTGGTGTTGGTGGTGTACCTGTTCCTGGGTAGCTTCCGCGCCACCTTGATCCCCACCATCGCGGTGCCGGTATCCTTGATCGGCACCTTCGCCATCATGTTGGCGCTGGGCTACTCCATGAATACGATTTCCTTGCTGGCCATGGTTTTGGCCATTGGTATCGTGGTGGATGACGCCATCGTGGTGGTGGAAAACGTCGAAAGGATCATGCACGAGCAGCATCTTCCCCCCAAGGAAGCCTCCATCAAGGCGATGGAGGAAATTACCCCCGCCATCATCGGCATTACCTTGGTTCTGCTGTCGGTGTTCGTGCCGGTGGCCTTTATCCCCGGACTGACCGGGCAGTTGTTCCGCCAATTCGCGGTGGTGGTGTCGGCCTCGATGCTGCTGTCGGCCATCAACGCTCTGACGCTCAGCCCCGCCCTCTGTGCCTTGCTGCTGAAACCGGGGGGGCCTCCCAAAGGGGTGATCGGCATGGTGATGCGCGGCATCGATCGGGTCCGAGACGGCTATGGGAACGTGGTCGCGGTGATCGTCCGGCGCAGTGTTCTGAGCTTGGTGGTCCTGGTGGGATTGTTTCTGGCTGTCGGTGGCTTGGGTAAGATCATCCCCACAGGCTTCCTCCCCGACGAGGACCAAGGCGCATTCTTCGTTGAGGTGAAGCTCCCCGAGGGGGCGTCTCTCAATCGGACGGCCACGCTCTCGCGCAAGGTCGAGGCGATGATCCGCACCAATCCCGTCATCAAGGACGTGGTCAACGTGGTGGGGTACAGCATGTTGGATAGCCTCGCCAAATCCAACAACGCCTTTATGGTGGTGACCCTGAAACCGTTCGCCGAGCGCACCGCACCCGAGCACAAGGTCCAAGGCATCTTGGCCAGCTTGCGCAAACAGATGGTGGCTCTGCCCGGAGCCAGCGTGTTGGCGTTCAATCTGCCGCCGATCATGGGCCTGGGCACCGGAGGCGGTTTCCAGTACCAGTTGCAAGGTCTTAGCGGACAAAGTGCCGAGGACATGGCGGCGACGATGCGCGGTCTGGTGGTGGCGGCCAATCAAGAGCCGACTCTCTCCAACGTCTTCAGCATGTTTGCCGCCAATACGCCTCAACTTTACCTGGATCTTGATCGCGAGAAGGCGCAGGCCTTGGGTCTGAAGATCGAGACCATTTTCACCACCCTTCAGGCGACTTTGGGCGGTCTTTACATTAACGATTTCAACCTGTTCGGTCGAACTTGGCAGGTGTTGATCCAAGGCGAGGCCTCGGAACGCGCCCGCGTGGAGGATGTCTATCGCCTCCACGTCACCAATGGGAAAGGCGAGATGGTTCCCTTAAGCTCGATTCTCGAGGTCAAGCCAAGGCTCGGCCCCCAGGCGATCATTCGCTACAACAACGTGCGGAGCGTCACCATCAATGGCGGTCCAGCCCCTGGCGTTTCGTCGGGAACCGCTCTGGCCACCATGGAGGCCCTCTCCGCCAAGACCCTCCCCGCGCAATACGGGTTCGAGTGGACCGCAACTGCGCTCCAGGAAAAGCAAGCTGCCGGCCAGACCGGTATCATTCTTGGTCTCGCCGTGTTGTTTGCGTTCCTTTTCCTCGTCGCGCTTTACGAAAGCTGGACCATCCCGGTCCCCGTCTTGCTCTCGGTGTCGGTGGGTCTGGTGGGAGCGCTCCTGTCGATCCTCGTCGCCGGATTGAGTTTGGATGTGTTCGCTCAGATCGGCATTGTCGTGCTCATCGCGCTCGCGAGTAAGAACGCTATCTTGATCGTGGAATTCGCTCAGGAAAAACGCATGAGTGGCATCCCTCTTCAGGAAGCGGCCATCCAGGCGGCACGGCTCCGCTTCCGTGCGGTGATGATGACCAGTCTGGCCTTCATTTTAGGACTGGTGCCTCTGGTGATCGCCCAGGGGGCTGGAGAGGCGAGCCGGAGAGCCGTGGGAACAGCGGTCTTCGGCGGTATGCTCGCGGCCTCTGTCTTAGGAATCTTCATGATCCCGCCCCTGTACGTGGTCTTTCAGGGGTTGAGGGAGAAGCTGAAGCGGTGAAAGAAAAGGGGGTCCGGGGCATTTGCCCCGGGCGGGGCAGGGGGCGGCAGCCCCGGCGCAAGCCAGACAGCCTATCCCCCCCGAGCCCCCCCCCAACAAACC
>JAVBJO010000173.1:0-19955 GCA_031546925.1 Rhodospirillaceae bacterium
TCGTTATTCTCGACAATCTGGGATCTCACAAAAGCCCGACCCTACGCAAGGCCGCAGAACGCACCGTGACCGCAACCTGGGAGAAAATGGGAAGACCCCTCGACCAATTCTCCCCCTCCGAAGGCGCAAACGATCTCCGCACAATTCCGGATATGCTTCAACCTAATCACAGAATGCTCTAAACGGTATTACAACCCCACCAGAGACCGCGCAAACACCTCGGCATCAAAGGGGCGAAGATCCTCTGTCTTCTCTCCTACGCCGATGGCATGAACCGGAAGTTGGAATTTCTCGGCCAAGGCGACCAGGACACCTCCTCGGGCGGTCCCGTCCAACTTGGTGAGAATCAAGCCCGTCACCCCGATCATTTCCCGGAAGATTTCCACCTGGGAGTGGGCGTTCTGTCCTACCGTGGCATCCAACACCAGCAAGACATCATGGGGCGCGGTCTCGTCTTGCTTGCGCATGACGCGAACGATTTTTTCCAGCTCGGCCATCAGGTGGGTTTTGTTTTGCAACCGCCCCGCCGTGTCGATGAAGACCAAATCATCGCCGCGCGCTCGGGTTTCCACCAGGGCGTCGAAGACCAAGCCGGCGGCATCGGCTCCTGTATCCCGAGCGATCACCGGACATCCCGCTCTGTCGCCCCAGATTTTCAGTTGTTCGACAGCGGCGGCTCGGAAGGTATCCCCGGCCACCAGCGTCACCTGACGCCCTTGATCGCGGTAGAATTTGGCCATTTTCCCGATGGTGGTGGTCTTGCCCGAACCATTCACCCCCACCACCAGCACCACATGGGGTTTCCGCGTGAAGTCTGGCGCGAGCGGCCGCGCCACGGGAGCGAGAATCGCGATGACTTCCTCGGCCAGGGCTGCGCGGATTTCCATTTCCTCCACGTCCTGACCGAAGCGCGCTGCGGCCAGCCGCTTGGTGACTCGGGCCGCGGTAGCCACGCCGAGATCGGCAGAGATGAGCAGATCTTGCAGATCTTCTAGCGCTTCCTCGTCCAGCTTGCGCTTGGTGAAGAGGTCGCTGATCCCTCGGGTGAGGCGCGAGGACGACTTGAGCAACCCTTGGCGCATGCGAGCAAACCAGCTTTGCGGTGGCTCGGGCGGGGGAGACTCGGGCGGAGGAGAAATGGGGGGGGGAGACGGCTTTGCCGTCACAATCTCAAGAGGCGGCTCTGCGGTTGGAATCTCAAGGGGCAGCTCCGCCGTCACAACCTCAATGGGTGGCTCTGCGGTTGGAATCTCAAGGGGCGGCTCCGCCGTCACAACCTCAATGGGTGGCTCTGCGGTTGGAATCTCAAGGGGCAGTTCTGCCGTCACAACCTCAATGGGTGGCTCCACTGGCGCACGTTCGACGGACGGCTCTGCCGCTTTCTCCTCGACGGGAGCCTCGGAAGGCGGCGGAGCCTCCCCCTGTCCCTTACGCCCCCACAGGCGTGAGAAAAACCCTTTTTGCGCCATTGTCTGTTCCCTGCCTTGCAACCCTCTTGGGCGCGGAGTTTACGGCGGATCGGCGGGGATAACTAGCGTTGTTCGTCGAGGAAGGGCTGCATCTCGGCCAAGAGGGTCTCCGCTCGGTGATCCCAGGTGTGCGCTCCGGCATACCAGGCGCGCCCAGCCTCGCGGCGGCGGTCAAGCGCCGGGAGATCCCTCGTCACCTCGGCCAACTGCTCGCGCACTTGGGAGAGGGGGGCGAAGAACACCACACCACCGTCTTTTCCGGCGCCCGGTGCCATGAGGTCCGAAGGATCCGAGGCGATGCAGGCGCCTCGGCTCAAACCGTAGAACACCCTTTCGTGGGCACCCTGGAGAAAGTAGGAGAAATTCAGCACCAGCTTGCTTTCGTCCATCAACCCCAGGAGATTGTGAAACGCCAAAGGCTCTCCCCAGGTCATCCCCTGGGGTAAGGAGCCCGGATCACTGACTTCGCCGCAGATGTGAAGGTTGAGTCCCGCCAACGCTGTCAGGGTCTCCTTACGCCGCACCGCCATCAAATAAGTCTGGATCGCCAGTTCCTGCAGGGCCTCCCACCTTGCATCGGGAGGCAAGCCGCGCTCCCGCCGCGCAGCACCCAGCAACGGCCGCAGGGGCAGAGAGGGAGCAGCGCGGCTCCTTTCGGCCACCTCTCCCACGATGTCCTGCTCAGGCCCCTGTAGCGCGAGGCTCTCCAACCATTCGCGCCAAGGCGGGGTGGGGCCGATGCGCCCCATAAACAAGATGTCGATGGGACGATCCCGGGAGGCTTTCACCTGACTCATGGGACGCGGCCCGGCATGGGGCAGGGCGAAGGCGCGGCGGTAGCGATACCCTAGGGGCTTCAACGTCTCCAAATGCGAGGAATCAATCACCGAGTAGATCTGATTCTTCGGCGCAGACGACTGATACTGCAGATTAAAAGCCGGAGACGACTCAAACCAGGTCAGCCTCGGACAGCCATAATCATCCGATGGAAATGACTTTGTACCATCGGGATTCATGAAGGAGAAATCCAATTTCCCATTGGATTCGATCATGAATTTTGGACCTTTATAGGCGAACAGATCCGACAGCATGGTCGTTACCGCCGTATCCTTGATCAACTTGGGCAGAAAGTTCAAGATCCGGGTGTGAACGCCTTGCTGGTTCAGGGCCGTGGCCAAGCCTCGCAACTGCGTGTCGATGGAGGCAAATGTGGTCATGGTGGTGTGGATGTAGCAGCGTGGGCGGCTCGGCTTGGGCAGGGTCATGAGCGTTGCTCGTCCAAAAATGGCTGCATATGAGCGATCACCGTTTCGGCTCGCTGGTCCCAGGTGTGCGCTTGGAGATACCAGGCTTGCCCGGCCTCGCGGCGACGGTCCAACCCGGCGCAATCCCCGATGAGCTCACGCATCTGCTCGCCCACGTCCGAGGAAGAGGCTCGAAAGACTACGCCGCCCTCGTCGCCTGCGCCCGGTTCCAGCAGGGTGGAGACCTCCGAGACCACTACCGCGCCTCGACTCAAGCCGTGGAACACTTGCTCATGGACGCTCCGGCGTGTGGACGAGAGGGCAAGCACCACCTTGCTGTCGTCCATGGCGGCGAGAACATCAACAAACGGAATCGGCTCGCCCAGGATCACGTTGGGGGGCAGGGGAAGCGGACCATTGACCCGCCCATGAACATGAACGCGCAACCCATGCAGAGAGGCCAGAGTCTCCTTGCGCCAAACGGTACTGAGGTAGGCTTCGATCCGTCGTTCCAAGCCGCAGTCGTGACACGCATCAGGCGGTAGCCCCCGCTCCTCCCGAGCCTGCCTCAGCAGGGGGAGAAGCTCGTGCTGAGGTTCCTCCAGCATCAAGCCAGCAACCTGCTCCACCAGGTCGCGCTCGGCCCCAGAGGCGGGGAATTCAGCCAGCCACGCGTTCCAGGGTGGCGTGGGGCCGAGATTGCCCACGAACAGCACATCAATGGGACGGTCCCGGGCGACCTTGCCTTTCGGCAGAGGAGGAGGCCCGGCGGGCGGCAACGCAAAGGCATCGCGACAGCGGTATTTCAGAACCTCTAAGACCTCTTGATGGGCCGGATCTTGCACGGCGTAGATCTGGTTCACGGGCTGATAGGGCTGTCCTCTCATGTGATCAAGAGGGTGGGAGCCCAGCACCGACAAGCGCGGACATTTCTGATCATCATAAGGCGAAATCTTCCTTCCCTGTTTCTCCACCGGAGCCAAGCCCAACTGGCCATTCATCTCGATGAGGAAGCGAGGCCCCTTGTATTCAAACAGTTCTTCCAGCAGGTAGAGGGTGAATTGAGGGTCGAAATGACCTCTGACATCCAAGAAGAACTTGGTGTTGATGCCTTTTCTCTCCAGAGCCTCCGCCAATGCCATCATATTGGTATCCGTGGCGGCATAAGGCGTCAGCGGAGCCATCAGAAGGCAGTAAGGTCGCGTGTTTCGCACGGGGCTCATTCGCCCTCCCCCAGAGGTTCGTCGATATCGACCATGAGCCCTGGGGCCTCGGCGCGGTTGGCATAGGCATGCGCAGCCAGGCGCGTATCCAAAATCCCGGCGGCTTTCAGTTCCTTCAGGTTGGGCAGATCCTCCAGATGGGTCAGGCCGAAGTGATCCAAAAAACCTCCCGTGGTGCCCCACTGCAACGGACGACCCGGCGTGCGCCGACGCCCCCGAGGCGCGATCCATCCCGCTTCGAACAAGATGTCGAGCGTTCCCTTGGAGAGGGCGACGCCGCGAATTTCCTCGATCTCAGCGCGGGTCACCGGCTGGTTGTAGGCGATCACCGCCAGCACCTCGACGGCGGCCCGAGACAATTTGCGTTCCTTGGTCTCCTCGATCACCAGCTGTCCCGCCAGATCGGGAGCGGTCCGAAAGGCCCAAGCCTGGCCGCGCTGCACCACGTTCACCCCATGGGAAGCATAGTGCTCTTGTAAAGCGCGCAATACCAGCGCCACGTCCACGCCCTCGGGTAGACGACTGGCAATTTGGGTTTGCTCCAGGGGTTCCCCCACGGCGAAGAGCAGGGCCTCGACCACGCGCAGGTGCTCAGGATCGACTGTCATGGGCATCGCCTCCGATTTTCAGACGGATGGGAGAGTAGGCCTCCGCCTCCTGCCGCAAGATCAACCGCCCCTGACGTGCCAGTTCCAGCGCGGCGATAAAGGTGGCCGCCACGACGGATTTCGCCTTCAATCGATCCCCCTCCAAAGGCGGTAAATAGGCCGATAAAACCGACCATTCCGGCATCTTCCCCAGCATTTGCTCCAGGCGGAGTAGGGCCTCCTCGACGGTGTACAGATCCGGCAGTTCGATGCGCAGGCTCTTGACCGAGGTCCGGACCACATGATCGGCATAGGCCTTCAGCAGCTCGAACAGCGTCACATCGTAGATGGAATGCGTTTTCGCCACCACGCCCTCGGGTTCGCCTCGGGCAAACACCGCGCGTCCCAAAAGAGGCCCGGCAAACAACTGCTGGCCACTCCGTCGCATGGCATCCAGGCGACGCAAGCGAAAGGCCAAGACCTCGGCCATTTCTTCTGCGGACAATTCTTGCTCGGGTTCAGCCTCGGGTTCGGGCAGAAGCAGGCGCGACTTCAGATACGCCAGCCACGCGGCCATGACCAAATATTCCGCAGCCAGCTCCAGGTGCTGGTGCCGCACCCGGGCCACAAAAGCCAAATACTGGTCCGCCAAGGTTAAAATCGAAATTTCCGCCAGGTCGATCTTCTGATCCCGAGCCAACGTTAACAAAACATCCAGCGGTCCCTCGAAACCGTCCAAATTCAACAGGAAGCGCTCATCACCCTGGGCGCTCCAGGCGTCTTCGTCCTCGTCCACGTCCTCTCCCTACCAAAACAGCCAGAACAAGCCCTGCCCCAACAGATTGACCACCGGGCTGATGATCAGGCTGAAAGGCTCAAAAGGAGCGTTTATACTCCGGCCAATCATGGGGAGGACTAAAAATAATCCCATCACCACCATCATTCCCATGGGCTCGATCCGCGCCAAACGAGAGTTCAGCGGCCACGGCAGCAATCCAACCGCAACCCGCCCGCCATCCAAAGGCGGGATGGGCAGCATATTGAAGACCGCCAAGATCAAATTGATCGCCATCGCATTTTCAAGATTGCGCTGCGCCCACTCCTGCCCTGCGTCGGGCAAGAACCCCACCCCATGCAACAGAGCCACCGCCGTTGCCGCCATCAGGATATTGCTTACAGGACCCGCCACCGCCACCAGGATCATGTCCCGAGAAGGATTGCGGAGCCTGGCGAAATTCACCGGAACGGGTTTCGCCCAACCGAAAACAAACGCGCCACCGCTGGTAAACCAGAGGAAAAGCGGGAGGGCAATGGTGCCAATCGGATCAATGTGACGCAGGGGATTTAAGGAAACCCGCCCCAAAACCCGCGCCGTGTCGTCTCCCAAGGCCGAGGCCGTAACCGCATGAGCCGCCTCGTGCAGGGTGATGGCGAGCAGCAAAGGCAACGCCATGACGGAGAATTGAAGAAGAATTTGATCCATAGGAAGATCCGCAGCTGGAGGAGGCTTGGCAATCAAGGGGGCTCAGTCTATTCACGCAGGTATCAAATCGCAACACAGACAAAACGTTAGGCGCATTCGGGCTCGTGGCGCTGTGCCGTCGGAAGGCTCCTTTCTCGCCAAAACGTCGTTAGGCTCTTGCCAAAACGTTGTTAGGCCCTTGACAGATGCCCCTTCCCCTCCTAAATCGTTAGCACTCGTTGGCAGTGAGTGCTAACACCAGATTTTTACGGAGGTTTTCTCATGAAGTTGCGACCGCTCCATGATCGCGTTTTGGTAAAGCGCATCGATGCGGAAGAAAAGACCGCAGGCGGGATCATCATCCCCGATACGGCGAAGGAAAAGCCGATGCAGGGCGAAGTTATCTCCGTCGGTTCCGGCGTCCGTGGCGATGATGGAAAGATCGTTGCTCTGGATGTCAAGGCTGGTGATCGTATCCTGTTTGGTAAGTGGTCTGGTACGGAAGTGAAGATCAACGGTGACGAGCTGTTGATCATGAAGGAATCCGACATCCTGGGTATCCTCTCCTGAACGATCTCTCTTTCAATCTACTGAAGACTTTGGAGTTTCACGAGAATGGCTGCTAAGGAAGTCAAATTTTCCACCGAGGCCCGCACCAAGATGCTGCGCGGCGTTGATATCCTCGCCGATGCGGTGAAGGTCACGCTGGGTCCCAAGGGTCGGAACGTCGTCATCGAGAAGTCCTTCGGGGCTCCCCGGATCACCAAGGACGGTGTCACCGTCGCCAAGGAAATCGAGCTCGCCGATCGGTTCGAGAACATGGGCGCTCAGATGCTGCGCGAAGTGGCCTCTCGGACGGCCGATCTCGCCGGTGATGGCACCACCACCGCGACCGTGCTCGCCCAAGCCATCGTCCGCGAAGGCGTCAAGGCCGTCGCCGCCGATCTCAACCCGATGGATCTGAAGCGCGGCATCGACATGGCCGTGGCCGCCGTCGTCGCCGACGTCAAGTCTCGCTCCAGGAAGGTTTCCACCAACGAGGAAATCGCTCAAGTCGGCACCATCTCCGCCAATGGCGAGCGTGAAATTGGCGATATGATCGCCAAGGCCATGGAAAAGGTCGGCAACGAGGGTGTCATCACCGTCGAAGAAGCCAAGGGTCTCGATACCGAGCTTGATGTCGTCGAAGGCATGCAGTTCGATCGTGGCTACACCAGCCCCTATTTCGTGACCAACGCCGAAAAGATGACCGTCGAGCTGGAGGCCCCCTACGTCCTCCTGTTCGAAAAGAAGCTGTCCGGCTTGCAGCCCTTGCTGCCTGTGCTCGAAGCCGTGGTGCAGTCGGGTCGTCCCCTGCTCATTATCGCCGAGGACATCGAAGGCGAAGCCCTGGCCACCCTGGTGGTCAACAAGCTCCGTGGTGGCCTGAAGGTCGCCGCCGTCAAGGCTCCTGGCTTTGGTGACCGTCGCAAGGCCATGCTGGAAGACATCGCCGTCCTGACGGGCGGACAGGTGATCTCCGAAGACCTCGGCATCAAGCTGGAAACCGTCTCCCTGACCATGCTCGGCACCGCCAAGCGGATCACCATCACCAAGGAAGACACCACCATCGTCGATGGCGCCGGCAAGAAAGCCGACATCGAAGCACGGTGCCGTCAGATCCGCGCCCAGGTCGAGGAAACCACCTCGGACTATGATCGCGAGAAGCTCCAAGAGCGTCTGGCCAAGCTGGCCGGTGGCGTCGCCGTCATCCGCGTCGGCGGATCCTCCGAGATCGAAGTCAAGGAGCGCAAGGATCGCGTCGATGACGCCCTCCATGCCACGCGCGCGGCCGTCGAAGAAGGCATCGTCGCCGGTGGTGGCGTTGCTCTGCTCCACGCCGCGAAAGCCTTGGCGAGCCTGAAGCCCGTCAACGACGACCAGAAGCGTGGGATCGAGATCGTTCGTCTGTCCCTGGAATCCCCAGTGCGTCAGATCGCCCAGAACTCCGGCTTCGACGGCGCGGTTGTCGCCGGGAAGGTTCGCGAGTCCAAGGACGTCAATTTCGGCTTCGATGCCCAGAAGGGTGAGTATGTCGATATGATCAAGGCCGGCATCATTGATCCGACCAAGGTCGTGCGCACTGCTCTGCAGGACGCCGCTTCGGTGGCTGGACTGCTGATCACCACCGAGGCCATGATTGCCGAGAAGCCCAAGCGGGATGCCGGTCCGGCGATGCCGGGCGGCGGCGGCATGGGCGGCATGGGTGGCATGGGCGACATGGACTTCTAAAGGGGTTAAGGGGACTTCCGTCCCCTTAACCCCTGCTGGGAACCATCAACGTCGCTTCGCCATCCACCACGATTTTCCCGGCGACGGTGCAGGTGGTTTTGAAGGTGACGAATTTCTTTTCCGGCACCAAGCCGGTGACCTCGACCTTGGCCTCGACGGTATCGCCGATTTTGACCGGTGCCTTGAACTTAAGCAATTGGGAAACATAAATCGCCCCCGGCCCAGGCATTTTCATCCCGAAAACGGTAGAGATGAAGGCTGCCGAGAGCATGCCATGGGCAATTCGCCCTTTGAACATGGTGTTCTTGGCGAATTCTTCATTGATATGGACGGGATTAAAATCGCCCGAGACGCCTGCGAAAGCCGCGATATCAGCTTCAGAGACGGTCTTGGCGAAAACGGCCGTTTGTCCAACAGACAGGTCTTCAAAAAAGTATCCATTGATGGACATATTTTTCTCCTTTGGGTTTGATGCTGCGGCGCACTATAGCACGAGGCTTCGCGGGAGGCGATGTTGATTGCCTTGATAAATACAACCCCACCCCCTCCCTATTTTGAGGGGAGATGGTGGGATCTACGCACAAGAGGGGCCTCGGCTAGGCTGCGTTGACATCCTTTAAGAAGGTGCCGACGATATCCCTCAGTTCGGTTGCTTCTCTGGACAGGGAGCGAGCTGCGGACAACACTTCTCCGGCGGCACTCCCCGTTTCCCCGGCGGCCGAGGTGACGCTGCCGATGGTGTTGCTCACCTCACGCGCACCAGCCGCCGACTGCTGGATGTTCCGAGCAATTTCATTGGTCGCTGCGGATTGCTCCTCAACGGCGGTGGCAATAGAGGCGGCGATTTGGTTCAGTTCCGTGACCCGCGCGGCGATGCTTCCAATAGCGATAACGGCTTCGGCGGTCGCGGACTGAACGGCACCGATTTGGATGCCGATTTCCTCGGTTGCACGGGTGGTCTGATTTGCCAGTGCCTTGACCTCATTGGCGACAACAGCGAACCCTTTTCCGGCATCTCCTGCCCGAGCCGCCTCGATGGTGGCGTTGAGGGCAAGGAGGTTGGTTTGGCTCGCGATATCGTTAATCAAGCTGACCACGGCCCCGATTTTCCCGGAACTCTCCGCCAGACCTTTAACGGTCTCGTTGCTTCGGGCGGCTTCGTCAGAAGCGGCCAGGGAGACCTTGCTCGACTGAGCGACCTGTCGTCCGATTTCGGAAATAGAGGCGGACAGTTCCTCTGCGGCAGAGGCCACGGTCTGGATGTTGACGGTGGTGTCCTGGGTGGTCGAGGCAACCGCTGTCGCCTGCTGCACGGTCTGCTGCGCAGTGGAGGACATGCTCTGGGCAGTGGCCTCAAGCTCGGCAGAGGCTCCGGCGACAATCCCGAGCACACCGGTGACTTTCCCATCGAATGTTCCGGTCAGGGCCTCCAGGGCTCTGGACCGTGCCTCGCGGGCACGCTGCTGTTCCGCCTGCTCTGCGGAGAGGCGGTCGGCCAGGATGGCGTTATCCTTGAAGACTTGCACCGCATCGGCCATATCGCCGATTTCGTCCTTCCGGCCCCGGCCCGGGATCTCGATCTGCTTATTGCCAGCGGCCAACGCCCTCATGCTGTCGGTCATGGCAACAATAGGAACGGCAACGCCAGAGCGGAACATGAGGGCAAAAAACACGGATAGAATAGCAACAATAACGATGGAGATCAGCTGAACCTCCCACGAGAGGGTGTAAGTCTCCTCGAAATCATGGACGGCTTTCGTGGCATCGCTGTCATTCAGTGCAATATCATCATCGAGAAATTTGAGCATTTCTCTGTAATAATTAGAAGATAAGCCTAACTGAAGATCGCGTGCCTCATCAAGTTTTGCGGCACGAGAAAGCTCCAGTATGGGCGCTTCCATGGCATCGTATCCATCCCACTTGCTCTTAAAATTATCGTAGTATCCCTGTTCTACACCAGAAGAGACCAAAGATTTATATTTGGCCAGCCCAGTATTAATGGCTTTCCGCACGTCCGCCATGGCCCGTTCGATATCAGCCATCTTCAGGGGATCTGAATTGGCGATATGGCTGAGTTCCAGGCGCCGCATTTCCACCAGGGAGGCTTTGATTTCACCCAGGGTTTTCACACTCGGCAGGGCATTTTTGCCCACCGCTGCGGCCGCTGTGTTCAGGGCGGCCAGACGATTAATGGCCACACCCCCACTGATAACCACACCCAACACGATGATCGCAAAGGCCATCGCGATTTTTACCGGTATTCGCATGTCCTGCATACGCATCACTTACATCCTCCAGGAAGTGCCAACGTGATAACATAAGTAAAATTTTAACTATTTTTTAGCAGTGTTTAATATGTTGTAAACCTCCCTCTTCTCGCGCCCGTCGGATTAATACATAAGATAATCAAAACATCTATAAAAAAAATTACCCAAATGATGCCTTTTTCAGTAATGAATTATATAGGGCCGACATTTTTATGGGAAACGCATGCCAACAAACACTCTCCGTAGTTGAGAGACCGCTTGGTCGTGATTTTATTAATTTCTTTATAAAAACCAAGGATTCCCTCCTTTTTTTCCTGATTTTAGGCTGATCTATTGATGTTTTTCTGCGCATGTTTGGTTTTTCCGCCTCTCCGGATGGGCTAGCGTGGTCTGATTCCCCGTGGTAGAGTCCGAGGGATAAAATGTCTTCCTATGATCAACATGCTTTCCTATGATCAACACGCTGATCGTGATGAAAGCACTGCGCGCGGTTAAGGATGGTGCGCGGTAAGGGTCGTCTTCCCGCAAAGGGCGCGTTCATGTCCGGATTGTCTGCCATCAAGGTGACCACGGGGGTATGGTGGGTTGAGGCTCCGGCTGCGGGCTTGCGCATTCTGTGCGGTTGTCCCGCTGATGTCGTGAAGCATTTGATCAAGCATGGCTTGATCGCCTCGGTCGAAGAGGCCGGAATCCGGTTTCAAACAGGGCCAAATGCAGTCTTGCTGTCGGATTTGATGGTCCAGAACGGCGCGATTGCCAATTTAAGCGAGTTCCCAGTTCTTCAGATGCTGTACTTCCAAGGGATGATTGTGCCCAATCATCCTGGAAATACAGGGCGCAAGCCCTTGATTATTGGCTCCAGGCGTCAGCTTGATGGGCAGATGAACTATATCCATCGTGGAAACTATGGTCTTCTGGATGAAGACGAGATGATGGCGGCCGGCGCAAGCGCCGAGCAAGCGCGCGAGCGCATGCGGCTGAAGCTTCGCTTTGCGTTTGGCCATATCCGTCCTCCCAGCGCACTGGTTGATACGCTGGAGATTGGCCTTGAGCCCACGGAGATTCGCCAAGGCGTCAATGTGCAGCGCCTCGCGCTGAATGTGTTCCGATTCAGCCTGGGCTCGGAATCCGTCACCATTGATCTGAATTTGAAGCGGTCGGAAACCTACGAGTGCCCCTATCCTCTTCCTTTTCAGAGGATAGCGAAGGACTACTTTTCGGTTCTCCATTCGGGTGATGGCGACGGCTGGGATGCGCATCGTCCAACGACAGGGGCTATCCTGCTGTTCCAAGGGCGGATTTACCTGGTTGACGCAGGGCCGAATATTTTGTCCACCCTGAAGGCGCTGGGGATCAGCTTCAACGAGATTGAGGGAATTTTTCACACCCACTCGCACGACGATCATTTTGCGGGTCTCACCACCTTGATTCGCGCGGACCGGCGCATTCGCCACTTCGCGACCCCCCAGGTCCGAGCCTCCGTTGCGCGGAAGATGATGTCCTTATTGGGGATGGCTCCATCAATTTTCCACCACTATTTTGATTGCCGCGATCTGGTGGAGGGCATCTGGAACGATATCGATGGCCTAGAGGTCAAACCTGTCTTTTCTCCCCATCCTGTTGAAACTACCTTATTTTTGTTTCGCACTGTTTGGGAGGATGGTTTTCGCAGTTACGCGCATATGGCCGATATTTGCCGACTTTCTGTTTTGCGCGACTTTATTGTCAGCGATCCGGCTCTTCCTGGTATTTCCGAGAAGTTCTTCAACCAATTTTCTGCGGAGCTGTTGACTCCGGCGACAGTGAAAAAAATTGATGTCGGGGGGGGAATGATCCATGGCTCGGTGGATGACTTTCACGGCGATACTTCTGGGCGTTTGCTTCTGACGCACACGCCTCACCCTCATCTGATCGTAGAACAAAGCCGTGTGGGTGAGGTCGCCACCTTTGGCGAGGTGGATGCTCTTATTCCCTGTAACTACGATTTTACCCGTCATAAAGCCAATCAGATGTTACGTGGTCTTTTTCCGGGCGTCCCTAGTCATGTCCTCCATTTATTGTTGAATTGCCCCCTGCGCACCTTTGCCCCGGGTGCCGTGCTGGCACGAGAGGGCGATTCCCACGAACACCTTTACCTGTTGCTCTCAGGCTGCCTTGAGGTGGCGTATCGCGGCAATCCCTTCCACCTCACCCTTTCGGCCGGCGCGGTGGTGGGGGAGCTCTCGGCCCTGCAAGAGCATGTCTGGGACGGGGAATACCGTGCCATCACGCCGGTGGAAACCATCGAGTTCCCGACCTCTCTCTACCGCGCTTTTCTGGCGCGGAGTGGGCTCCAAACGGAAACTTTCCAGTTTTTCGACCACCGTATTTTCCTGCAACACAGTTGGTTGTTCGGCGAGGTGGTTGCTCCGGATACGTTGAACCGGCTGGCGCGTGCCATGACCTCCTGCTGGTTCCCTCCTGACGAGGGGGTTAAGATCGCCGACGAAACGTTAGGCATCGTGGCGCGGGGAAGGTTGCATTGTTCCCTGGAAGGCAAAGGCGAGGAAACCTTGCAGCCCGGAGATATCTTCGGCAACGTCGAAGGACTCTTTCCAACCCCATGGCCCAGTCGTGTAACGGCAGTAGAAACATCGCTTGTGTATTTTGTTCCTGCCAGTCAAATTAAAAACATTCCCTCGGTGCGTTGGCGCCTGTTTGAGCTGTGGGATCGGCGCGAGCAGCCTCTTGCTAAGTCTACAAAGAAGTGAGAAAGAAAGTTGATAAATCCTGATATTGCTCTTTTTGGCACACTTTTCGCCCTAAAGCACGGAGGGATTTACATTAAGATAGATATGGTGTAGCATTCTGAGAGTGCTACCATAAGATATATGGAACCATCTGACGTGTGACGCCTCTACCTTGGAGGATCCCAAGGAGACGGCAATGAGCGATTTTTGCTGCAAGAAGTGCAACTCGACCGATTATGTCAAGAGTGGCTTTGTCCGCGGCCATCAGCGGTATCTTTGTCCTTCCTGTGGGTGCAACTTCACGAACACACCCCGCCGTGGCAAGCCGGAAGCGATGAAATCCTTGTCCATGACGCTTTATGCGATGGCTAATATGAGCTTTTGCTCGATTGCCCGTCGTCTCGCGTGTCAGCGATGTCAGCGTTTTAAGATGGGTTCGGGCCGAAGCGTTGACGGTTCCAGAGCCCGATGCGTCAAGCGAGGTTCTCGTTCTCAGCCTTGATGAGATGTGCCATTTTCTAAAAAAAGTCAAATAATACCGATTGGAATGACCTCATGCGGTGAAAGAAAAGCGGGTCCGGGGCAATGGCCTCAGGCGGGGCCATGCCTCAGACCCTCTTCTCTTTCATCGAGGCTCGAGACTGAAGCGCATTCCTCCCGTTAGGGGATTGGCTTCCTTGAGCATCACCGTTACTTCTTGCCCGATGCTGTAAATTTTCCGCGTTCTTCTGCCGATCAGCTGCTGCTTCAGCTTATCGTGGAGGTAATGGTCTCGGGGGGTCAGGGTCCCCATGGGCACCAAGCCATCCGCGCCAGTCAAGAGCAGGGAGACAAACAGACCCGCCGAGGTTATTCCCGATATTTTCGCCGCAAACCGCGCCCCCACGCGATCTGCGAGGAAGGCCGCGACAAAGCGATCCGTGGCATCGCGCTCGGCTTGGGCCGCCCTGCGTTCGGTCAGCGAGATCTGCTCCCCCAATTCAGGGAAGCCCCCCCGGGCCTCGGGCGGCAGGCCGCCTTCTCCGAGCTTCAAGCCCGCAACGAGACTGCGGTGCACCAGCAAGTCGGCGTAGCGGCGAATGGGCGAGGTGAAATGGGCATACTTCGCCAATCCCAAACCAAAATGACCAATATTTTCTGGGGAATAGACCGCTTGAGCCTGGCTTCTCAGGACGAGTTCGTTGACCATCAGCTGGTGGGGAGTGCCCTTGACGGCCGCCAGGGTGCGATTGAAATGCTCGGGCCGCACGGCGTCCTTTCCCTTCCCCAGGGATAACTTGAGGCCAATCAGCACCTGGTGGAGGGATTCCAATTTATCCGGGCTCGGCCGGTCATGAATCCGGTACATGCAAGGCTGTTGCAGGCGCTCCAATTCCTCGGCAGCGCAGACATTGGCCTGGATCATGAAGTCCTCGATCAGACGGTGGCTGTCGAAGCGAGGCCGTGGAACGATGGCTTGAACGGTTCCATCCTCGTTGAGTTCAACTTTCCGTTCCGGCAACTCCAGTTCCAGCACACCGCGCCGCGTCCGTGCCGCGAGCAGAGCCCGCCACGCCCCAAACAGCGGCTCAATCACCGAGGAAATTACGCCCTCGGCGGCGACGGCCTCCTCTCCATCGGCCATGGCCTGGACCTGGGCATAGGTCAACCGGGCGGACGAGCGCATCAAGCCGCGCACGAAGTGATGTTTGGTCTTGTTGCCCTCTCGGTCCAGGTGGAACCAGACGGCGAGGCATCCGCGATCTTCTCCGGGGCGCAGGCTGCACCAGCCGTTGGACAGGGCCTCGGGGAGCATGGGGACCACCCGGTCGGGGAAATAGACGGAATTGCCGCGAACGGCCGCGTCTCGGTCCAGGGCGTCGTTGGGACGCACATACCAAGACACGTCGGCAATGGCCACTAGACAGCGCCAGCCGTCGCCCTCGGGCTCCGCCCACACGGCATCATCGAAATCCCGAGCGTCCTCTCCATCGATGGTCACCAGGGGAATCTCGCGCAGATCGACCCTTGACCCCAAGGGAGCAGGACCGTGCGCAGCGGCCTCAGCCAGAGCCGCATCCGAGAAATCAACAGGAATATCATTGGCATGGATGGCAATCAGCGACACCGAACGAGGCGCATCCGCCCGTCCAATACGCTGGCGCACGGAAACGTGCTTCAGGCTCTGATTGTGCCCGGGCAGATAATCACACACGACCAGATCGCCGGCTTCGGCCCCCTGGGTGGCGTCTCGCGGCACGCGATAGACGCCTTTTTCCCGGCGAGAGGTGGGCTGCACCTCTCCCGAGCCATCGGGGCGGGGATGGAACACGCCCACGATCTGCGCGCTTGTCTTGCCCATGACCTGGATCGGTCGAGCCTCGTACCCCCCGCTCTTGAGACGATAGAGGCGGCACAAGGCGCGATCACCGAGGGCAAGGGAAATTGCCCCCTTACGCGCCGAGGCCAGGAAGATCTTGGGGAGAGGCTCTCCCACCTTCCAAGACACCGGCCGAGCGCGCAGCTTCCCCGGACCATCGCCCTTGATGGCCTCGAGCACCAGCATCTCCGGCAGGCGGCCAGAGTGCGGTCGAGCAATATCCTTAGAGAAAGCCCCCTCGCGCTCCATTTCCTTGAGGAGCGCCTTCAAAGGCATACGATGCTCGCCTTTGAGCCCGAAAGCCCGAGCAATTTCCCGTTTGCCAACAGGTTCGGACTGAGATTGGAGGAAATCGAGAATTTGCTGCTTCGAAGGCAGCTTGAGAAGCGGATTCGTCATCCGCGCGAGGGTAGACTCATGTGAGGAGGAGGGCAAGAGTAAGGAGGAGGCAAGGCCCCCTTCATGGGAACGGGCACGGGAGCAGAACGATTTTTGACGTCACCACGATCAAGGACGACGCCACGCACCCAGCCCCGAGCCGGTTCTCCACCGAAGGTTGCCCTTGGTCTTGCCTTAGGCCGCGATGGATACAGCCGTACCCTTGTCCTTTGACGCGCCGCCTTGGGGAGAGGCATATGCGTTATTCGCCAATCGGATCTGCTGGGTCAACAAACTCTGGAATCCCGGATTGCTCAGTCCACCCGAGACAAGCTTCTCTGGCGAGGGACGAACAAATTTTTCGACGGTTTCCTTGCTTGCGACTTGGCTCACGACTTGGGCCGTGGTGTCCGCTTTGGCTTCCTGAGCGGCCTCTTCCTTGGTGGTTTGCGGCTTGGACAGGCTATCTCGGATGGCACCAACGGGACGAGACCCGTCTTCCTCGGTGGGATCTTCCTGCGGACGGGTTTGGAGCAGGCCGTCACGGAGACTAGCCTCTCCGGTTCGCTCGGCTTTCCCACCCGCTTTCGCTCGGTCAGCCCCTGACGGCGGCGCTAACACGGACTCAACGCCCGTGGTCACTTCCGACTGAGCCTGCAAAACGGTTGCTTGTGCGGAACTCGACAGAGTCTGAAACGCAGAGGTAACATCATCGCGACGAAGGGCATCGCGACGAAGGGCATCGCGACGAAGAGCATCTGGCTCCTGTTGCTTCAGGGCCTCCTTCAGGGGCGAAATATCCTCTGGCTTTGCCTTCCCCGTGAGGTCTTTATCCAGGAGTTTCTTATTATTATCAAGGCCCAACCGTTCCTTCATCTCCGCGAGCGGAGACGGACCTGCGGTGCCACAACTGCTTATACAGACCATAATGAAATCCTTTCGATCTTCCTTAGGATAACTCCAAAAAAGAGGCCTGCCAACCCTTATTCGCTCTTATCAAACCCCGGGTGAGGTGGGGAGAGGGGGGCGAGGCTGCCGCCTGCCCCCTCTGTTTTCTTAAGCATGAGCCTCGATTGCCGCGTTTTTCATGGACTTCTGCAATTTTTCAAACGCCCGCACCTCGATCTGGCGGACGCGCTCTCGGCTGATCCCATAGTGCTGGGATAAATCTTCCAGCGTCACGGGATTGTCCTTCAAGCGCCGCTGAGTCAGGATGTGCCGCTCCCGCTCGTTCAAGGAGCGCAGGGCGGAACTGAGCAGAGTCCTTCTGCGCCCCAGCTCTTCCCGTTCGGCGAGTTCACTTTCTTGGTCCTCGCGTTCGTCCACCAGCCAGTCTTGCCACTCGCCTTCTCCGTCGGCGCGAACCGGGGCGTTGAGAGAGTGATCAGGACTCGACAGCCTGCGATTCATGCTGATGACATCGGCCTCGCTGACGTCGAGACGCTCGGCGATGATGCGGACGTTTTCGGGACTGAGATCGCCCTCCTCGATGGCCTGCATCTGGCCCTTGAGCTTGCGCAGGTTGAAAAACAGCTTTTTCTGGGCGGCGGTCGTCCCCATCTTCACCAAGGACCAGGAGTGCAGGATATATTCCTGGATGGCCGCCCGGATCCACCACATGGCATAGGTGGCCAAACGAAAGCCACGATCGGGATCGAAGCGTTTGACCGCCTGCATCATGCCGACGTTGCCCTCGGAGATAAGTTCGCCAATGGGCAGGCCGTAGCCACGGTAGCCCATGGCGATCTTGGCCACCAAGCGCAAGTGACTGGTCACCAGCTTATTGGCCGAGGGGAGGTCATCGCGGTCGCGGAATTGCTTGGCGAGGTTGTACTCTTCCTCGGGTCCCAGCATGGGGAATTTGCGAATTTCTTGTAAGTAGCGCGAGAGGTTCCCCTCCGGCGCCAGCGTGAAGCTGGAGGATATCGCCGTCATCTTCCTCATCTCCTCTCTTGGTGCACGGGGAGGGAGCTTTTCCCTCTCCGCGTGTCGCTCGGTGCCGGAGGCCCTCACGACGAGTCGTTATCCGTTTCTCTTGAGGCGAAGAATGTCACAGGGATTTAGTCAGGGATACTAGACTTTTATAGCGAATCCAAAGATTTTAGTAAAGCACGGATATCCAAAGGTATATCTCTCTGGAAGCAGAGCCGCTCCCCCGTCTCAGGATGGGTAAAACCCAGGAGATAGGCATGCAATGCCTGACGGGGGAAGGTTGCCAAAACGGGCAACCGCGTGGAACGGCCTCGGCCATAGGTTTGATCCCCCACCAGAGGGTGGCCAAGAGAGGTCAAGTGGACGCGAATTTGGTGGGTTCGCCCGGTGGCAAGGCGGCATTCCACCAAGCTGGCCAGACCTCCCGCCAGGGGACGCAAAACGGTATAGCGCGTCAGGGCATGCTTCCCCCCTTGAGCAACCAACGCCATTTTCTTCCGATTCGAGGAGGAACGACCGATATTGCCCTCGATTTCTCCCTTCAACGGCGAGGGAACCCCCCAAACCACCGCCTGATAAGCCCGTTCGATGGTGCGGGCGGCGAATTGCTCCGACAGCCCGTGATGCGCCTTATCGTTCTTGGCGGCGATCATCACCCCACTGGTGTCTTTGTCCAGGCGATGGACGATCCCCGGACGCCGCACTCCGCCAATCCCGGACAGAGTCTCGCCGCAATGAGCCAAGAGCGCATTGACCAGGGTTCCATCCCACGATCCCGCAGCCGGATGCACCACCATCCCGGCGGGCTTATCGATGACGATCACATCCCGGTCTTCGTAGAGAACATCAAGGGCGATGGCTTGGGGCAAAGGCTCCGCCGGTTGATCCGGCGGAAGGGTGATCACAAAAATTTGACCGGCTTTGACCTTGAGAGCGGCGTCGGCTATGGTCAGCCCCGGTGAAACCACCGAACCATTCTCGATCAACTGCTTCAGGCGCGTTCGAGAGAGATCCGGCAGATGCTCGGCCAGCCATTTGTCGAGGCGAATCCCCATTTCTTCCGGCAAAACCGCAGGCGGGGTGAGGGTAACAACGGCGGACATGCGTCTTTCCTTAAAAGATCGTCCCAAAGAGGTAGCTTACAGCATGAAAGCCATCAAAATCTTGGTTGCCGGTATGAGCCTCCTGTTGGTCGTTGGGTTGGGACTCTTGGGCTACGGCCTTTATGGCAAGAGCAGGGGCAAGAGTACAAACGTTTCCGTCTCCTCCACCGCGTCCACCGCGTCCGTGCAGGACTTCGGCACCGTCGTCCTTCCTGTCCCCATGGGAACCCGTCTGGAGCAAACCCTGACGACGGGAGAGCGTGTGATCCTGCGCCTCTCCCACGAGGGAAGCGAACGGTTGTTGGTTCTCGACCCCACGACAGGAACCGTGTCGGGAAGCTTCATCCTGACCCCAGAGGTTCCCGTCCGGTGAGGATGACGCTTCCCCTGCCTCTTCTCCACGTCATCACCGCCACGGTGGAAACGGCTTGGCCTAGGGAAGGATGCGGCTTGATCGTGGGAGGCGTGGACGCCAACGGCGATGCCCGGGTGACCTCGGTCATCCCTTCCCCCAACCTGGCGGAGGGACTTGATCGCTTCGAGGTGGATCCCGCCGTGCGGCTCCGAGTCGAACGAGGCCTTGTGCCCCAGGAGCGGCTGATCGGACACTTCCACTCTCACACGAATGGCAAGGCGGTTCCCTCTGCCACGGATCGGGGCATGGTCTTCGAACCCGAGCTTCTATGGATCATCGTTGGCGTTCAAGACGGAAAGGCTGTCGAGACAAGGGCGTATCAGTTCGATGTCGTGGGAAAAAAGTTCAACGAATTTGAAATACGGAGTTATGCCGATTAGGGCCTGTTAGATCCTGATCTGGCTTCCCATTTGAAGGGCATGACAGCAGATACGGTCTCACAGATCTTGCCGGGCCGCCTATGGGAGATATTGGAGCCCCTGATTGAGGAGGTTCGCCCGCATGGGAAAACGCCAC
>JAVBJO010000021.1:0-15623 GCA_031546925.1 Rhodospirillaceae bacterium
CCAGGCTCGATCCACACACTCAAATCCCGGGACTAAACACCTCGCCCGTCTTGAGTTGATCAAAGAAAAGGGGGTCCGGGCCATCGCCCTGGGCGGGGGTTGGGGCGGCAGCCCCGGCGCAAGCCAAACGGCCCCGCCCAGGGCGATGCCCCGGACCCCCTTTTCTTTCATCGCTCCCCCGGCGGAACCTCTGATTTTTCCTCCGAGATCACACGATACTCCGCCTCAATGATCTGCGGAGCGGACGTCGGTTTTCTACTTCCGCTTTTCCCCTGACTTTTGCGCAGGGCCAGCCACTGCCGTAAGGCCACCCGCATCTGGGGGAAGAGCAAGGGAATCGCCAGGATATCAGTGAAAAATCCCGGCAAGAGCATCAATATCCCCGCCACGGCCAGACACGCCCCATCAAAGACTTCTTGCACGGGGGGCTCTCCCCCTTCCAGCCGAGTCCGAAATTGTAGCAGGGTCCGCAAGCCCTGGGTTCGCAATAAAGACATGCCTCCCATGGCCACAGCGATGGCCAGGGCGATGGTCGGAATGAGGCCAACCCAGCGGGTGACCTCGATGAAAAGGGCAATCTCGATCACGGGCAGAACGACGATTACCAGAAGGACCAACCATCCCATGCTTGCTCTTTGCCTTTCAGGGGCTTATGTGTTGCCATGATCGTGTGATTTCCCCACCGTGGCGCGTGATACCCAAACCCGAGGGGGATGGGTATTGCCTCCTGTAAAAAGTAGGATCATGGGCGACGATTTTCATTTCCTCGGCATTATTTTCTTTGCCATGGTAGCAGCCTTTCTCGTGTGGCGCCTCTATGGCGTCCTTGGCCGCCGTACCGGGAGCGAGCGTCCACCCTCGCCGCGCTGGGGCGGCCCCGCCGAGGCCGCGGGCGACAACGTTGTCGATCTGGCTACGGCGCGACGCGAAGGGAAAGAAGCGCCCGCTCCCGTGGTTCTCCCAGAGGAGCCTGCCGTTGCCGCTGGCCCGCTTGCCGGTGGGGTCGCGGCCATTCGTGCCCTCGATCCACGCTTCACGCCAGAGGCGTTTTTATCTGGCTCTCGCGTGGCTTTCGAGATGATTCTTACGGCTTATGCCTCTGGTGATAAAAAATGTTTGGAGCCACTGGTCTCTCCAGAGGTCTTCCATGCCTTTGCGAGTGCCATCGATGCCCGCGAGCACGCCGGGGAAACCTTGCGGACAGAGATCATCAAGATCAGCGAGGTCTCGATCCTCGACGCGAAGGCAGAGGGCTCTGTGGCCTTGGTCACAGTGCGCTTCGTCTCGGCGCAAGTGAACGACCTGCGCGACCGCGAGGGGCGCTCTCTTGATGATGAGGGGCCCTCTCATACCACGCTCACCGACGACTGGACCTTCCGACGGGATCTGCGGTCTCGCAATCCCAATTGGCAGGTGGTGGCGACGCATTCTCCGCTTGATTCCGACCAAAAGGACTAAATTTCGTGCCTGTTCTTTCTATCTGGGGGGGACGGAGTGCTCCCCTGCTTTTGTGTGCGATGTTGCTTCTTCTGCTCGGGGCCTGCACCAGCAAGCCACCCACGGCCGATACGCCCATCCGCCTTAAGTCGGCCTCGTTCAGCGACCTTCCGGGGTGGAACGCCGATGCCGCCGCCAGCGTTTTGCCCGCCATGGTGCGCTCGTGCGAGCGGATGATGAACCAGTCCTCGACGCGGACAGTGGGGAATAACGGTATTGCCGGAACCGTGGCCGACTGGTACCCCGCTTGCGCCGCCGTGCGACGGTTGTCGCCCAATGATCATGAAACCGCGCGCGCCTTTTTCGAGACCTGGTTCACCCCGCATCTCGCTACCGCCGATGGGGTGGCAGAGGGCCTCTTTACCGGCTATTTCGAGCCGGAGCTGAGAGGCTCCCTGACACCCAGCCCACGCTTTCACGTACCGATCCTGGCGCGTCCCAGCGATCTGGAGCAAGATGGCGATCAAGTGATGCGTGTCGTCAATGGTCGCGCTGTTCCCTACCCCCCTCGAGCCGAGATTGAAGCGGGAGTCCTGGGGGATGCGGCGCGTCCCCTCGTATGGGTGGATGATCCGGTAGAGGCCCATATTCTTCACATTCAAGGCTCTGGCCGGATTCGGCTGGAGGATGGCTCGGTGGTTCGCCTGGGGGTCGCGGCCACCAATGGCCGCAAGTTCGTCGGCATCGGTCGAGTGATGAAGGACGAGGGGCTGATTGACGATCTGTCCATGCCCGCCATCCGCGCCTGGCTGAAGGCCAATCCAGAGCGGGCCAAGGCCGTTATGGCGAAGAATCCGCGCTATGTGTTCTATCGGGTGGTCAAGGGCGAAGGCCCCCTGGGAGCCGAAGGGGTGGCGTTAACTCCGGGGCGGTCCCTGGCGGTGGATACCCGCAACATTCCCTTGGGGATTCCCCTGTTTCTCGATACTGTCGAACCCGGAGGAACACCAATCCGCCGTTTGGTGATGGCTCAGGATGTGGGCTCCGCCATTCGCGGTGCCGTGCGCGGCGATCTGTTCTGGGGCGCGGGAGAAAACGCCTTCCAGAGCGCGGGCCGCATGAAAAGCACGGGGCGGTATTGGTTGTTGCTGCCGAAAGATCGCGCTCCACGCGTGGTATAGGAGGATCAGGCTCGGATGAATGACCGCCCGGATGACGACGAGGCCCTTTATGGAAAGCTGCAAACAGCGATCCGCTCGGGGCACGTTGTCGTCTACACGGATCAGCATCAACTGAGCTTTCAAGGCTCTCCGGTTCATCGGTCGGAGGATCACTTGATCCCCCTATTGGTAACCATGGGATTTGCCTTGTTGCTTCTGCTGTTGGGGGGACTGCTCGCCGGTTTGGCGGGTATGGCGCTGGGGGCTGTCCTCCATTGGGCCGGGGCGAGCCATTTCGTCGCCTGGCGCATTCGGACTCGGACTCAGGCCTATCTTCTTTCGGGGCTCCGCTCCCTGGAGGCCCTGTGGAAAATGGGGGGCGTCGCTGTTGGAATGAAAGACAGCAACGAGCCGCCGTGCCTTGCCCCACGAGGAGACTGGCGGAGATTCGTCCGACGCAATCTGTTGTCCAATGGTGCGAGGTGAGCAGGGTGGATCCTCCTCTGCGCCCTTGTTTGCATCGCTCTCACCGCCGGGTGATGACTCCTGACGACGCGCGGGTCTGGCGGGCCGTGGTTCATGATGTCAGGCCACTGCCAGGACGCACGGCAGAGGGGGAAGAAGAGACTCCGCCAACGCCACCCCCAGTCGTCGCGCCACAGCCGCCGAAGGACGGAGTCGGGCCGATACCACTGCGCGCGGTCATCGTGGCACCGTCCCCCAAGGTATTCCCCCCGTTGACATTGAACCAGGCTCCGGGCCTGGACCGGAGGACCGCAGAGCGGATGCGAAAAGGGAATATGGATGTGGAGGTAAGCCTTGACCTCCATGGCCTCACCCAAGACGCCGCCTATGCGGAACTGAAACATTTCATTCTTGAAGCCTATGCCGCACGCCGTCGTTGCGTTCTGATCATTACCGGCAGAGGGATGCGCGAAGGAACAGGGATCTTGCGTTCACAGGTGCCTCGGTGGTTGAATGAGCCACCCATCCGAGATCGCATCCTCGGGCTCTCCCAGGCCCGGCCTCGCGATGGCGGTGAAGGGGCCTTATACGTCCTTATCAGGAGACAACGATAAAAAGGAGCCGCTCAATGCTCAAGAAACATTCTGTTCTCATCTATGAACATGCGACTTCGGTCTCGCTGGAGCCGGAATTTTGGGATGCTCTGAAGGATATCGCCACGAAGCGTAAAATATCCTTGAATGCCCTGATCGCCGAAATCGACGATACGTGCCAGGGTAATCTGTCCTCAGCCATCCGGGTTTTTATTCTAAAAACGGTCGCGGCACGGCGCGAAGGGTAGGCGTTCATTCCGCCCCTGTCGTCCCATCGCCCCGTTCCCCCATGGGGAGACCGACGAAGGATCAGCGTCGGACTTCTGGGAGGGTCTTTTAACCCCGCTCATCCGGGGCATCGCTACGTGGCCGAGGTGGCGCTGAAGTATCTCCGCCTAGACCAAGTGTGGCTTTTGGTCAGTCCACAGAATCCACTGAAACCAACAGTGGGGATGGCCCCCGTGGCAGAGCGCCTTGCTTCTGCCCAAGCCATCATCGGAAGAAACCCCCGGTTACGCGCCATGAACCTAGAACAGGTTCTGGCCACCCGTTATACCTCGCAGCTCCTGGAGCGCCTGAGAACGCGCTTCCCCCTTGTCCGCTTCGTCTGGATCATGGGGGAGGACAACCTCGGCCAAATCAGCCGCTGGAACCGCTGGGAAAGGATCTTCCACCAGGCTCCCGTTGCCGTGATCGCGCGTGGGACAAGCCAGAGGAGAACCGCTTTGGTGGAGAAGGCTGCAAAAAAAATGAGCCGCTACCGCGTGAAACGAGTCAGCGGACTGGTCCTACGAAAAGGCCTCGCCTGGGCCTATGTCCGGGTGCGGCTCCATCCGGCCTCGGCATCGGAGATCCGGCGAAAAACGCGAGGAGAGATCGCGCATGATTAAAATACCCTGCCATTATACTTCTTTAGAAGAAGTAAAATCATCTCTCCTTATAAACTACTATCAGGATTTCATTCGACCTCTTGACTATGATTTTTGCCTTTTAAAGGATCATGAATACATTCTTATTGGATTTTCTCTCCGTCAAGGAACGCCTTGGGTCTATGTCTGTGAATCATATGGGAGTAATATAGAAACAATTCCTGCTATCCTATTTGATTTTTCATGGGAAGATATCCCCATGGATTGGGAAACAAAAATTGTAGCAGATGTTTATGAGATAGAAATTCTACCAAGATCTTTGGCCGGAATTGATCACTGGTATGAGAAGTATATTGAGGAAGATGAATTCGTCATGAATGTTATAAAATCTGTAAGCCGATAAATATCAATAAAAAAGAGAGTCTGTGGTTGTTGCCCAGTTCTCTCTTTTTCGTTTGCCCGACCGCCGCTCGTCCGACAGATCCTAGACGCTGAGATCCAGCACATGGCCCGAGGCCAGAGGGCCAAACCCTGCGCCCGTATCAATTTCCAGGGCGGCGGTACCGGATTGCGTCAATCTGGTGTAGGCCGCAACGCCGCTTTGGAGCGCCGCTTTGCTGATCGAAGCAATCTTCACCCCGTCATCTTGTTGCCCCAGCACCGAACTGAGAAACGAGGTAAAGGCCCCCAAGAGCCCTGAGCCCGCCCCCCCGGATTCGCCCTTCCCGGTGATCTTTTGCCAAAGGCCAGAGAAGCGGGAGGGAGCCCCGGTCTCCTCGGCTTTTCCTTGGACAGGTGCTTCCTTGCGCTCAGAGCCTTTGCGCTCCGAGACGGCAATCTCGCTTTCGAATCGAGGCTTGGAGGAACGATCAACCACATGCGGCGTCGCCGGCCGCACCACGGATTGAGCATAAGCGCCAGCAACGATGGCGGGAGTGATGAGGGCTTCTTTGATCATGGGGATTCGCCTTCTGCCAATGTGTCCCATATACAGCTTAATGATATCTTAATGCCCAGATGATCGCAATCCCTCTCGTAAGGCCCCGCGCGATGAAAATGAAGGGGGGCCGGGCATTGCGAAGGACCGACGCGGAAAACACTTGACCTTGCTCGCTCAAACGCTCACTTATCACCCTGCTGAAATATTTGGACGGAAGAACGCATGGCCAAAGAGGATATGATCGAGTTCTCCGGTACTGTTACCGAATTACTCCCCAACGCAATGTTCCGGGTCAAACTCGACAACGAACATGAGATCCTTGCCCACACCTCGGGCAAGATGCGCAAGAATCGGATTCGCGTTCTCGCTGGCGATCGGGTCAATGTGGAGATGACTCCCTACGATCTGAGCAAGGGCCGCATCACCTTCCGTTTCAAGTAATTTTATGTTGGTTTTCCAATCCGGGGGTCTGGCTGATTTCCCGGGAGTGGTCTTGGCCTCTGCGTCGCCGCGCCGACTCGACCTTCTCCGCCAAATTGGCATTTCCCCGGTTGCCGTTGATCCCGCCGACCTTATCGAAGACCCCTTAAAGGCCGAATTGCCGGGCCCTCATGCCCTGCGTTTGGCCAGTGAAAAGGCGCGTCATGTGGCCTTGCGTCATGTGGGCGTCGCGGTATTGGGTGCCGATACCGTCGTCGCTTGCGGACGGAGGATCCTCCCCAAGGCCACGGATGAACGTACCGCACGGCGCTGCCTGACGCTGCTGTCGGGGCGTCGTCACCGGGTTTATGGCGGTGTGGCCTTGTTGCTTCCGGACGGGCGGTTGCTGACGCGGAGCGTGGTCACCGTCGTGACGTTCAAACGTCTTGATCAAAAAGAAATGGAGGCCTATCTGGCCTCGCAAGAGTGGGAGGGCAAAGCGGGAGGGTATGCCATTCAAGGATTGGCGGCGGCATTCGTCCGGAATCTGAATGGATCATACTCGAACGTTGTGGGTCTGCCCTTGTATGAGACCGCTCATTTGTTGCAATCCATCCCCCGCTAATTAGGGAAATATCCATGGCCGTTGAGATTATTTACGCCTGGGGTCCGGGGGAATCGCGGCTGGCTGTTGTCCGCGACCGTCGGCCGATCGAATTAATGCTGCTTCGCCCCGAGACGCTTTCGGGCGCGGTTCTGCTGGGGCGCGTGGTGGAGGTCATGCCCAAGCTGGGCGGTGTATTCGTGGATATCGGCCAGCCCCATCCCGCCTTTCTCCCCGACGGCAGAGGCCTGACCAAGGGAACGGCGATCCTGGTGCAGGTCAAAGCCGATCCGCGCGGTGAAAAGGGAGCCACGATCACCATGGACATCGTGCTTCCGGGGCGGTTCCTGGCCTATGCGCCGTTTCGTCCCGGTGTGGCGCTCCCCCGCAAGCTGTCCGACGACAAGAAAACCCGGCTGTTCGAGACCTTAGATCCCGCTTTGACCGAGCAGGAAGGACTCATCGTCCGGACGCAGGCCGCCTCGGCCAAGGACGGAGCGCTGGAAGGGGAATTGGAGCAGCATCGTAGCGATTGGAAGACGATTCAGACACCGGGGAGCAAGCCTCCGTGCCTGTTGTGGCGTCCCGATCCCTTGGTGCGTCTTCTGGCGGATCATCCTGGTGTGTCTCGGATTCTCATCGATGATCCCGAAATTGCCGCCGTGGCGACGGCGCGTCATGGGGATCTGGTGGAATGGTACCGAGAGGGCTCCCTATCTGAGACCTATGACCTGGAGGAAACCATTGCGGCGGCTTTGGCCCCCGTGGTGCCTCTGGCTTGCGGCGGACGCATCGCCATCGAGACCACCGCAGCCCTGACCGCCATTGATGTGGATTCCGGGAACGCCAGCCCGGCGGAGGCCAATTTCCAAGCCGTCGCCATGATTGCGCGGCAATTGCATTTACGCAATATCGCGGGGCAAATCGTGGTGGATTTCGTGGCCAAGGGTGGGAAGGGGCCCCTGTTCAAACTGGCGGCGGCTCTGAAACAAGCCGTCATGGGCGATCCTGTGCCGACGCATGTGATCGGCGTCACCTCCCTGGGGCTGGTGGAAATGACACGGGAACGCCGAGGAACCAGCTTGACCGACCTCCTCTGGGAGACCGTCGGGCAGCCGACGGCCGAGAGCGTGGGGCTAGAGGGCCTGCGTCGTGTCCTGCGCGAGGCCGTTCATCGTCCCGGGAAGTCCTTAACCCTGGTTGTTGCCCCAGAAGTTGCCACTGCCTTGGACAAACGACCGGAGGCCGTCGCCGCAACTCAGAAAAGGGTGGGAGGCTTATTCGTTGTTCAGGCCGATTCAGGGAAGCGGCGGGAAGAGCTCGACGTGGTTTAGGGTGTGTCCTGAAGTGGGTCAAGGGTCCGTGACCCTTGCGGGGGTGCAGGGGGCAGCGCCCCTTGCGAGGGCGAAAGCCCATCCAGCCCCCCCCACCCCGACCCCCCAACAAAAAACCCCCGATTGTTTCGGGGGTTTTTTGTTGGGGGGTCGGGGTGGGGAGGCTGGATGGGCTTTCGCCCTCGCAAGGGGCGCTGCCCCCTGCACCCCCGCAAGGGTCACGGACCCTTGACCCCTGGGCCAGCCGGCATCGTCGGCGGCGGAAGCAGATCATTCTCCCGCAATAAAATGATGCTAATCCGCCGGTTACGAGGCGCATTGATGTCTTTTTCAAGAGGCTCCGTATCCGCACGCCCCACTACACGCGCAATTCGATTCTCCGGCACCCCCAAGTCGGCCTCGATCAAAGCGCGACGGCTGGCCAAAGCCCGATCCGCCGACAACTCCCAATTGCCATAGCCATCGGGATTGCGGAAAGGCTTGGCATCCGTATGACCGCTGATGGCGACCTTATTGGGCATCCCCCGGATCACAGCAGCCACCAGAGAGAGCATAGCCTTCGTATGCCCATACATGGCGGGACTGCCCGAGGGGAACATCGCCAAGCCATCTTGATCGGTGATCTGAATTCGCAAGCCTTCTGGGGTATTGTCCACCATGAACGAGCCTTCGTATTTTTTCATCGCGGGAATATCATGGATTGCCCGTTCCAGGGCTGCCTTGGCATTCTCGAAGTTTTTCTGCTCTTCCTTCTCGAGGATTTTGTTGACTTGATCGGGGGAGAGTTGATCCAGTGCGGGCTGATTCTTCTCTTGGGGGATTTCCGCAGGGGCGTCCGCAGCTCCGTCTTCGCCTTCTTTTTTCCCGCTCTGGTCAAGGGATTCGCTCAACGAGCTTTTCGGCAGGGCGATTTTCATGATCGCCTTGGGAGTCTTGTTGTCGCTGTTATCGAGGGTTGCGTCCCCCCCCGCGCTTTTCGAGGTGGTGGTCGGAGTGAAATAGTTGGAAATACCGGTCAACTGCTCCTGGGTGACAGCATTGAGCAGCCAAAGCAACAAGAAGAAGGCCATCATGGCCGTCACAAAGTCGGCGTAGGCCACTTTCCAAGCACCGCCATGGTGGCCACCGGCCACCTTCTTGACTCGCTTGATGATGATCTGTTGCTGGGGACCAGCCATGACACGCGACCTCTACAAGGATTCAATCGGGGGGAAGATTGTTGACGGTTTCTTCCAATTCCATAAAGGTTGGACGCAACTCATCCGGGAGAATCTTGCGGGCAAATTCGATGGAAACCTGAGGGGCATAGCCCTGCATGTGGGCCAGCAATCCAGCCTTCATGGCCAGAAAATAGTAGTGATCGGAATCGAAGGCGATCTGCAAGCTGCGTCCCAAGGGAGCGAAGAGGGCGTAGGACAACAACACACCGCTGAACGTTCCCACCAAGGCCGCGCCAATCAAGTGTCCCAAAACCTCGGGAGGCTCGGTGATGGAGCCCATGGTGTGAATAACACCCAACACGGCGGCGACGATACCCAAGGCTGGCATGGCGTCAGCCATCAGCACGACGGCGTGGGCAATCTCGTGATAGTGCTTGTGGTGGGCTTCCATTTCGCCATCGATGATCGCCTCGATCTCGTGGGCGTTGGAGGTGCCAAGCGTCAACAGACGCAGATAATCGCACAGGAAGGTGCGCACATGGTGGTCGGCGCTAAAATTCGGAAACTTGGCGAATAGGGTACTTTCCTCAGGCCGCTCCACATGGCTTTCCAGGGCGAGATCGCCTTTGGACTTCGCCAGTTTGAACACGGCGTATAACATGGACAACATCTCGATGTAGCTGTCCTTATTGTGGTGAGGCCCCTTGAAGACCTTCCCCAAATTTGACACCACCCCCATGACGATGCTCTTGGGATTACCAAGCAGGAGCGAGCCCACGGCAGCCCCAATGATGATAACGAACTCCAGAGGCTGCCACAGCACACCCAGATGTCCACCGCCCGCAGCGTACCCACCGATAACGCACACGACCGTTATGACAATTCCAATAATCCCAAACATCTACATCCCCTAACCGTGGCCCTTGTGGACCTTACAAGGACCGACTCGGTTGCAAATCACATCAACATCCTCAATCGCTCACAACGGGCACGGCTGGCGCTTGAGAGGCGCCAGCCCTGATCGAAGGCCCCCGATCGGACAAAAATGACCCCCAGGATCGAGCGAAAAGCCTTTTTCCGACCGAGGGATTTGACCGGAGCCACAAAACATTATCTATTAATGTCATGGAAGTTCCTTCCTGCGCAACTGTCTCTTTGCCGACCGAGGCACCTTCATGTCCATTGATCCTCAAATCTTCCGTAAGGCTTTGGGTTGCTTCGCCACTGGTGTTTCCGTGGTAACGACCCGAGACCCCCTCGATAACCTGCCTGTCGGTGTGACCGTCAGCGCGTTTGCTTCACTCTCTCTCGCTCCTCCCCTGGTCTTGTTTTGCTTGGGGAATGAGACCTCACGCCTCGCAGCCTACGGGGGATTTGGTTACTTTGCTGTGAATATCCTGTCGAAAAACCAACAAGATCTCTCTAATCGCTTCGCCGGCCAGGCCGGGGACAAATGGAGCCAAACAGCTTGGGAGTCTTGGGATTCAGGGGTGCCCGTCCTGACGGGATGCCTCGCGAATTTGGAGTGCAAGATCGTAAATGTGATTCCCGGAGGCGATCATCAGATCTTCATCGGCGAGGTCATCCGATTGCGCTGCCAAGAGCCCCCTCCGGAGGGAGAGGGGCCTTTGTTATATTTCCAAGGCCGCTATGCCGGATTAAGCCCGTGAGAGGCTCTTTCGTGTCAAAACCCCTCGACGAGCGGGCTCGCTCCGGCTACCGTCGGTCCATGACTGCTCGATCGTTTTTCCTTCTCGCCCTCGTCTTGTGCGCCGGGTGCACCTCTCAGCCGTTTGCGGATCGGCCGGGGAAACGCGGCTCCCTGGACGATATGGAGAAGACTCCCCTGCCGGTGGTCGCCACCGGCTTGGTTCCCGTTTGCCACGACGCCGATACCCCCAAGGAGGAAATCGAGGCCGTCGCTCGTGCCATCTGCGCGGACTATGACAAGCCCGCCCCTGTGTTGAAATATCAGGAGCGTTGGACCTGTCGCCTGTTCACGCCCCACCGGAGCGTCTTTTCGTGCGGGAACACGCCTGTGTCTCCCCAAGGCCCTGCGGCCAACGCAACCAGCATCGCGCCGCAGATCCTGCCAGAACTGGAGAAAAAGCAGTCGCGCGAAACGCCCTTCTGAAGGCGAAAAATTGCATAAAAATAAGAACAAATTATTTCGATCTTGGATAAAGCGGAGAGTCCGCAAAAAGGACTCTCGCCAATCGGACGCGGCCGGAATATAAGAAGGAAAGATGCTGGGGGGCGTTCTCATGGGACCGGGAAGCTGCCCAGATAAGCTCAAAATCATATAATATTACATCAAAAATTTGAAAAATCTTCCCTATTATCTTATGTACGCATAGAGTGCAGACTTCGTTCAGACTAGGAAATAAATTTTACTTGTTCATGTCAAAGTCTCAATGGTGGTTATTTTTAATTAAGGCGTGATAAAATTATATCCGTTCTTATTGTACTGTTCTTGGTCTCTAGATGCTGTTCTACGAAGGTGTTGGAATGACAGAAAGTGAAATTCTTGATCGATTGGCAGAACTTGCTGGGATAGAGCCAGGATGGTGGGATTTCTTTGGAAAATGGCGCGTTGTTCCCGCTGAGACCAAAAAAGTATTTCTTTCGGCCATGGGATTTTCTATCGATACACCGGAAGGCCTCCAGGCGAGTCTTCTGGAGATGGAGACCCGCTCCTGGCGACGCTGGATGGACCCCATCGCCGTGTTCGATCAGACTTGGCGCGACACCCCGAGCGTTCTGATCACCGTGCCCGCCCGCCTTGATCTCCAACAGATCCTGTGGTCCCTGACGGAAGAAGGGGGACGAAGCCGCTCTGGTATCATCCAGGTCAACGCCATGGAGTGGGTCGAGGAGCGCTGGGTTGGGGAACGACTCTATAAGCGGTGGCGCTTCCGGTTGCCGGGTATGCCTCCACCGGGCTACCATCGCCTGTCCATGCAGATGGAGGCGGGATGCTCGTCCATGGTCCTTGCCGTTGCCCCAGCTTCGGCTTACGCCCCGCCGGCGGTGAGCAATGGCCGGAAGGCGTGGGGGTTGGCCACGCAGGTCTATGCGTTACGGTCGCCCTCAGACTGGGGAATTGGCTCTTATGCGACGTTGAAGGACTTGGTGATCAAGGCCACCGCCTTGGGAGCAGCCACGGTGGGGGTCAATCCGCTCCATGCGCTTCCGTTTGGGCGTCCGGATCGCTACAGTCCTTACTTTCCTTCCTCGCGCCGCCTGCTGAATACGGCCTATATCGACATCGAGGAAATCCCCGAGTTCCGCGAATGTCCAGAAGCACAACGGATGTTTGCCTCGCCGGGCTTCCAGGCCAATCTGGCCCGTGTGCGGGGCTATCCCTTGGTAGACTACGAACAAGTCTTCCAACTGCAACGCCCCATGCTGGAGATCCTTTATCGTTGGTTCAAGGATACCCATCTCGCGGTCACGGATGCTCGGACCAAGGCGTATCAGACGTTTTGTAACCAAGGATCTCGTCCCGTCCGGTTAATCTCTCTTTTTGCGGCGATTTGCAATCAGTTTGAGAAAGAGGGCATCTTTTATTGGCGAGAATGGCCCGAGGCCTATCGCGATCCATCCAGCCCGGCGGTCGCTGATTTTGCCGCCAACCATCAGGAACAGATCGATTATTTCTCCTGGATGCAGTTCCTCGCCCACGAGCAGTTGCAGGCCGTTCATCAAGCCGGGGTCGAGGCCGGAGCAAAAATCGGTCTTTATCTGGATTTGGCCGTCGGTATCGCCGGGGATGGGGCGGATGCTTGGGTGGGACAGGATGTCATGGCGGTGGGGGTCTCGGTGGGGGCGCCACCGGACCCCTTGGCGCCAAAGGGACAGGATTGGGGATTGGTGCCCTTTGATCCCCTGGCCCTCCGCGAGGCCGCCTATGGGCCGTTCCTGGACGTGATCCGCAGCAATATGCAGTATGCGGGTGCGTTGCGGATTGATCATGCCATGGCGTTGCAGCGTCTTTATTGGGTTCCGCCGGGCCTTGATGCGGATCAGGGCGCCTACGTGCGCTATCCGGTCGATGATCTCTTCCGCCTGATGGTGCTGGAGTCCCATCGGAACAAGTGCTTGCTGATCGGCGAGGATTTGGGGACGGTTCCCGAGGGCTTCCGCGAACGCATGGATCGGTCGGGCTTGTTTGCCTATCGCGTCATGATGTTTGAGCAGAAGGATGGGTGCTTCAAGGCCCCCGACGCGTTCGACGAACAGGCTCTGTCGATTTTCGCCACCCATGACTTACCCTCCATCCGGGGCTATTGGAATGAGGCGGATATTAGTGCACGGGAGCGGCTTCATCTCTACCCCACCCCCGAATCCGGTCTCGCCGAGCGTGCCAACCGCAAACGCGAGCGGATGAGGTTGATCGAGGCCCTGATGGACGAAGGATTGTTGCCACCGGGAACGCCCTCTGAAGGCATCTTAAGCGACGAGGCAGCCGACCGTTTGATCAACGCCGTCCATCTGTACCTCGCCCGAGGCAAATCCCGGCTGATGATGGTGCAGATCGAGGATGTGCTCGGGCTGGACACCCAGATGAACCTGCCGGGGACCACCGTGGAGTACCCCAATTGGAAGCGTCGCTTCCCCGTCGGGGTCGGCGAGGTGGTGGAGGATCCGAGAATGCTGGCCTTGGTTGAGGGATTGCGGAAAAATGGCCGCAGTTGATCGCCTGGTGTATCTTTGAGTCGTCCATGAGCTAGAGAGGACATGCGTCCCGAGGTTCTTACGCCTTTGTTTGCGTCCGTGACGTCTCTGCCCGGCGTGGGAGAGAAGCTAGAGCCGCTTTATCAGCGTCTTGCCGGGGGGCGCGTGGTGGATTTGCTGTGGCATCTGCCCGCCAGCGTGATTGACCGCCGGATCTGTTCCAAAATTGCCGAGGCCCCTCACGGAAAAGTGGCGACACTTTTGGTTCAGGTGGAGGCCCATTTGGTGCCCACCGCTCCCAAGCGCCCCCACCGTGTCCGTTGCCGCGACGAGACCGGGTACATCCATCTGGTGTTCTTCAAGCTGGGAGACGACTGGTGGCGTCGCCAGTTGCCCGAGGGACAATGGCGCGTGATCAGCGGCGTGGTCGAGCACTTTAACAACGAAGTGCAGATGGCCCATCCCGACCACATCGTCCCCGAGGCGGAAAAGGCCTCGGTGATGGTGGTGGAGCCGGTCTATCCCCTGACGGCGGGACTCAACGCCCGGATGGTGGCCCGGACCATTCGCGCCGCCGTCGAGCGCGCGCCCGTGCTCGCCGAATGGCAAGCCCCCTCGTGGCTGGAGCGGCAGAAGTGGCCCGGCTGGCACGAGGCGCTTCTCGCGGTTCATGCCCCCGAGGATGCTGATTTTCTCAATGCCCAGGCGCGGCGACGCCTCGCCTTCGACGAGTTGCTAGCCAATCAACTGGCCCTGTGCCTTGCGCGCGCGGCCATGCGTCGGGTAAGAGGGCGCGCCTTGGTGGGTGATGGCCGTCTGCGGCACAAAGTCCTCTCCTTCCTGCCCTTCTCCCTGACCGGAGCGCAAACCCGAGCCCTAGCGGAAATCGATGCCGATGCGGCGGCACCCGTCCGGATGTTGCGATTGCTGCAAGGCGACGTGGGCAGTGGCAAGACCGTGGTCGCCTTCCTGGCCCTGTTGACGGCGGTGGAGTGCGGGGCTCAAGGAGCCCTGATGGCCCCCACCGAGATCCTCGCGCGGCAGCACCTGGAAACCCTGCACCCCCTCGCCGAGGCCGCCGGGATCAAGATCGCCCTCTTGACCGGCCGAGACAAGGGAAAGGCGCGGCGCTTGGTGCTCGAAGGCCTGGCCAGCGGCGCCATTTCCATCCTGATCGGCACCCATGCCCTGATCCAAGAGGATGTGGCCTTCCACGACCTCGCCATCGCCATCATCGACGAGCAACATCGCTTCGGCGTGCAACAGCGCCTCGAGTTGGCCGACAAAGGCCGCTTGGTGGATATCCTGGTCATGACCGCCACGCCCATCCCGCGCACCCTGCTGCTGACCTCTTACGGCGACATGGATGTCTCACGGCTGGAGGAAAAACCACCTGGACGCCTTCCGGTGGATACGCGCGTGCTCCCCTTGGCCCGGTTGGAGGACGTTATCGCCGGACTCCACCGCGCCATCGCCCAAGAGGCCCGAGTCTATTGGGTCTGCCCTCTGGTGGAAGAGTCGGAGTCTCTGGATCTGGCCGCTGCCACCGAGCGCCACCGCCACCTGGTGGAGGTCTTTGGTGAGCGTGTCGGCCTCGTCCACGGGAAAATGAAACCGGCCCTCAAAGACGAAACCATGGCGCAGTTCGCCGATGGCAGCCTGGATATCCTGGTCTCCACCACCGTCATCGAGGTCGGAGTCAACATCCCCGAGGCCACCATCATGGTCATCGAACACGCGGAACGCTTCGGCCTGGCCCAACTGCACCAACTCCGCGGCCGAGTCGGCCGAGGCGCTCGTGCATCTCGCTGCCTGTTACTGTACGCCTCGCCCTTGTCAGAGACGGCGCGGACCCGCCTGGAAACCATGCGCGCCACGGAAGATGGCTTTCTCATCGCCGAGGAAGACCTGCGCCTGCGAGGCGGTGGCGAGGTGCTGGGAACCCGACAAAGCGGCATCCCCCT
>JAVBJO010000067.1:0-14094 GCA_031546925.1 Rhodospirillaceae bacterium
TAGAACTGGGTCCGTGGTGGCGAGCGGCCCAATTGTTCATCCGCTGGGCCAAACAAGGCGTATGGGAGCGGTTGTTGGCGTTGGTCCAGCAACGCGGCGTGGCTCTCGGAATGGCTTTCCTGGATGGCAGCAACATTCGAGCCCACCACAAGGCAGCGGGAGCGCCAAAAAAGGGGGCGACAGCGCACGGCGAGATGTGCGTGAGGCGCTTGGCCGCTCTCGCGGCGGCTACGGCACCAAAGTCTGCGTGATCGCAGACGGGCGCGGACGCGCCATCGCCTTTTCCCTTGCGCCGGGTCAGAGACATGAACTGCCTTTGGCCCTTGGTCTGCTGGATGCTCTCCCCGCCGTCCCCAAGTGGATCGTCGCTGATCGTGGCTTGGCTTCCGACGCCTTTCGCCAACGTATCTGGGATCGAGGCGCTCGTCCTGCTATCCCGCCTCGGAAAACCGATCCTATCGTGGCTTGCCCCGACTGGATTGACAACAACCGCGCCAGGGTGGAAAATCTCTGGGCCCGCCTCAAGGAATGGCGGGCCGTCGCAACTCGGTACGAGAAAACCAAAACCTCCTTCCTCGCTATTCTCTCCATGGCGGCTGTTGTCGATTGGATCAAGATCTAACAGGCCCTAGAAAATAGTCCGGAGCAGTCTTGGTTATGGCAATATTTTGGAAAATATGTTCAATAACACAAGCAATTAGGAGATTACTATGGAAGCAGCCCCTGTTAACATCATTCAATATTTTGATGGAACAAAACAACACATTGCACCTCTTTTTCAAAGGGAATATTGCTGGTCAAGGGATAATTGGGATCAGCTGTGGTCTGATCTGATGATGCAATATGAAGAGGAAAGCCGATCTTCCCATTTCATGGGAGCCATTGTTACAGTTCCTGAGAAAACGGTTCCTGCTGGTGTTACCAAACACCTTGTTATTGATGGACAACAGAGATTAATAACGCTCTCTATAATTCTTGCTGCTATTCGTGACAAATCTAATCTTGATAATAATTCTGTTATTGGAGATATGCTTGTAAATCGTCACTACCAAGATCCAGATCACCTGAAAGTGGTTCCGACGCAGGTAGATCGTGCTTCCTATAATGCTCTAATTAATAAAGCTAAAAATGATCTGAAAAAATATGAAAGTTCTCAGATAATACAGGCGTATTCTTTTTTTATGAGAAAATTAGAAGAAGATATCAATGATCAGCCAATAATTCCCAGCCAAATTTTGCAGGCAATTCAGCAATCACTCCAAGTGGTAATGATCAACCTCAGTAATACGGAGGATCCCTACCAAATTTTTGAAAGCCTAAACCATAAAGGCGAACCGCTGAACCAGGCAGATCTGGTCAGAAACTATGTCCTGATGCGGTTTCAGCACTCTACCTCTGACGAAGGAGAGCAAGCGGAGATCCACAAAAATTTGTGGCGTCCGATGGAAGTAGTCCTTGATGCAGCGTGTCCAGATCCAAAAAGAAGGCCAATGGTAGAGTTTCTACGGCATTATGCTATGCGTCATGGGCATAATGTCCGAAAGGGGGATATCTATACTATCTCCAAGGCTGAGCTTGGGAAACTGAAGTCGACTATAGAGGTCAAAACAGAACTGCAAGAAATGAAGCGAGCAGCACAGGGGTATGGAAAATTCCTTGACCCAAAAACGGAGAATATCAAGAAGATTTCTAAAAAATTGAAAGTAATTAAGGAGCTTGACTCAACTACGTTTTATCCATTATTAATAAAATTATATGGATATTTAGAACAAAATATTTTTGATGCAGACGCATTTTGTGATTGCCTTGATTTGCTGGAATCATTTTATGTTCGTCGGCAAGTATGTAACGTTCCTACAAATTCTCTAAATAAGATAACTCTTGAGCTATGCTTGCACCTACAAAAAGATACTCCACAAAATTGGTTGCGCAGCAAATTGATTCAGGGAGAGCGCGGTAGTCGTTGGCCAAGTGATGAAGAATTTGTACATTCCCTTGTGGATGGACAGATTTATAACCGCACTAATCTCGCTAGCTATGTACTTATAGCGCTCGAAGAGGCACACGGACATAAGGAAGAAGTGGACAGCAGTTCGGCCACGATAGAGCATATCATGCCGCAGACGCTGACGAAGGAATGGAAAGAAAACCTTGGGTCGGATTATGAGACCGTCCATAGAAAGTGGCTCCATACACTCGGAAATCTTACACTTACAAACTACAACTCAGAATTAAGCAATAATCTGTATCTTGAAAAGAGACTTATACTACAAGAAAGCCACTTTGAATTGAACAGAGGATTGCCTGATAAATCATCATGGGGAGATGGTGATATTGAAGACCGTGGGAAGCAACTCGCTGATTTAGCATTAAAACGCTGGAAACGGGGTTGATCTTCCCTAACTTAGCGGATTCTGTATAACGGTTCTTTTGATAAGTACCAACATGGAGCATTTTTTGTTTTTACGACCTGCGACAACATGCCAAGAGGCATGAAAAGGCATCACGACGCCCCCTCACCTGGCTCCATGAGCAGGCGGTAAGATCATGCGGCAAGCTCGCTCTGGTAAGTTGGCAAGCGCACAGATGACGCACAGACTGGAGAGTTGCTTAAAAGATCCTGAGCGCTGCGTTGAGCCGACGCGGTTCCCCGGCATCGTCTTGTTGCCAGACTCCCCCTGACCACTTATCATCCACCTTCGCCATTTCAGTGGCCAATATGGGATGGACAAACCGCCTCTGCCTCCGCAGGGACCCTGAGCTGGTGAAGGGATGAAGCCTCCCCAGCAGCGCGCCTAACGCTCATCTCCCAAAGTATCGGCCATCCGGGCCCCCCGGCGGCCCATCGGCTGTTCTCTGCCGATCGTGCTGTCACGCGCCGTTTGATGCTCGATTTCAGCATTGACTTCCCCCCCAACCAGCACTGCGTAAGACGAGAGGTAAAGCCACATCATGAGAACCACGACGGCCCCCAGGGAGCCATAAGATTTGTCGTAGTGGGCAAAGTTGCCCACATAAAATGAAAACAGCGCGGAGCCGACGAGCCATAAAACCGTCGCCACCACAGCCCCCCAACTGACCCACCGCCATTTTGGTTCCCGCCTTGCGGGGGCATATCGGTAAAAAATGGCCAGCACGGCCATGACCAAGAGAACCAGAATAGGCCAGCGTACCACCGAGGCAAGAGTCTTACTCAAATCGCCGAGCGGAAGAAAATTGATGACCGCTGGCATAATGGCAATCAACACGAGGGCCGCCAGACCAAACAGAACGGTCGCAAGAGTAAGGACAAACGCCGTGACATAGAATCGGAAGAGACCGCGCTTCTCCTCTTCGCTATAGATCGTATCCAGCGCCTGCATCATCGAACTGGTGGCCGACTGGGCTCCCCACAGAGCGACCAGGACGCTAAGGATAAATCCAAATCCCAGGCTTTGGTTGGATTGGCTGGTCAGAGTGGCCAGTTGGTCGGAAATAAGCTTGACGACTTCCGCAGGCATCACGCCTTGCATGCTTTGCACCTGCTGCTGCACATCCGCAGGATTGAAAGCCAGCCCGTACAGCGCGACCAAGGCGGTTGCGGCTGACGGTATGGTCAGAAAGACGTAAAAGGCTTCTCCGGCAGCCATAAGGGAGACGTTATTATGAGAATGCCCCTCTTTCACCCGGTAGAGGATATCCTTCCAGCCTTGCTTTGGAATATCACCTGGCTTATTCGCGGTTCGGCCATGGCTCTCATCCCATTTTTCTTGATCATCGCTTGGCATCGGCACCCCCATCGGTGAGCGTAGTCGGGTAACAGGGGAAAAGATGAATCGTTCCCCAATGGCTTAGAAATACCGCTTCAGCGGACTCTTGCTCGTGGGAACAACGACCAACTCTCGTCGTTATCGCTGCAATACCAGCATTCCAGGAGCTTTTTCCATGGTCTTGAACCCACTCGATGAGACGATGCCGCTCAAACAACACACGGACTCCTCTGGACTTAATCTTCAGGGTCATGACATCGACCACAACGGAATAAAGCCGATTCTCGCTGGAGCGGCGGCTGGACTGGTCGCCACAGGAGCCATGACCGCCGCCACGCTGGTGATGTTTCGCCTGTTGCCGCAGACTCAGCGCTATCCGTTACCACCCGCAGAGATCACGGCGGAAGTAAAGCGTCAGGCAGGCTTGGGGAACGGGGCCACACGAGGCCAGACGTTGCTGGCCCATTTCGCCTATGGCGCTGCCTGTGGAGCGCTATTTCCTGTTTTTGTAGAGCAACGTAAAGCCGAGACAGGTGCATTATACGGCTTGGCCGTGTGGACAGCCAGCTATCTGGGCTGGCTGCCCGCTTTGAAAATTCTCAAACCTGCCACGCAGCACCCCTTGGCCCGCAACGCTCTGATGCTGCTGGCCCATGTGGTATGGGGGTGGACGTTGGGAGCATCGGAACGGGCTTTGGTGGCAAAAATCGGGTCCTCGACCAAGCTTGAACGCTGATAAGGCGGACACCCAGCGCGGGACACACGGCCCCGCGCTGAGGTGCCGGTCAGACTGCTTTTAGCTGTGCGCGATACCAGAGGACCCACCACTAGCGTGCAGAGCCAAGTAGCGCCGGGTGATATCGGGAATGGCATCGGCCAGCGAGTCAGCCATTTCCCCCTTCTCCTCAGCCATCCGTTCAAACATGGACGCAAGGGTGCTCTCGCCCTCATGCTGGGCGGCCGCCCCGAGTGCCCGGAAGTTGGCGATTTCCCACTCCTCGTAGGCGATCGTTGTGGTCGCCTGCTTGACGATTTCGTCCGCCGAGGCACCGGCCAGCAGGGCCTGCGCCCGCCCAGCGAACCGGGTAATGGCGTCCTTGATGGACGATTTGTCAGCGCCCATGCTGTCCAAGGCCTGATCAATGCGGTTTTCCTGGCGCTCCGTCAGCTCAAGACGCTGCTGGAACCTCGCCTTGAGGTCGGGGTAATTGTCCAAGTGGTCAATTTGGCGCTTCAAGTTGTCGATGGAAGCGCGTTCCATGGCGTGCGCGTCACGCAGCCAATCCAACATAATTTCGCGGGTCTCGCCCATCGGTGCCTCCTGTTGTTGCCTAGCAGGACAACAGCGGAGCTGGGTCCGCGTTCCCGTCACCCAACTCTGCGCTCTCCCGCCTCCATCATTCAGGAAGGCCTGCCGGGAGGCGGGCGAGGACATCGGCGACCTGCTGCCTGGCTTCAGGGGCAAGCGGCAGGATTGGCCGCGGCGGCTCGGTACGGGAGATATCGAGCATGTTGGCGAGCGTATGGATAACGCGCAGGCTGGAGAATTGCTTAAAGAGGCCCCAAATTGGCGCAAGTGCCACGTCAAGTCGACGCGCTTCTTCAGCATCACCGTGCTGAGCTGCCCTAACGATCTTCATGCAAACGTGGGGGAAGAGGCCGCCGAGTGCACTATACCACGCATCGACCCCTATGATCATGGCTTCGGTTGCATGCCAGTCACCACTACAGCCAATGGAGAAACCCTCGGGGACGCTGGTGCGCTGCGTCGACAGATGGCTGGCCATTTCAATGGGCTCGCTGGGGGGATTCTTGATGGCAACGATGCCTGGCACCTGGGCGAGACGAGCGATGAGTTCCTGTGTGAAACGAAAATGGGTAGTACCGGGATTGTCATAAAGGACAATCGGCAGGCCACTCTCCCGGGCCACGGTTGCGAAATGCTCGAACACCTCGTCGGTGGTCAGCGGTGTATAGGACACAGCCGCAAGCAGCCCTGCCCTTGCACCAATGGCCTTGGCATCCTGCGCGAGCTTGACGGCCTCGTCGGTTCTGAGCGTACCAATCCCAGCAATAACCGGCGTACGACCCGCAGTTTCATCCAGAACGGCCTCTATCGCTCGCCGCCGCTCGCCGCGGGTCAGGTACATGTAGGTGCCCGTACTACCAAGCAGGCCAATCGAATCCACGTCCGCACCAGAGAGACGAGCCACCAACTTGCGCAGGGCGTCCACGTCCACACGACCTTCACGGTCGACGGGTGTGATCGGAAAGGCAGAGAGTCCCCGCGGAAAAGTCATGGTGGCTCCTTTTCATCCTCTTCAGCAAGTCTCCTAAGCCGACTCTGTCGGCTCAGGCGTCTTCGTGATCGGCTTTTTCAGGTCGTACTCGACCTCGACGATATCCCCGTCCACAGTTTTAGTCTGGACATATCCCAGGTATTCGACGAACCTCAACATCCTGATGTTGTCCTTCAGGACTTGTCCAACGATATGCTTCGTACCCCGGTCGCGGCAATACTCCATCATCTTGACGAGCAACCGCTTGCCCAACCCCGAGCCCTTCAAATCCGAGCGAACCAAGACCGCGAATTCGGCTTTATCGTTCTCGGAGTCACAAATGGTTCGCACCACACCCAGGGTTTCGGTTTTTCCCTCGGGGTCGGTGTACTCGCCGATGAAGGCCATCTCCCGGTTATAGTCAATCTGCGTCAGCCGTGCCATTTCGGTATGAGGCAACTGCTGCACCAGACCAAAGAAGCGGAAGCGAACGTCCTCGGGGGTCAGTCGCGACACCAGGATGTGATGATTGGGCTCGTCTTCCGGACGAATCGGACGCAACAGCACCTTGCGCCCGGTACCATCCTTCATGGTGAAGATTTCTTCCTGCTCTGCCGGATAGGGGCAGATGGCCAAGCGCTCGATATTGGGGCGCGTCACGGGAGTGACCTTGATGGCGGCATCGAGTGCCAGAACGCCCTCGGTGTCGCAGCGCAGCGGGTTGATGTCGAGTTCGACGATCTCCGGCACATCGATGATCAGTTGGGACACTTGGATTAGCGCCAGATGAACGGCATTAATATTGGCCGCTGGTCGACCTCGGTATTCTTTCAGCAAAGCGGCAACCCGCGTCCGCTGCACCAGTTCAGAGGCCAGGTTCATGTTCAAAGGCGGCAAGGCGACGGCACGGTCGCCGATGACCTCCACGGCGACGCCGCCTTGACCAAACACAATCACCGGCCCGAAAATGGGATCAGTAGCGACGCCGATGATCAACTCCTGGGTTCCCGGTCGCCGAATCGCCATTTTCTGGACCGTGAAGCCCTCGATTCGGGCCTCGGGATAGGCGATCTTGATCCGCCCCAACATTGCGACTGCGGCTTTTTCGACCTCTTCCCCGCCTTCCAGCCCCAACACCACGCCGCCCACATCGGATTTGTGAACGATATCGGTCGAGAGAATTTTCAAAGCAACCGGACCGTTGAAATCCTTGCTGAGACGATTGGCTTCCTCGGGCGTGGCGGCGATTCGGGTCTCCACCGTGGGAATACCATAGGCGGCCAGCACGGTCTTGGCCTCGGCCTCGGTCAGCGTGGTATCGCCTCGGGCCATGACGTCAGAGATGACGCGACGAACCAACCCAGTGTCCGGCACAAAGTCCGAGGGTGCCGAAGCTGGAACCTCCATCAGCAGTTCTTGGTTGCGCCGGTACTCCAGGACATGGAGGAACCCCTGCACTGCCGCATGAGGCGTGTCAAAGGTGGGAACGGCCGTCTCGGCGAACAGCTTGCGGGCGTGAGCGACCTGTGCGCTCCCCACCCAGCAGGTCATGATGTTGGCGCGAGTCTTTTCCTTGAAGATCTTGATGACCGCCTCGGCGATCTCGTCGGGGTCGGAGGTCGCGGTCGGAGCGTGCATCACCAGAGTAGCATCAATAGCCTTGCTCTCGAGAAGCACCTGCAACACCTTGGCGTAACGTGCTCCGTCGGCGTCTCCGAAAATATTGATCGGATTGCGCCCAATCCAGGTGGAGGGCATCAGCGGTTTGATTTTTTCAATGACTTCGCTGGGCAATTCGGCCAACTGCCCGCCGCCGTCGATCAAATCGTCTGCCGCCAAGGTGCCGATACCGCCGCCATTGGTCAGAATCGCCAACCGCGTCCCCTTCATGGGGCGAGACCGCGCCAAGGTTTCCACCGATCCGAACAAGGCGTCGATGTCCTCGACTCGGAGCATCCCTGCGCGGCGAATGGCTGCGTCGAACACCAGATCCGATCCGGCCAAGGCTCCGGCGTGGGAAATTCCGCCCTGCCCACCCTTGCGCGAGCGCCCCCCCTTGATCAGCAGCACCGGCTTGTTGCGCGCCGCCGCCCGAGCCGCCGACATGAAGTTGCGCCTACTCCGCAAAGTCTCGATGTAAAGCAAGATCGCGCGGGTGTGGGGGTCCGAGCCAAGATAATCGAGGATATCATCAATCCCCACATCCACGGCGCCCCCGGTATGAATGAAGTGGGAAAAGCCGATATTCTTCGAGCACGCCCAATCCAACACAGCGGTGCACACCGCTGCCGATTGGGAGACGAAGGCAATCTTGCCGCGCAAGGCATTTTCCGGAGCAAAGCTGGCGTTGAGCCCAATCCCCGGCACCATGAATCCGATGCTGTGCGGACCGAGAATCCGCATCTTGAAGGGTTTGGCCTCTTGCAGAGCGGCAGCCAGCAGAGTCTCTCCGGCAGCATTGGTCAGCACGTTCATATTCGGGCAAACGACACAAACGGCTCGGGTCCCCTTCTCACCCAAGGCCCGGATGATCCCTGGAACCTCCTGCGGGGGCGAGCAAATCACCGCCAAATCCGGCGTCATGGGCAAACTGGGAACATCCGGATACGCGAGCACCCCGGCAACCGAAGCGTGCTCTGCCGTGATGGGCATGACCGGCCCGGCAAATCCGCCTTGTAACAGGTTGCGCATCACCACTGCCCCAGGGGTCTTGGCTTTGGTGGAGGCACCAACCACGGCGACGGATTTGGGCTGGAACAGCACCTTTAGATTGAGCGTGCTCACGGCTTCCCCTTAATCGAAACTGAATTTCGCGAAGTGTAATCACCATCATATTGCACTGCAAGAGCTGGATTTTTGACCCCGCTGCCCTTCCCCCTTAAACCTTAGGCGTAGAGCCAATTTTACCCCTTTAGAGGTGGAAAAATATCTTTTGTCGAAAAGATCTCGACAGAGGTTGTATCCCGAGAGAAAGAAGGGGTATATTCCGCAATGCAACATGGGGGGTAGATCGCCCTCGCAGAACGGAGAGAACGATGTCAGAGATGATGGAAAACCGCACCTGGGAAGAAATCAAGGTGGGCGATTCCGCGACCCTCACCCGGACTTGCCTGAAGTCGGATATCGAACTGTTTGGGGTGACCACCGGGGATTTCAACCCAACCCACTACACCCTTGAGCAGGGCGGAAATGGTAAGGTTGTGGCCCACTCCCTGTGGGCGGGCGCTTTGGCGGGCGCGCTCCTGGGGACCGAGCTGCCTGGCCCGGGCACGGTTTACAAGGGCCAAGACTTCAACTTCCAACGCGCGGTAGAGGTGGATGACGTACTCGTCGTCACCGTGACCGTGGCCTCGAAGACGGCTCCCGATGACATGGTCTTAGCCTGCAAGGCGGTCAATCAGAAGGACGAGGTGGTTTTCACCGGTGAAGCGCGCGTAAAGGCTCCCACCGTCAAGGCTCTGCATCGCCGGGTTGAGCTCCAGTCCGTGAGGTTGCGCCGCCATCAGCATGTGTTTGAAGACCTGGTGACGCGCTGCGCTCCCCTGGATCCGATTTCGGTGGCGGTATGCCATCCTTGCGATCAAGTCTCCCTGGAAGGCCCCATCATGGCGGCCAAGCGGGGGTTGATTTCCCCGATCCTGGTTGGGCCAGAAAAGAAGATCCGTTCCCTCGCGGCCGAATTCGGCTTTGACCTGACGGGTATGCAGATCATCAACACCAGCCACAGCCACGAGTCGGCGGAAAAGTCCGTTGCCTTGTGCCGCTCCGGCGAGGCCGAGGCGCTGATGAAGGGCAGCCTCCACACCGACGAGATGATGCATGCTGTCGCCCAGCGGGAAACCGGATTGCGTACCGCGCGACGCATTAGCCATGTTTTCCTCATGGACGTCCCCACCTACCCCAAGACCCTGTTGATCACCGACGCGGCCATCAACATCTATCCGACTCTTGCGGATAAGGTGGACATCCTGCAAAACGCCATTGAGCTGGCGCAGTGCTTGGGCGTTCCCGAACCTAAGGTCGCTATTTTGTCAGCCGTGGAAACGGTCTACCCGAAGATCAACTCCACCATCGAAGCCGCTGCTCTGTGCAAGATGGCGGATCGTGGACAGATCACCGGTGCCATTCTCGATGGCCCGCTCGCCTTCGACAACGCCATTTCTGCCGAAGCCGCCAAGATCAAGAAGATCGAATCTCGCGTCTCGGGTGATGCCGATATCCTGTTGGTTCCTGACCTGGAAGCCGGAAACATGTTGGCCAAGCAGTTGAGCTACCTTGCCGACGCCGAAGCCGCCGGTATCGTGCTCGGTGCGCGGGTGCCGATCGTGCTGACCAGCCGGGCCGACTCGGGCAAGGCTCGCCTCGCCTCTTGCGCCGTCGCCGTGCTGTTCGCTCACGGGCGTCGGCTCCGGAACGCCAAGATTGCCGCTGAATAGACGGTCTCGCAGCTCAGGGGAAAAAGGGGGATATGATGTCTGACGGCATTCTCGTCATTAACGCAGGATCGTCTTCCATCAAGTTTTCGCTCTTCATTGATGGAAACAAGGGGAAAGACCCGGTTCTTCTGTACAAGGGCCAGGTGGAGGGCATTCATGTCGCCCCCCACTTCATCGCTCAGGCCGCTGATAACAAGGTTCTGAAGGAACAGCATTGGCCCAAGGACAGCACGCTGACCCATGCCGATCTCCTGAAGGAGCTGATGGATTGGATCAATGCCAATCTTCAAGGGGCAGAAATTAAGGCGGCTGGGCATCGTGTGGTTCATGGCGGACCGGACTATGCCACGCCCCGCTTGGTGGACGAGGCTCTGCTGGCCGCGCTAGAGAATTTCGTGCCGTTGGCCCCGCTGCACCAGCCGCACAACCTGACACCGATCAAGGCGTTGGCAAAGCTCTATCCTGGACTGCCTCAGGTGGCGTGTTTCGATACGGCATTCCATCGCACCAACTCTAAGTTGGCCGAAATGTTCGCTCTCCCGTGGAAACTGACCGAAGAAGGTGTCCGTCGGTACGGCTTCCATGGATTGTCCTACGAGTATATCGCCACCCGGCTGCGCCATATTGCTCCGGACATCGCCAAGGGCAAGGTGGTGGTGTGCCATCTGGGCTCGGGTGCCTCCATGTGTGCCATTGCCGACGGGAAGTCCGTTGTCTCTACCATGGGATTCACCGCCCTTGACGGTATCCCCATGGGAACGAGGACGGGAACCCTGGACGCGGGGGTGATTCTCTATCTGCTTCAGCAGAAGGGGATGACCGCCAAGCAGATTGAAAATCTGCTCTACAAAGAGTCTGGTCTGCTGGGTGTTTCGGGAATTTCCAACGACATGCGCGTATTGATGGAAAGCTCCGAGCCTCGCGCCGCCGAAGCCGTGGATCTGTTCGTCTATCGTATTTGCCGTGAGATTGGCTCCCTGACCGCCGCCATGGGTGGGTTGGATGGTGTCATCTTCACGGCGGGTATTGGCGAACGCTCTGCCGCCGTGCGAGAAAAAGTGTGTAACGGTGCCAAGTGGTTCGGACTAGAGGTTGATTCTGCGGCCAACAAAGCCAATGCGGAAAAGATCAGCACGTCCACGAGTCGTATCCCGATTTTCGTCCTCCCCACCAACGAGGAACTGATGATCGCAGAACATACACTCAAAGCCATTGGTCGCTGATATACTGTTTTGGACCAAGGGGAGAGCCTTAAGGGGGAGAGGAGGCCTCTCCCCCGAGGCTCCTACGAGAATCAACCTCCTCGTAAGACGAATCCCCTTTTTTTTAGGGGTTTACGTCTCGTGTCCATACTTCTGTACCTTAGCCGTTTAATTGATCGCCTCAACCTGTTGGTGGGGCGTGTCGTTTGTTGGCTTGTCCTTATCATGACACTGATTGGATCAGGGAATGCCATTACGCGGCACTTCAATCTGAGCTCGAATGCATGGCTCGAAATTCAATGGTATTTGTTTTCAGCCGTTTTTTTGCTGTATTCTGGATATACCCTCCTTAAAAACGGACATATTAGAATAGATATCATTTCCTCCCGTTTCTCAAAGAGAACCCAAGTCATCATGGACATTATTGGCGATTTATTTTTCCTTTTCCCCATGGCAGCATTAATTATATGGCTGTCATGGCCACTTTTTATCTCGACCTATCTCTCGGGTGAAACGTCCAGTGACGCCGGAGGATTGATCCGCTGGCCATTGCGGATTTTGATTCCCGTGGGATTTTCGTTGCTGTTGTTACAAGGATTCAGCCAGCTCATAAAACGGATTGCCTTCCTCATGGGGCGTGGCCCCCACCCGACCGTATCGACCGAGACGGGGGCTTAACGTTATGCATGATTTTCTCGTCGCAAATATCGCCCCATTGATGTTCGTGTCCCTGATTTTATTCCTGTTGTGGGGCTATCACGTTGCTTTTGCCTTGGCGGCCAATGGGTTGCTATTTTGCCTGATCGGCATCCAGTTGGATCTTCTTCATCCTCAGTTGATGCAGGCTTTGCCGGAACGCATCATTGGGATCATGCGCAATGATACTTTGCTTGCCATCCCCTACTTCACTTTCATGGGCTTGATCCTTGAGCGAAGTGGCATGGCCGAGGAATTACTCGATACGGTGGGACAGTTGTTTGGTCCCGTTCGGGGAGGGCTGGCGTACGCGGTGATCGCGGTTGGGGCTCTGCTGGCGGCCACCACTGGCGTAGTGGCTGCCAGTGTGATCTCCATGGGATTGATTTCTCTTCCGATCATGTTGCGCTATGGTTACGATCGCAAGCTCGCCACCGGGGTCATCGCCGCCGCAGGCACCTTGGCGCAAATTATTCCTCCTTCCCTGGTTCTGATTGTCATGGCCGACCAGTTGGGCCGTCCTGTCAACGATCTGTACGAAGCAGCGATTGTTCCCGGCCTCCTTCTGACTGGATTTTACGCGCTTTACGTCTTGGTCATTTCCTTGCTTAAGAAGGATGTGGCTCCCGCCCTCCCTCCGGAGGCCCGTGGCCTCGGAGAGAGGCAGGACACACGTTGGGCTGGTCATTCCCGCCTCTGGAGTTCTCTTTTCCTGATGCTCCTTTTTGCGCTGCCTCCGCTTATCGGAGCCTGCGCCTATTTCGAGCTTACCAATCTGGTGGAGAGCATAGCTCTCTTTGCCATCGTGACTGCGATCCTTTTTCTTTGCTCCCACAAGATATCGAATCACTTCGGGAAACTGTTCCGGCGCATCGTCATCTCGTTGATTCCCCCGCTGATCCTAATTTTCCTTGTGCTGGGAACCGTCTTCAAAGGAATCGCCACCCCCACCGAGGGAGGAGCCATGGGAGCCACCGGAGCCCTCATCCTCGCCCTCCTGAAGCGCCGTTTGTCCTTCGGTCTGCTCAGCCAATCCATGGAATCAACCGCGCGGCTGTCCTCCTTCGTCATCTTCATCCTCATTGGTTCAACCGTCTTCGGGCTGGTATTTCGAGGCGTGAATGGGCATATCTGGGTCGAAGGATTGTTGACGGGACTTCCTGGTGGCGTCTTGGGCTTTCTGATCGTCGTCAACATCATGATTTTCGTGTTGGCTTTCTTCCTCGACTTCTTCGAGCTGGCCTTTATCATCATTCCTCTGCTTGCTCCTGTTGCCGTTACCCTTGGGATTGACCTAGTTTGGTTTGGGGTGTTGCTTGCAGTTAACATGCAAACATCATTCATGCATCCTCCGTTTGGATTTGCCCTCTTCTACCTGCGAAGTGTCGCCCCAGAGAAGGATTACATCGATAAAATTTCCGGGAAACTTATCAAGGGCGTTCGGAGCGGAGATATTTATCGAGGGTCGATCGTCTTTGTCTGCATCCAGGTTTTCATGGTTATTCTTCTCATGATCTTCCCGGCGTTGACCGGTGTTCGTAAGGTCGATGACAGGAATTACAATGATGTGCAGTTGAACTTTGAGACGCCACCGGCGTTAGATGAGGGGTATACGCTTCAGCCTATCGGAGAATGAATCGGGGGCAGGGGCCAAGACCCGTGGCCCGCGTGATTGGGCCCGCCGGACAAAACGGGCCCCCCCACACCCCCCCCCATTCGCCCCCCCCCCCCC
>JAVBJO010000014.1:0-14657 GCA_031546925.1 Rhodospirillaceae bacterium
CCTTGCGGGGGTGCAGGGGGCGAGGCCCCTTGACCCCCTTCCCGCTTCCAGGCATGCCCCTCCTTATGGAAGCTCTCCATCCGCAGGGTGTGGAACTCTTCCCCAGACCAGCCTCGCACGTGAATTTGAATATGAGGCATCGCAAGATGAATCAACCCATACCCATTGGCTTCGTCGCGCAGCCGCGTGGAACACGCAGTAGAGGCTTGGCTGAGAATACAAGACGCCCCGGCCGGAGCCGTAACAATTTCGGTTCTCGCCTGGTGCGCATGTCCGGTCAGCACCAAGTCAATGCCATGCTCGGCGAGGCTGGCGAACGGATGCCCCGCCAACGCCGAACGAGGCGGATGATGCAAAAAGGCGATCTTACACAACCGCTCCCCTCCCGCAGCGTGATGGAGCACCTGGGTGATGTGCTCCAGATGTTTGGAGCGGAGTTTCCCACTGGTCCAACGCAACCTTCGCGTGCTATCCAGTCCAATAGCGACCATGGATTCGTCGTTCCAGACCGGCCATTCGGGGTGGGTGGGCAGGTGGCTGCGGAATTTGGTATGCGGACGGAGCAGCCGCTTCAGGGGGCGATAGAGCGGCTCCAAGTCATGATTGCCAGGCACGATCAGAACGGGCGCAGGCAGGCGAGAGAGAAAGACCTCGGCCTCGGCGAATTGCCAGGCCTTGGCCCGTTGGGTGAGATCGCCGGAGATGATGACCAAGTCGGGACGCTGTGCGGCGAGGTCGGCCAGCAAGGCTTCGACCACACGATGATCGGCACGACCGAAATGCAGGTCAGACAGGTGGGCAACCACTCTGGGCATGTTTTAGTCTCCTTGGTCCAGAGAGGGCATCAAGAGAGTCAACGCCTTAGGGCGCAGGCGAAACACCAAGGGCGAGCGCAAAGCGGTGACTTCTCCATCCAACGACACCATCACGCGATGCTTCCGCGTGCTGACGCGGATTTCGTCGGCTGGGAAGGTTTTGATGAACCGGCTGGTTTTCCAGACTCCACACAGAGCGAGGAGAGCCAACCAGAGAAGTTCGCGCCGTGATGTCGCCTCTACCACATGGAGAACCAACTCCCCTTGATCCAGGGTCTCGCGGGTCAAAGGCAAAGATTCTTCGCGCCAAGCGTTATTGGAAATCATCAACAGCGGCGTGGCGAGGGTGGTGCTGGAGTCTTTATCCCCAGCAGTAAAGGTGATTTTCATCATGGGGAAGCGCCATAAGGCCCGCAGCATCGCCCAGACAAAGGCCGGCCATTTCGCAATGCCCTCCTTTTGCATTTTATCCCGCCGCCGCACCACCCAGGGGTGCATCCCCATGGAGGCCCAGATGGCAAACGGCAGACCATTGACCTCGGCGAGATCGATGGCGGCAAAGGTGGGATGGGCAAGCTGGCGCGCCGCTTCCAGGGGGTCGAGGGGCAAGGCGAGATCCCGCGCCAGCAAATTAAGTGTCCCCAAGGGAAGTACGCCCAGCGGCTTCCCCTGTCCCAGCCCGGAGAGGATGGCGGTGAGAATGGTGCCATCGCCTCCGCCGACGATGACGGCCTCGGCATCGGGGCGGTGCACCAAGGCGGCGAGCCGTCCCTGAACCTCCCGTCGGCCACAAACTTCCACCACCACCTCGTGGCCGCCGCTGCGGAGAGCGGTGGCCAAGGCGGCGATGGTTTGCTCTAGAGGCAAACGCCGGAAAGCCCCTGCCGAGCGGTTAATGACCAAAACCAAGCGCATGCTGATTTTGTGCTCCGGACGTTGCTTGAAGACGAGGGTTTCACTCTTTTTAGGAGGGGTCAAGCACCTTGATGCCTTGCCGGCATCACTTTTTCTTGCATATTGCAACCCATCCCGCTGATAGTATCTCTGGGAAGATATTGGATAAGACAGGACTCCATCGATGCTTTTACGTCTCGCCGTGGCCGTGGTTTTCCTCGGGGGTCTTGTTATTGCTCCGCAGGCTTTCGCTCAGAACGCTGGGGGGACCAGTGCGCAAGGGGGGGGATTCGCGCTGACGTTCCCTCAAGGGCAGCAACAGCAACAACCCCAAGCGCCGAAGCCAAAAAAACCTCGTCCTCCGACAGCGGTGAAAATGCAGCGGCCTCCCCTGCCGTCCTCGGCCGAGGGGAATCGAATCCTTGCGGTGGTCAACGACGAGATGATCTCCGTTCAGGATCTCGAAGGACGCATCCGGCTGGCCATCGGCTATTCCAACATTCCCGACACGCCCGATACCCGGAGCAAGATCGCGCCTCAGGTTTTGCGCAAGATGATCGACGAGCGGCTCCAGATCCAGGAAGCCAATCGCCTGAAGGTGGTCCTCACCCCGGAAGAGGTCGATCAAGGTATCCAGATGATCGAAAAAAAGAATAACATGCCAGCGGGTGCTCTGATTTCAGGAATCGCCTCCCGAGGGGGCGATCCCAGCCTTGCCCGGGATCAGATCCGGGCCGATCTCACCTGGTTGCGCTTGGTCAATAAGGCGCTCCGTCCGCAAATTCGGATCGGAACCGCCGAAGTTCAAGATCGACTGGAGTCCATGAAGGGACGACTGGGGCGCTCGGAATACCTTTTGGCGGAGATCCTCCTGCCGGTCGATAATCCTTCCCAGGAAGGTGACGTGCGGCGCTTGAGCGAAAGCCTTCTCGGTCAGATGAAAAAGGGGACGCCGTTCTCGGCCTTGGCGCGGCAGTTCTCGCGTGCGTCCTCTGCCGCCAACGGCGGAAGCTTGGGATGGGTCTCCGATGAGGGACTCGACCAGGCCTTGCTGCCGGTGGTCACCCAACTGGGGAAGGGCCAAGTCTCTATCCCCGTTCGCACCGCCGAGGGTTTTACCGTGCTGATGATGCTGGATCGCCGGGTGAATGGTGGAGGAGGAAGCGGTGCCGCCGCATTGCCCTCCACCGATCAGGTTCGCCTGGCGCTGGAGGATGAGCGCCTGGACATGCTCGCGCGTCGTTATATCCGCGATTTGCGTCGTGCCGCCTATCTTGAGTTTCGCAAATGACGTCGCGTCTCGTCCGTCCGCTGGCTCTCACCATGGGGGAGCCGGCGGGAATCGGGGGAGAGTTAACCCTTAAAACCTGGCTGCGCCGAGAAAGAGACATCCCGCCCTTCGTCGTTCTGGATGACGCCGATCGGCTGGAGGCCCTGGCCACGCGCCTGGGGCTAACCATTCCCGTGGTCCGGGTCGCCACCGCCACGGATGCCGTGGCGGTTTTCCAACATGCTCTGCCTGTGCTGCATCACCCCCTTGCGGTGCCCGTCGAACCCGGACAGCCCAACCCTGCTAATGCCGTCGTGGTCCGCGATATCATCGCCCACGCGGTGACCTTGGCCATGGGCCAGCAGGTTTGTGCCATCGTCACCAATCCCATCCACAAAGCCGTTATGTATCGTGGGGGATTCTCCTTCCCCGGCCATACCGAGTTCCTCGCCGATCTGGTGGGGCTGGCTGGGAAAGAAGTGATGATGCTCGCTTGTCCCAGCTTGCGCGTGGTTCCGGTGACCGGACACGTGTCTCTGCGCGAGGCCATCCAGACCCTGCGCGTCGAAACCATCGTCGCCACCGCCCTCACCACGGCACAGGCCCTGCGGGAACGCTTTCATCTCGCCACGCCGCGACTGGCCGTCGCCGGACTCAACCCCCACGCCGGCGAAGACGGGGCCATGGGACGAGAGGATCTCGACATCATCGCTCCCGCTGTAGCGCTGATCCGCGCCTCAGGGGTTCTGGTGGAAGGGCCTCTGCCGCCGGATACCATGTTCCATGCGGCAGCGCGGGAGCGCTACGATGCAGCGGTGTGTATGTATCACGATCAAGCCCTAATTCCGCTGAAAACCATCGGGTTTGAGTTGGGGGTGAATATTACGCTGGGGTTGCCGTTCGTGCGCACCTCACCGGATCATGGGACCGCGTTTGCCTTGGCCGGAACCGGGACGGCGGACGAAGGCAGTCTGGTGGAAGCGTTGCGGATCGCAGCGACAATGGGATCAGGGCCTCATACCCCCGCTTAGGGGAGTCTCCACCCTTGAAACCCACCTTTAAGACTGCTAGAAATGCCCCCGATATTCTTCGCTATTTTTTTTCATGGGTCTTCTTGGTTTTTCCGTGTATAAACGCCAAGCATTCTTCTAATTCCACTCTGCTTAATTTGATAGTTGATCAATAAGGCCCTAGTCTTAAAGATTTCCAATCTTAGCCTTATCTGCCTTGAGGGCCTCATTTTGGGGCGAGGCAGGACGACACGGCGGGTCGCTCAGCCGCCAGCGAAAACCAAACCGCACAAACCGCCTCCGTGTTGGGGGTGGGCGGATCAGGGGAAAACAGATGAGTCACGCGAACGATTTTCTCAGATCTTCTCTGCTTGAACAGGTTTCGACCCTGATTCGGCGGTCCTCGCAACAGAGTGGGCGGATTGCTCAGGCTGATTGCTTTGCCCGTCAGTATCTGTCGGGCCTGCCGGTGGGCGATCTTGAGGGACTGGGCGCGGACAAGGTGCTCGGCATCGTGAACGGACTGTTGGATTTTGCAGGCATGCGTCAGCCTGGGGCACCGATCATCCGGGTGTTCGACCCCGATCAGGAGCAGCACGGGTGGGCTTCGCCCCATACGGTTGTCGAGATTATCAATGATGACATGCCGTTCCTGGTGGACTCGGTATCCATGGTTCTGACCCGGCTGGGGCTCGGCATTCACGAGTTGGTGCATCCCATTCTTGCCGTCCGGCGCAATACGCGGGGCGAGTTGCAGGATGTGGCTCCGCCCACGGGCAGCATGGCCCAAGAATCCCTGATGCACATCGAGGTTGATCGTCTGGCAGAGGCGGATCGGGCCAAGCTGAAGGACGAGTTGACCCGTGCTCTCGCCGATGTTCGCGTGGCGGTGGCCGACTGGCAGCCCATGCGGGCGGGGATTGAGCAGGTGGCCAGGGATCTGCGCGCCGGCCCTACCGGTGTTTCTGCCGAGGAAGGTCACGAGACCGTCGCCTTCCTGGAATGGCTGCACGATCAACATTTCACCTTCTTAGGCTATCGCTGTTTCTCGCTGGAAAGCGAGAATGTCACGTTTGACACGGGGAACTGCTTGGGTCTGTTGCGCGATGAGCAAGCCCGCGTGTTTGACGATGCTCCCACCATGTCGTCAGAGATCCGCACCTTCCTGACGCGTCCCGGCTTGCTGTTGGTGACCAAGTCGTCGCGATTGGCCACGGTTCACCGTTCCACGCATATGGATGTGATCGGGATCAAGCAGTTGGACGCCAGCGGCAAGGTGGTGGGCCTGCACGCGTTTATGGGATTGTTTGCCGCTCAGGCTTACACCTTGAACCCGAGTGTGATTCCCCTGGTGCGTCGCAAAGTGGTGCAGGTGCAGAGCCGGGCAGCCTTTCCGGCGACCAGTCACCACGCCAAGGCCCTCAGCCACATCCTGGAAACCTACCCTCGCGACGAGTTGTTCCAGATTTCCGAGGATGCGCTGTTCGACACCGCGTTGGGAATTCTCTACCTTCAGGAACGCCCCCGGACGGCCCTCTTCGTCCGGCGCGACGAATTCGAACGGTTCGTCTCTTGCTTGATTTACGTGCCGCGGGACCGCTACGACATGCAGCTCCGCCTGGAGGCGATGCAGCTGTTGGCGGCGGCGTTCAAGGGAACGGTGGATTCCTTCAGCACGCAGATCACCAACGCTCCGTTGGCCCGGCTTCAAGTGGTGATCCGCTCGGCAGTGGGCGGTGCCTTACCGACTCCCGACCTGCGGGAACTGGAAAAGAAGATTGGGGATTTGTCGCGCTCGTGGGGTGACCGGTTGCAGCTGGCTTTGGTCCAGAAGCATGGGGAGGCCTCGGGCTTGGCCCTCGCGCGGCGGTGGCGGGATGCCTTCCCGGTCTCTTACCGGGAGCGTCACGACATCAACGTGACCGTCAGCGATATTCAGCGTCTGGAATCCGTCCTCAATGGGGCTGAGCTTGGCCTGAACCTCACTCGTCCCAATGAGGCGAAGGAAAAAGAGGCGCGGCTGAAGTTGGTTCAGTTGGGTCGGACGGTCCCCCTGTCGGACGTTCTGCCGGTTCTGGAAGCCATGGGTCTGCGCGTCATCGCCGAGATCCCGCACGAGATCCGCCCCGCTGATCAGAAGGATGTGTTGTGGCTGCACGACTACCATCTGGAGGTTGCGGTCGGCACGCCAGTCAATCTGGCGGAGCGGGCTCCGGCCTTCGAGACGGCTCTGGCACGGATTTGGCGGGCCGAGGCGGAAAGTGACGGCTTCAACCGTTTGATCCTCGCGGCCGGGCTGGATTGGCGCCAGGTGGTGGTGCTGCGGGCCTATGCCAAATACCTGCATCAGATTCGCTTCCCCTTGGGGCAGAGCTATCTTGAGGACGCCCTGTCCAACAACCCGGCTCAGGCTGCGGCGTTGATTGGTCTGTTCACGGCCCAGTTCGACCCGGCCGCCCAAGGCGATGCCGAGGCCGCCAAGAAAGCCGACGCCAAGGCCGCTGAGGCCCTGGATGGGGTCACCAGCGCTGACGAGGATCGGATTTTGCGCCGGTTCCTCAATTTGATTCGCTCGACGCTGCGGACCAACTACTACCTGGAAAAGTCCTACCTGTCGTTCAAGTTGGACTCCCAGACCGTCGAAGACTTGCCCCTGCCCCGCCTGCTGGTTGAGGTATTCGTTTACAGCCCCGTTATGGAAGGCATCCATATGCGCGGTGGCCGCGTGGCGCGCGGCGGCATCCGTTGGTCCGATCGCCGGGAGGATTTCCGCACCGAGGTGTTGGGTCTCGTCAAGGCTCAGATGGTTAAGAACACCGTCATCGTTCCGGTTGGCTCCAAGGGTGGGTTCGTACTGAAGCGTCCGCCCATCCCCTCAGGCGCAGAACGCCCCGTGCAATCGCGCCAGGAAGAGGGCATCGAGGCCTATCGTACCCTGATCCGGGGCATGCTGGACGTGACCGACAACCTCAACGGCAACACCGTGGTGCCGCCGAAGAACGTGGTCCGGCGCGACAAGGATGATCCGTATTTGGTGGCCGCCGCAGACAAAGGCACGGCGAGCTTCTCCAACTTCGCCAACCAAGTTTCCGCCGATTACGGCTTCTGGCTGGGGGATGCGTTCGCCTCAGGCGGCTCCAAGGGCTACGACCACAAGGGCATGGGCATCACCGCCCGCGGCACCTGGGAGGCGGTCATGCGCCACTTCCGGGAAATGGGGCGCGATAGCCAGACCCAGGAATTCACTGCGGTCGGCGTCGGCAGCATGGCGGGCGACGTGTTCGGCAATGCCTTGCTGAGCTCTCGGTTCACCCGCTTGGTGGCGGCGTTCAGCTCCACTCACATCATGATCGATCCCAATCCGGATCTGGCTATCTCCTATGCCGAGCGCGAGCGCTTGTTCAAGGAGGAAAAGGCCTGGAAGGACTATGATCGGGCGACGCTTTCCCCGGGTGGCGGCATTTACCCCCGTTCGGCCAAGTCGATCCCGGTTTCACCCGAGGTCAAGGCCCTGTTCGGTCTAAAGGTCGACAGCGTTACCCCCAACGAGATGATGCGGGCCATTCTGACCGCCGAGGTAGATCTGCTCTACTTCGGGGGCATCGGCACCTACGTGAAGGCCACGCGGGAAAGCAACGCCGACGTAGGCGACCGTGCTTGCGACGCCATCCGCGTCAATGGCCGTGAACTCCGTGCCAAGGTCATCGGCGAGGGCGCGAACCTGGCCCTCACCCAGTTTGGGCGTATTGAGTTCGGTTTGAATGGCGGGCGGTTGAACACCGATGCCATTGATAACTCGGCCGGTGTGGATACCTCGGACCACGAGGTCAACATCAAGATCCTGCTCAACGCCATCGTCGCCGAAGGGCGCATGACCGGGCCGCAGCGGGATGCCTTGTTGGCCGAAATGACCGATGAAGTGGCCCAGTTGGTCCTGCGCGACAACTACCTGCAAACCCAAGCCATCAGCGTCATGGAAGCGCAAGGCCCCGCCCTGCTCGACAGCCAGGCCCGCATCATGCGGATGCTGGAAAAGGCGGGGCGTCTCAACCGCGCCATCGAGTTCCTCCCCGACGAGGAAACCTTGATCCAACGCGCCTCCCAGAACAAGGGGATGACCCGGCCCGAGCTGGCCATCCTGTTGGCCTACGCCAAGATTTGGGTTTATGACACCGTGCTTGCCTCGGGGATGGATCAGGATCCCTTCCTGACGGGGGATCTGGCTCGCTACTTCCCTACCCCCATCAAGCAGCGCCTGGCAACGGATCTGCCGCGCCACCGCTTGCGTCGGGAAATCATCGCCACCGCCGTGACCAACTCCATGATCAACCGCGTTGGGGTCTCCTTCGTCGCCGAACTCATGGAGCAAACCGGACACGGCCCCGCCGACGTGGCGAAAGCCTACATCGTCGCACGGGATGCGTATGGCCTACGCGATGTCTGGGCCGGAATCGAAGCCCTGGACGGGAAAGTTCCCGCCTCGGTCCAAACCGCCATGCTCATCGAAGCGAACCGGTTGCTGGAGCGGGCCACCGCTTGGGTGCTCCGGAACGTCCACGCCCCGTTCGATATCGGAACCGTCATCGCCGAACTCCAACCCGGAATCGCGGCACTTGAGGCCACGATCCCCGCTATCCTGCCTGCACCCACCGCCGCTGTCCTCTCCGCCCGAATCGCCGAATATACCAAACAAGGCGTGCCTCAGGAGACCGCAAGCAAGGTCGGGTCCATGATCATCCTCGCCTCTGCCGCCGATGTGGTGCGAATCTCTGCGAAAAACCGTCTCAGCATCAAAGACGCGGGGTTGCTCTACTTCTCCGTCAGTCAGAGGTTCGGACTGGGGAAATTGCGGGCGGCCGCTCAGGAACAAGCGGCTCACGGGCATTGGCAGAAACTGGCCGCCGTCGCCTCTATCGAGGAACTCTACGGCCACCAGTCGAGCATCACCTCCGCCGTCATCGGCGAGGCGCCCGGCATGGCCGCCGAGCAAGCCTTGGAGGCGTGGCTCAACAACCCCGCGCGTAAGGCGATCGCCGAGCGGGCCGAGGGGATGTTGGCCGAAATTTCTGCTGCAAGCAGGATTGACCTGTCGATGTTGATGGCTGCAAATCGGCAGCTGAAGGCGTTGATCTAGAGGGGTCAAGGGGCCCCCGGCCCCTTGCGGGGGTGTCGGGGGCAGCGGCCCTGACATGGCGCAAGCCAGCCAGCCCATCCCCCCGACAAACCCCACCTCCTTCCCCTGAAATTTCAGGGAAAGCGGCTGGGGTTTGTCGGGGGGATGGGCTGGCTGGCTTGCGCCATGTCAGGGCCGCTGCCCCCGACACCCCCGCAAGGGGCCGGGGCCCCTTGACCCGCTCTCTCACCCCCCTGGAGCCCCCATGGAAAAACACCTCGACATTTACCACCCCATCCTCGACCACGGCTTCATCGCCGTAAAAGACTTCATGGGAGACGACCAGGCCGTGCTCCAAATGGCCCGGATCAGTTACGGCAAGGGCACCAAGAGCGTTTCCGACGACCGCGCCCTGTTGCGTTATCTTCTTCGCCATCAGCACACGAGCCCCTTCGAGGGCTGTGTGATCAAACTTCACGTCAAACTGCCAATTTTTGTGATGCGCCAGTGGGTCCGCCACCGCACAGCCTCGTTGAACGAGTATTCGGCGCGGTATTCGGTGATGCCGGACGAGTTTTACCTCCCCGAGGCGGAGCATCTGGCCGAGCAATCGACCGACAACAAGCAGGGCCGAGGCGCTCGTCTCACCTCCGAGGAAGCCCAGTCCGCGCAAAATCTTCTCAAAAGTGATGCCGAGCGGGCCTTTTCCAGCTACCATACGCTTCTCAACACGGCAGAGGACGGCAGTGCACTGGACCCCGAGCGGGCCGGGATTGCCCGAGAGTTGGCACGGATGACGCTTCCTCTGTCGGCCTACACGCAGATGTATTGGCAGACGAACCTGCATAACTTGATGCACTTTGTTCGTTTACGGATTGACCCGCACGCCCAATACGAGATTAGGATTTACGCCGAAAAGCTCTTGGCGATCATGGCGGACTGGGTTCCCTGGACGACGGAGGCCTTCCGGGACTACCAGCTTGAGGGCGCTCGTCTTTCCCGGATGGATCTGGCTTTACTGCGGGACATGCTGGCGGGGAAGGCAGGATTCGCGGACGCTGACCGCTATGGCCTCGGTCGCCGCGAGGCAGGAGAGCTCAAACGCCTCCTGGAGGGATAAGGACTCTCCGCCTCCTCCACCGGACAAACACCCCCACGGATCTGGGGGTGTTTCTTTCCTTGGATCAGACTTCGTCGGAGAGTTCTTCGTCGATGTGCTCCATGACTTCGGCCATATCGTCGTCGTCTCCGCCCAGGTCAGAGGCATCTTCGATCAAGCCACTTTCGTCTTCTTCGTTTTCCTCGGCCGGCTCCTCGGGTTCCTCGACCTCTCGTTCGACGACATTTCGCTTGGCGGCGGTAGCGCGAGCGGCCTTGGCTTCGGCGATGACGCTGCTGCGCCGGGTCTTGAACGGAGTTTCCGCATCAAGGACGACGGCACACTTAGGGCAAACGATGGGCATACGGGTGAGGTCGTAAAAGCGACACCCACATCCGCTACAACTGCGTTTTTGCCCCCATTCTGGCTTGGACACTGTACTCTTCTCCTTGTGCTGCTCCAGGGGCATTTGCCACGTTCGTTCGCTTCTGTCAAAAATAAAAACGCGAGGGGACTCGCTTTTCGTCCCCCTATCCGCTGCCGCCGGAGTGTGGTAGAGCAGCCTCCACCCCTGTGGAACCGCCTGTTTGGGAGCTGTTATGTCCGTTTCCTCCTCCTCTCCCCGTCCTATGAGTTCCACCCGCAGTTCCGGTCTGTCCGGGAGGGCTCGGGTGCCGGGAGACAAGTCCATTTCCCACCGCGCCTTGATGTTTGGCGCGCTCGCGGTGGGAGAGAGCCGGATCGCCGGCCTGCTAGAGGGCGATGATGTCCTTCGCACCGCTGCCGCCATGAGGCTCCTGGGGGCCGAAGTCGAACGCCTCGCCGATGGAACCTGGCGGCTGTTTGGCTGCGGCGTCGGGGGCTTGAGGGAGCCAGAGAGCATCCTCGATCTCGGCAATGCCGGCACCGGGGCACGGTTGATGATGGGATTGGTGGCGACGCATCCCTTCACCACGTTTTTCACCGGCGATGCCTCGTTGCGCTCCCGGCCCATGCGGCGCGTCACCGAGCCCCTGTCGCGCATGGGGGCCAGGTTTGAAACCCGCTCTGGCGGACGCCTCCCTTGTGCGGTGATCGGGGCGACTGATCCCCTGCCGATCCGCTTCACCCTTCCGGTGGCCTCGGCTCAGGTGAAGTCCGCCATCCTGCTGGCGGGATTGAACACCCCCGGCGAAACCACCGTGATCGAACGGGAGGCCACTCGCGATCACACCGAACGCATGCTCCGGACCTTTGGCGCAGTGGTGACGACCGCGCCCGCCGAGGGAGGAGGCCTCGCCATCAGCGTCACCGGTTATCCCGAATTGACCGGGCGCTCGATCCTGGTGCCCGCCGACCCGAGCTCGGCGGCATTCCCCGCCGTCGCGGCGCTGATCGTCCCTGGCTCCCAGATCCGACTGGAGGGGGTGGGGATGAACCCGCTGCGTATCGGCCTCTACCAGACCCTGCAAGAGATGGACGCCGATATCCGCATCGAGAACCCTCGGGAGGAGAACGGCGAACCGGTGGCCGATTTGCTGGTCCGTGCGTCAACTTTACGCGGTGTAGAGGTTCCCGCGGAGCGGGCTCCCTCCATGATCGATGAATACCCGATTCTGGCGGTGGCCGCCTCGTTTGCCCGAGGCACCACCCGGATGCACGGCTTGGGGGAATTGCGCGTCAAGGAAAGCGATCGCTTCTCCGCCATGCTGGAGGGTCTCTCCGCCTGCGGCGTCTCCGTCGAGGCGGAAGGTGACACGCTGATCGTGCACGGCACCGGCACCCCCCCTCAAGGCGGCGTCACGGTTCCGGTTCGCCTGGATCACCGGATCGCCATGTCCTTCCTGGTCCTGGGCATGGCCGCCAACACAACGGTGAGCGTCGATGATGCCGAGCCGATCGATACCAGTTTCCCCGGCTTCGCGGCCTTGATGAATGACCTCGGAGCGAATCTTACAACCATTCCCGCCGAAACGTGAGCCGAAGCGTCTTTCCCGTGCGTGCCGTGGCGACTCCGAAAATCCCATCGGGAGAGGCATGCACCCCTTCAAACACGAAGGCTCCCTCGTCGGCGGTCAAGGTGACGCTGCAACCATCAAGGGCGGTTATGGTTCCGGTGATCTTGCTCTGACCGGGCCAGTCGAATCCGAGGTCGTATCCTGTTCGTCGTTCCAGCGCCCAGGTTCCCTCGCCGAATCTCCACACGCCCGCCGGAGTCCTCCAGATCCCGCGCAGCCACGTCTTGTCCTTGGCCTTCAAGGAATCGCACATCAGATGAGGCAAAGGGGACGGGGGCCCCGCCTTGGGACCTTGGGGAAATTCCTCGGCCACGGCGGGAACAACCAGAATTGCCCCCGCCAGAATCGCATAAAAAAGGCGCATGAGCGGTCTCCAGCCAGATCAAAAGAGAGGGGAACGGTAAGCCATTTGCTGTGCCTCGTCCATGCTCCACGCCAGGAGGGAATTGCAGCCTTGACCTGATGGGGCTTGTGCCTTCACACTACCGCCACGCTTTTCCAGAGAGGAGCCTGCCATGAAGGCTAGTGCTGGGGTTGTTGACCGCTTGAACCGACTCTTGACGGGGGAACTGACCGCAGCCGATCAGTATTTCATCCATTCCCGAATGTATGAGAACTGGGGCCTGGCCGGACTTTATCAGCGCATCGAGCATGAACGAGAAGAAGAATTGGGGCATGCCTCAGTCTTAATTCGTCGAATCCTCTTTCTGGAAGGCATTCCTGACGTTGCCTCTCGCGCTCCGCTCCACATCGGCAAGGATGTGGGCGAGATGATGAAGAACGATCTTGCCTGCGAAGTCTCCGTCGCCGCCGCCCTTCGGGAGGTGATGACCTTCTGCGAGCAGGCTCAAGATTACGAAACACGTCGTATCCTGGGTACGCTGCTTCAGGAAACCGAAGAAGATCACACCCATTGGCTGGAGCAGCAATTGGGGCTGATCAAACGGATGGGATTGGAAAATTATCTTCAATCCGCGATGCGCTCTCCCCTGTGATATGTTTCTTCTCTTACGGAGCTGGCTATGAAGGGTGACAAAGACGTTCTCTCCGCCTTGAATGCCGTGTTAAAAATCCAGTTGACCTCAATCAACCAGTATTTTCTTCATGCTCGAATGCTGAAGAATTGGGGGTATGGAGACCTCGCAAAACGGATCTACAAGCAATCTATCACCGTGATGAAAGATGCTGATACCGTTGTCGAGCGGATTCTCTTCCTTGAAGGTTTGCCGAACCTCCAAGATCTGGGGAAACTCTTGGTGGGAGAGGATATCCCGGAAATCCTCGCCAACGATGTGAAGAGCAAAACATCCGAGCGCACCAGTCTGGTTGCGGCTATCACGCTCTCAGAAACCAAAAAAGACTACCAAACACGGCACATGCTTGAGGAAATCCTTGAGACAACCGAAGAATACATGGACTGGATTCAGACACAGATTGATCTTCTGGCTGCAATAGGGGTGGAGAATTACTTGCAGTCAGCCGTGGGGGGGCTCGGGGAAGGGTACGATTGAACTTTCCTTAAACCCGTTTTCTACCATAAAGAGGACTCTGATGAAAAAAATCCTAGCATCCTTGGTTGTTTCCCTCTTCGTCGCAAGCCCGGCGCTGGCCGCCGAGATGGAGATTTCTGACGCGTTCATGCGGGCCTCGCCCACGCCCCGCGTCGCGGGCGGGTTCTTCACCATTCATAATCCCAACGACTCCGATGATAAGTTGGTGGGCGTGACGAGTGATATTTCGAGCAAAGTCGAACTCCATACGGTCAAAATGGAAGGCGATGTCGCGCGGATGATCCCCATCACCTCCGTTGTCCTGCCCGCAAAGGGAACCGCAGAGCTGAAGCCTGGTGGGAATCACGTCATGTTCTTCAACCTCCCGGGACCGCTGGAAGAAGGGCAAACCGCCAAGGCGACGCTGATGTTCGAAAAAGCGCCGCCCCAGACCATTATGATTCCCGTGCGCGGAATCGCCGCGAAATCAAGCAAGTAAGCATCGTTCCGGTTCCGAGGGCACCTGCCCCTCGGAACCTTTTCTTTTCCAGCATGTTTGGGCAGAGGGGCACACGACGTCGCACCCGCAGCCCAATCTGCACAGGAGAAGATCCCATGTCTCTCGGTAGCCACTCCACTGCAACCATCGCTCAGGTGCTCTCCGGCATCGACTTTCCCGCTGATCGACAGAAGTTGGTGGACTATGCTCGGCGCAATAATGCGGGGCAGGATGTTTTGGATGCCATAACCCAGATGCCAGAGGTCGAGTATTCCAGTATGGCGGATGTGTTCAAAGGGGTCGGGCAGAGCAGTCGCGAGTGAGCCCTTGATGAAAGAAAAGGGGGTCCGGGGCATGGCCCGGGCGGGGGTTGGGGCGGCAGCCCCGGCGTAAGCCAAGACCTTCCATCCCCCCGACCCCGCAACAAAAAAACCCCGGTTGGTTCGGGGGGTTTTTGTGGAGGGGTGGGG
>JAVBJO010000079.1:0-28073 GCA_031546925.1 Rhodospirillaceae bacterium
CTCTGCTTGGCAAGAGTTCTTCTCCAGGCGGGTCTGTTGGTTTTGCGACCGTGGCGGAACTGGTAGACGCGCACGCTTGAGGTGCGTGTGACGCGAGTCGTGGGAGTTCGAGTCTCCCCGGTCGCACCATTAAAGGGTCAAAGACCCTTGACCCTTTAATGGAGTGTCTTGCATTGTCACATAAACATATGTTTATATGTTTAGAGCATCTCTTGGCTATGGAGTTCTCGCCCCCGTGGAAACCGTTTTAGCAGGATTGCGCGCAGCGGCGGAACCGACCAGGCTCCGCTTGCTCGCACTCTTGTCCCAAGGCGATCTTACCGTGAGCGAGCTGACCCAGATTCTGGGGCAGAGCCAACCCCGAGTCTCGCGGCATCTGAAGTTGTTGTGCGATTCGGGGCTTCTTGACCGTTTTCCAGAGGGAGCCTGGGTGTTCCATCGCCTCGCCGCCCGAGGCCAGGGCGGAGAGATGGCGCGGCGTCTCCTCGGGTTGCTTCCCAGCGATGATCCGACGTTGACGTTGGATCGCCAGCGGCTTCAATCGATTCGCTCGACCCGAGCCACCAAGGCCCAAGCGTATTTCGCAGAGAATGCCGCCCACTGGGACAAGATGCGCAAGCTTCACGTGAGCGATCGCGATGTGGAAGAGGCTCTCCTTGGGATCTTCGCTCCTCGCCAGGGGGGGGAACTGGTGGACCTCGGTACGGGAACCGGGCGAGTCCTGGAGGTTCTGGCCCCCCACGTGGAGCGGGGCATTGGCATTGATCTCTCGCGGGAAATGCTCTCTGCGGCGCGCGCCAATCTTGACCGCGATGGCTTGCGTCATTGCATGGTGCGGCTGGGAGATTTGGAGCATGCTCCTCTTGCGGCGGCTTGTGCCGATGCGGTTACCATTCATCAAGTGCTGCACTACGCCACCGACCCCGCCGCCGCCGTTACCGAGGCGGCCCGGATCTTGAAACCAGGGGGCCTGTTGGTGATCGTGGATTTTGCGCCTCATGATCTGGAAACCTTGCGCGAGCATCATGCTCATCGCCGTCTGGGGTTCTCCGACGAGGAGGTTTCGGGGTGGTTTCTCGCGTCTGGCTTAACGCCAGGCGACATTATTCGTCTTCCCGGGGTGCCTTTGACCGTGGTGTTGTGGTGCGCCACCAAAGCCGGGCTCGCGTCAGAAGGAAGGACCGCATGACCATTTCTCCGTTGCCCATTGCCGTTGCCTCCTCCCAGCCGGTCGAGGTGTCGTTCGAGTTCTTCCCGCCCAAGACCGCGAAGATGCAGGAAACCCTGTGGGAGTGCGTGAAACGCTTGGAGCCTCTCGGGCCTCGATTTGTCTCCGTCACGTATGGCGCGGGCGGGTCAACTCGCGAGCGCACCCATGATACCGTGGTGCGGATCGCGCGCGAGACGGCGTTGGCTCCGGCTGCGCACCTCACCTGTATCGGTCACGTGCGGGGGGAGGTGGATGATATCGCTCGACGGTATTGGGATAATGGGATCCGCCATATCGTGGCGCTGCGTGGCGATGCCCCCGAGGGAGAACCCTATTGTCCCACGCCCGATGGCTACGCCTATGCCGCCGATCTGGTGGCGGGATTGAAGCGCATCGCCGATTTCGAGATTTCCGTCGCCGCCTACCCGGAGAAGCATCCCGATGCGCCCGATGCGCGGTTTGACCTCGACACCTTGAAGCGCAAGGTGGACGCGGGGGCAACCCGCGCCATCACGCAGTATTTCTTCGATACGGATGTCTATGGGCGCTTCGTGGAACGGGCTCGCGCGGCGGGGATTAATATTCCGATTGTGCCGGGTATCCTCCCCGTGACCAACTTTGCCCAGGTGCGGAAGTTTTCCGCTGCTTGCGGGGCCTCGGTGCCCCGATGGATGGAGAACCTGTTCGAGGGATTGGACGACGACCCGGAAACCCGTCGCCTGGTGGCGGCCACCGTCGCCGCCGAGCAATGTCGCCGCCTCGCCGCCGACGGCGTGCAACAGTTTCACTTCTATACCCTGAACCGAGCTGATTTGGCGTACGCGATCAGCTATATCCTTGGTGTCCGTCCCCTCCAGCAGGATCCTCGTCCATGAGCCGTCTCCTCGATCATCTTTCCGACCGCGTTCTCCTGTGCGACGGCGGGACCGGCGCTCTGGTGCAGGCCATGAACCTGTCGGTGGAGACCGATTTCCTCGGGCTGGAGAACTGCACCGACATTCTGGTCAAGTCCCGCCCCGACGTAATCCGCGACATCGCCACCCGCTATTTCGCCGCCGGGGCGGACATGGTGGAGACCAATACCTTCGGTGCCAGCCCCATCACCCTGGCGGAGTTCGGTATCGCCCACCTCGCCCTGGAGCTGAACCAACGTGCCGCCGAGGTCGCACGGGAGGCGGCCGAGTCTTTTTCCGATGGAAACCCCCGTTTCGTCGTAGGCTCCATTGGGCCGGGCACGAAGTTGCCCTCCCTGGGGCACATCGCCTATGACGCCCTGGAGGCCGCTTATGTCGTCCAGGCACGGGGTCTCATCGCCGGGGGGGTGGATGCCTTCCTGATCGAGACTTGCCAGGATCCCCTCCAGATCAAAGCCGCGGTAAACGGGTGCAAGATCGCTTGCGCCATGACCGGGAAGCCCACTCCCATTTTCGTCCAGGTGACGGTGGAAACCACCGGCACCTTGTTGGTGGGAACCGACATCGCCGCCGCCGCCACGGTCATTCGCTCGCTGGACGTGCCCCTGTTGGGGCTGAACTGTGCCGCTGGTCCGCGCGAGATGATGGAACACGTCAAATGGCTGACAGACAACTGGCCGGGCCTGGTCTCGGTCCAACCCAACGCCGGCCTGCCGGAGCTGGTGGAGGGGCAGACGCGCTATCCCCTCCCGGCGGAGGATCTCGCCCAGTGGCACGAGCGCTTCGTCGGCATGGGCGTTAATCTGTTGGGGGGGTGCTGCGGGACCACGCCGGAGCACATTGCCGCCACCCATCGGATGCTCCAGAAAACAGGCGCGCGCCGACCCAATCCGGTCAAGCGGATCGTCCATTGGGTTCCAGCGGTGGCCTCCCTTTATGCCCAGGTTCCTTTGAAGCAGGAAAATGCCTTCCTCGCCATCGGGGAACGCTGCAACGCCAACGGCTCCAAGAAATTCCGCGAGTTCCAAGAGACCGGCGATTGGGACGGCATCGTCGCCATGGCCCGAGAGCAGGTCAAGGAGGGAAGCCACGCCCTTGACCTCTGCACCGCCTTCGTCGGACGCAACGAGGTCGCCGACATGACCCAAGCGGTCACCCGCCTGAGGGGGTCGGTCAGCGCCCCCTTGATGCTGGACTCCACCGAATTGCCGGTGCTGGAGGCGGGGCTGAAGCTTTACGGGGGCAAGGCGATCCTCAACTCCATCAACTTCGAGAACGGCGAGCCCTCTGCCGTGGATCGCCTGAAGCTCGCCAAGAAATATGGGGCGGCCGTGGTGGCGCTCACCATCGACGAAATCGGCATGGCGAAAACGGCGGAGGCCAAACTGGCGCTGGCCAAGCGGCTCTACCACTTCGCGGTGGAGACCCATGGACTGCCCGCCTCGGACCTCCTGTTCGATCCGCTGACCTTCACCATCTGCACGGGCATGGTGGATGATCGCAAGTTGGCCATTGAGACCCTGGATGCCATCGCCGCTATCGCTCGGGAGATGCCCGAATGCGGAATCGTGCTCGGGCTGTCGAACGTGTCGTTCGGACTGAAGCCAGCGGCGCGACAGGTGTTGAACTCGGTGTTCAACGACCACGCGGTGCGGCGCGGCATGACCGGAGCCATCGTCCATGTCTCCAAGATCCTCCCTCTGCATACCATCTCCGCCGAGGAGGTCAAGCTGGCCGAAGACCTCATCTTCGACCGGCACGAAAACGCGCTCCAAGCCTTCATCGCCCATTTTGGCGACCGCAAAATCTCCGACAAGACCATCGAGCGTCCCGCCAAGGCCGAGGACCGCCTGCGCCAACGCATCGTCGATGGAGATCGGGTGGGTCTCGACGAAGATCTTACCACCGCCATGGCCGAGGGCTGGAAACCCCTCGACATCATCAACACGCTGCTGCTGGACGGCATGAAGGTGGTGGGAGAGCTGTTCGGCTCGGGCAAGATGCAACTGCCCTTCGTGCTCCAGTCGGCAGAAACCATGAAGGCGGCTGTCTCCTGGCTGGAGCCGTACATGGAAAAAGCGGCGGGCTCCACCAAGGCCACCATCGTGCTGGCCACGGTCAAGGGTGACGTGCACGACATCGGGAAGAACCTGGTGGACATCATCCTGACCAACAATGGCTACCGGGTGATCAATCTTGGCATCAAGCAGCCCATCGGCGAGATCATCAAGGCCGCCCAGGAGCACAAGGCCGACGCCATTGGCATGTCCGGTCTGCTGGTCAAGTCCACCGTCATCATGCGCGAGAATCTTGAGGCGTTGACCACCGCCGGCCTCGACCTTCCGGTGTTGCTGGGCGGCGCCGCCCTCACCCGCAAGTACGTGGAGGAAGACTGTCGCGCCGCCTATGGGGGGGGACGCGTTGCCTATGCCCGGGATGCCTTCGACGGTCTCGACCTCATGAGCAAAGTGGCGGAAAGCACGTTCGACGCCCACATCGAAGCCCGTGCCGCCCAGGGAGCGCCCGGAAATTCCCGCCGCTTGGGCGGAGGCATGTCCAGCGGTCGACCGGTGGATTGGGAGGAAATCGCCCTACGCCGGGCCGAACTCCACCGCAACCTAGCCGTGCCGACTCCCCCCTTCTGGGGGGCGCGGGTGCTCGAAAACGTGCCCTTACAGAACCTGTTCCCGTTTCTCAACGAGACCATGCTCTACCAATTCCATTGGGGTTATCGCAAGCAAGGCCGCTCTCTGGAGGAATTCAAGACCTGGGCCACCAAGGAACTTCGCCCCATCGCGGCCAATCTCCTGAAACGCTGCCACGACGAGGACATTCTCCAAGGCCAGGCCATCTACGGCTATTGGAAGGCCGCCGCAGACGGTGATAGCGTGGTGCTGTTCCACGAGGACGGTAAGACGGAGGCCGCACGCTTCCCCTTCCCGCGCCAGGCCAAGGAGGATGGTCTGTGCATCGCCGATTTCTTCCGTCCGCTCTCCGACCCCGAGCGAGATGTGATCGGACTCCAAGTGGTGACCATGGGACGTAAAGCGACCGAGGTCGCCAGAACCTGGTTCGAGCAAGATAAGTACCGAGATTATCTCTATCTGCACGGACTCTCGGTGGAGATGACCGAGGCTCTGGCGGAGTATGTTCACACAAGGATCCGTGGAGAGCTCGGCTTTGGCGCTGAGGATGCTTCCAATATGTCTAATTTGCTGAAGCAATCCTATCGCGGCTCCAGGTTCTCCTTTGGCTACCCGGCTTGCCCCGTGCTGGAGGATCAGAAGATGTTGCTGGAGCTCCTTGGGGCGGAACGAATCGATGTGACTTTGTCCGAGGAATTCCAGTTGGAGCCAGAGCAAAGCACATCGGCCATCGTGACGGTGCATCCGCAGGCGAAATATTTCAGCGTATAGAGGGTGATATTGGTAGAGGGCGATATTGGGGCTTCGGCCCCAACACCCCCTGTTTGCGTTGATCTATCGCGGCTTACAGGTCACGGTTCCCAGGACGCCGACGGGGGGAGAGCTCGGCATCTTCTTGCCCTCGCACTGCGCCGCCTTGGCCTGCGCCTGACGAAGGGCTGCCTCCAAGACGATCCTTTCTCCCACGCCAACTTGAGCCCAAGCTACGCCAGATCCAAGAAGGATGCCCAAGATGGTCACGATGAAGAGCGTTCGAGGTTTCATTTGATTCTCCATCATCCTTTGACGAGAAAGACACCTCGGATGGGGTGATTGTTCCCAAGACTCTCGATTTTGTGGGGGTATCCACAAGCGGTCAAAGCGCGGTAGGATTTCCGCCCCCTTAACCGCCACCCCTTAACCAAGGAGACGAGAGCCATGATCAATTTCCAAGGTCGTTTCTGCTGGCACGAGTTGATGACCCGTGACTCTCAAGCCGCCCAAGCCTTCTACACCGCAGTTGTTGGGTGGGAGACCTCGGAGGGGCCCTTTGTTCCAGGAGGACGCTACTGCATTCTAAACGCCGGAGGAGTCCCTGCTGGTGGGTTGATGCCTCTGCCGCAAGAGGGATTGTCTCCCGCGTGGACGGGCTACGTGGCGGTTGACGATGTGGACGAGAGCGCTGCCCTCGCCCAGCGTCTTGGCGCGACGATTCACGTTCCCGGCACGGATATCCCCAATGTGGGGCGCTTCGCCGTCCTGTCCGACCCGCAAGGGGCCTCTATCGCTCTCTTCAAACCGCTTCCTTGCCCCGACATGAAGGAGCCGGTGATGGGGCCGGGGATGGTCAGTTGGAACGAGCTTCACACCACCGACTGGCCCGCTGCTTTTGAATTCTACCAAAAGCTGTTTGGCTGGCAGAAGACCGAAGCCATGGACATGGGGGAGATGGGGATCTACCAGATGTTTGGACATCCGACCCCAAGTATGGGAGCGATGTTCAACAAGGCTCCCGCAGCGCCGGGGCCGCTCTGGCTGTTTTATGTGGAGGTGGCGGATCTCGACGCGGCAACCGCGCGGATCACCGCACAAGGTGGCACTGTCTTCCTGGGGCCGATGGAGGTTCCTGGCGGTGGGCGGATCGTTCAGGCCCGCGACCCCCAAGGAGCGTTGTTCGCTCTCTACGGAAAATGATGTGATCCCGTTGTGGAACGCGCAGCTTGGGGGAGAAGAGCAAGGCTTCTCGACGAGTTCTCCTCCCCCAAATGTGCAAACGATCTGCGCAACTCCAGATGTACACCCCCCTCATTACAAAGTGTACTAGAGGGTCAGCTCGCCAATTTCCGCCACCCGCAGGATATTCGTCGTCCCCGAACGCCCAAACGGAACCCCAGCGGTGATCACCACTTTCTCCCCGACTTTCGCAAACCCCTCTTGCTGAGCGATGGTTGTCGCCTTTTGCACCATCTCGGCGGTATTGGTGATTTCGGTGGTCTGCATGGAATGCACGCCCCACACCAACACCAACTGCCGCGCGACCCCCAGATCAGAGGTCAGGCTGATGATCGGCTGCTCGGGCCGCTCGCGCGCCGCCCGAAGGGTGGTTGAGCCCGACGAGGTATGAGTCAAGATCGCGGCACAATTCAACGTTTGCGCCACTTGCCGCGCGGCGGCGGAGATGGCATCGCGGATGGTGTGTTCGGGACTGGAGCGCGAGGCATCGGTGATCAGGCGGTAGTGCTCATCCCGTTCGACTTGGTTAATGATGCGGTCCATCATGGCGACGGCATCCATGGGATAATCGCCAGCGGCGGTTTCTGCGGACAGCATCACGGCGTCAGCCCCATCATAGACGGCAGTGGCCACATCGGAGGCCTCGGCTCGGGTGGGGGCCGGGGAGTGCACCATGGAATCGAGCATCTGGGTCGCCACCACCACCGGCTTCCCCTTGGCGCGACAGGCTTTGACAATACGCTTTTGCAGGATCGGCACCGTTTCTGGCGGACACTCCACGCCGAGATCGCCGCGCGCTACCATGATGGCATCGGACAAGTTAACGATTTCGTCGAGATGTTCAATGGCGGAGGGCTTCTCCAACTTGGACAAGATCTGCACGCGGCTGTTCGGGTGCTTGGCGATCAGCCGTTGGGCTTCCATGACGTCCTCGGGACGCTGGACGAAGGAGAGGGCGATCCAGTCCACCCCCATGCTTACCGCGAAATCCAGATCGATCCGATCTTTGTCGGTCAGGGGCGAGATGGGGAGAAAAGCGTTGGGAACGTTAACGCCCTTATGGTTGGAGAGATCGCCTCCCACCAACACGCGCACCTCCGCGAAATCGGCGCCATGCCGTTCGACGCGAACCCGGAGCTTGCCGTCATCCAGCAGAAGCTCGGTCCCCATGGAGAGGGCCGCAAAAACCTCGGGATGCAGGAGGGGGGCACGGGTTTCGCTCCCCAACTCGGGCGAGAGGTCGAAGCGGAAGGTTGCCCCATTCTCAAGCCGGATGCGACCTTTATTGGCGAACTTGCCCACGCGCAACTTGGGACCTTGCAGATCGGCGAGGATAGCGATTGGCCGGCCAAGCTTGCTCTCCAGAGCCCGGATGATGTCGTAGCTTTCTCGGTGCTGGGCGTGATTCCCATGGCTGAAATTCAGCCGGAACACATCCGCCCCCGCAAGGAACAACCCCTCGATAGCGGCGGAAGTGGCGGATGCAGGTCCCAGGGTCGCAATGATTTTGGCGTTTCTTGTTCTTCTCATGGGGGCGTCCTCGGAGAGCGGTGGAGCCGAGTACTCTAACAGGGAAGACGAGAGGGGAGCAATGGCTGCCTCTCGCCTGGGTTCAAAGGCCTGGGTTCAAAGGGAGGAGTCCCCTACGCCTCTGGCCGACTCCAGCTTGCCCAACCATACGACCAAGGTCCACCATGCTGCTCTCCCCTGGCCAGATCCGCGAGGAGGGCCTCGAACCCGCCGCGCGGTCTCCACCAACCGCTCCAGCGCCGCGACCAGCTCCCGCGCCCGCTCGATCGCGGTGGGTTGTTGGTTGCGCAGCCCTTGACGCAGCCACTGCGCCAGGAGCGCCATGGGCTGGATTTGGACTCGTCCTCCCAGCAGACGGACGGTTCCAGAGATGTGGGTAATCGGCTCGTCGACAGCGGCGTTTTCCAGCGCCTGCACCAGGGGCATCAATGGCCCCGGGAGAGCCCAACCCGTGCGGGCAAAGGAGGGTAAAAACCTCCCCTTCACCATCTTCCAGGACGGCGTGGAGAATTTGAGCGGCCTGTTCTCCCGGAGTCATGGCCGCCACAGAGGCCCCCTTGTTCACCAATTGCCGCGCCATCTCGCGATCATAGGCGGGTTGAGCCCGCTCATCCAGCGCCGCCAAGCCCAACACGCTCGCCCCACGGCTCACCAACGCGGCGACCCGGCGCACCAGATCGGCGGGATTGCCGCCCTCGTAGAAATCGCTGATCAGCACCACGATGCTGCGGCTCGGATTGACGATCTGCCCTTGGGCATAATACCGTTTGGAACACCCCAAGCGATGAAAGAAAAGGGGGTCCGGGGCAATGGCGCCCTAAGCGGGGTATGGGGCGGCAGCCCCAAACCCCGCCCGGGGCGAAGAAGGCCCCTTGCCCCCTATCGCCGCCGCAACGGCCCACCATCCCAACCGCTGCATCTCCCCCACGCCAGCCTCAGCATCTTCTCTTCTCGCGAACATCCCAAAGCAAGTCCCTCCCGACCCGGACATCCGCGCCAACAGGCATCCCGGCACAGCCTCCAACCGCCCCAACACCTCGGCGATAACAGGAGCCACAGAGATTGCCGCCTCGGTCAGATCATTCCCCTGCTCCCGAAGACACTCCGCCAAGGCCTCCACAGTCCCCCATCCCTCCGGCATCGCCTCCAGCGGCGGAGAGAACCCACCCGTCCGAGCCCCGAACACCGCCGGAGTCGACACGGGGATCCTCGGATTAATCAGAAGCAAGGTCGCAGCAGGCAGAGGCGGGACACCCTCAAGGATTTCCCCAACCCCCCGCATCCTCCTGTCTTCCCCCACCAGGCAAGCGGGCACATCGGCCCCCAGGGAGAGAGCGAGGCGAGAAAGATCCTCCAGGGGCACATCCACCCCCCACAACCGACACATCCCATGCAGAGCGGCGGCGGCATCCGCCGATCCCCCTCCAATCCCCCCCGCGACGGGCAATCGTTTGATTAGATGAAACGCCACCTGGGGCGGACGGTGGAGGTACTGCCCCAAGGTTTGCGCCGCTTTGAGGATAATGTTATCCCCGCCAGCGGGGATGGCATCCGCCATAGGCCCCTCGATCTCCAGACGGAGCGACTCCGCCGCACGGAGCGCCAGGGTATCCCCTACGTCGGCGAAGGCGACGATGCCATCGAGCAGATGGTAACCATCCGCCCTCCGCCCCACCACACGCAAGGAGAGGTTAACCTTGGCCCGCGCCTGAATGACGAGACTCTCCAACAAGCCTCACCGCCCCGCGAGCGGAGGCAACCCTCCGGCTTTGATTTTTTCCGACAACGGATCGACTTCCTCTGGTTCCGGAGTCAGGTTTGCGGCGCGTTGCCATTGGAACATGGCTTCGGCAATCCTCCCGACGCGATAGTAGGCATCACCCAGGTGGTTGTTGATGGTAGAGTTCTCGGGCGAGAGTTCCGCCGCTCGTTCCAGATGCTGGACGGACTCCGCGAACAGCCCCAAGCGGAACAGCGCCCACCCCAGGGAATCGATGATGGCTCCGTTTTCGGGCTGCGCCTTGACGGCCTTTTCCAGCATGGCGCGCGCTTCATCCAGATGCGAGCCATGTTCGACCCAACTGTATCCCAGATAATTGAGAACCTCGGACTCGTCGGGTTTCAGTTCCAGAGCCTTGAGGAAATCGGCCTCCGCCTTGGGCCACTGTTGGGAGCGCTCATAGGATATGCCCCGGCCGAAGAACAAGAGCCAATGGGACGGCAAAAGAGTGGGCAGACGCTCGATGGCTTGGGTATACGCAACGGCGGCCTCGGCAAATTTCTTCTTGTTGCGCAAGAGATCGCCCTTGGTGGCGGAGGGATCCGTTGCCTGAGGATTGGCCTCGGCCAAGGCATCCAAAGCAGCGATGGCCGCATTGCTATCGCCCATGGAATCAAGGACCGTCGCGGCACGCAGCTGTCCCCACTGGAACATGGATGATCCCGGCGCAATGGCGTGATAGATCGCAACGGCCTCGTCGAGGCGTCGTTGCTCCACCAGAGCCTCGGCCACAGTAAGCTGCGCCAATCCCGACTGCGGCTGAAGGTGAAGGGCAAGCTGCGTCAACACGGTAGAGATCTCATGGGAGCCCCCCTGCCGAAGCAACGCGGCCACATCGAGCAGAGCCTCCACCAATCCTGCGGACACATCCGGCACCGAGCGCGGCAGGGCGCTCCCAGCCTTCAGGCGCACCGCCGAATTAAACAGCAGGGAGGGCGAGCGATCCGCTTCGTATTTTTCGTACAATGTCTTGGCAGCGTCCAACTTTCCGGTGCGTTGGAGCAGCCCTCCAGCCGCTTCGACCGCCCGCAAGGACAGACGTTCGTCCAACAACGCCGTATAGTCAGTATTAGCGGCCTCGGCACGATCTGCCATATCGTTGATCAGCCCCGCGTGATATTTCCCCAGGGAAGAGGCCCCTTTCAGGGTGCGCAAGGGCACCAAGGTCTGAAGCGCCTCGTCGATGTGGTTTTGTCCGGCCTGACTCCAGGAGAGCAGCAGGGGCTCCAGCACGAGGAAAATGCCCTTGGAAGGCAAGGCGGAGAACAGACCCTCCGCCGTGGCGAGATCCCCTTTCTGCGCCGCGTCCAGCCCCAAGAGGACCGTCGCGATCGGATCTTCCTTATCTTTGGCATGAACGCGCTCCGCCAAGGGCAGAGCGGCCTCCATCCGCCCTTCCATCACCATCAACATGAAGGTCCGGCGTAAGATGTCCTCGTCATCGGGAGCGAACCGCAAGGCCGCAGCGTAATAGTCCGCAGCGGCGCGGCTGTCCCCCTGGGCCAAGGCGATGCGTCCAGCCAGAAAGACTCCCAAGCCGGGAATCCGCGCGGGAATACTGTCCTCTGCGGGAGGAAGGTTTTCGCTTTCCGAGCGCTGCGTGCATGAAACCAAGATCAGAGCTGTGCTCATGAACAGAGCTGCCATGCGCCGCCCGTAGACTTTCCACCGATTCGTCAAGTTTCTGGCTCCAAAGATAAAAAGGGGGAGAGAAAGTCCTCTCCCCCCAGAGACGATCGCTTGTCTTACATATTGGGGTAGTTCGGCCCCCCACTTCCTTCCGGAACCACCCAATTGATGTTCTGCGTCGGATCTTTAATGTCGCACGTCTTACAGTGGAGACAATTCTGCGCATTGATCCTTAACGCAGGGGCGCCGGCTTCCTCGACGATTTCGTACACACCAGCGGGACAGTAACGCTGCTCTGGCGCATCATACAAGGCCAGATTCACCAAGATGGGAATAGCAGGATCCTCCAGACGCAGATGGATCGGCTGATTTTCCTCGTGATTGGTGTTGGAGATGAACACCGACGACAGCTTATCGAACGAAACCACCCCATCCGGCTTGGGATAAGCGATCACCGGACACTCGGAGGCTTTCTTCAAGACGTCGTGGTCACTGTGGTTGGAGAACGTCCACGGCGCGCGTCCTCGGAAGACATAAACGTCCAACGCCGAATACGCCAGCCCAGCCCACAATCCACCATGGAAACTGGGGCGGATATTGCGCACACGATACAGCTCATCCCACACCCACGAGGCCTTCAGGCGTTCGGGGTAAGACACGGCTTCCCGCACAGGCTCGGGCGCGGTCAGGGCCTCGGCCACGGCTTCGGCGGCGAGCATGCCCGACTTCATGGCGGTATGAGACCCTTTGATCTTCGCCACGTTCAGGAAGCCGGCGGTATCGCCCACCAGCACGCCACCGGGGAAGGTCAGGTGCGGAATCGACTGGAAGCCACCTTCCGACAATGCCCGCGCCCCATAGGCGATCCGACGCCCGCCCTCGAAGACGGAGCGGATAGAGGGATGAGTCTTAAAGCGCTGGAATTCATCAAACGGCGACAGATGCGGGTTGGTATAATCCAAACCGATCACGAACCCTACGGCGACTTGGTTGTTCTCCAGGTGATACAGGAACGACCCGCCGTATGTAGAGGAGTCCAAGGGCCAACCCACCGTGTGCACCGCATGTCCCAGACGATGCTTGCTCGGGTCCACCTCCCACAGTTCCTTGATCCCGATGCCATATGTCTGGGGATTGCAGTCCCGACGCAGATCAAAACGCTTTATCAGGGTTTTGGTCAGCGAGCCCCGACAGCCCTCGGCAAAAATGGTCTGGCGTGCCCGCAGATCCATGCCGGGCGTGTGGCTGGAGGTCGGCTGACCATCCTTGCCAATCCCCATGTCCCCGGTGGCAACCCCCACCACAGCACCGGACTCGTCATACAGAACCTCTGCGGCGGCGAAACCGGGATAGACCTCGACCCCCAACGCCTCGGCCTGGGTCGCGAGCCAGCGGCAAACGTTCCCCAAGCTGACGATGTAGTTGCCATCGTTGTGCATCGAGGGCGGAGTGGGAAGCTTGAACGAACTTTTTTCCGTCAGAAAACAAAAGTCGTCACTCTTCGCCTCCGTCAGCAGGGGGGCATCGCGCTCTTTCCAGTCTGGGAACAACTCGTTCAGGGCGCGGGGCTCGAGGATCGCACCGGACATGGTGTGCGCTCCAATCTCGGAACCCTTTTCCAATACGCACACCGAAAGATCCGCCGAACACTGCTTTAAACGGATGGCTGCCGCAAGGCCAGAAGGGCCTCCTCCGACGATAACAACATCAAACTCCATACTTTCACGATCCATGGTGCCCTCGTTGGAAAAGGGAGGAGAAGTCAGGGAGAAGGAACGATCGGTTTCACCAGGTGGAGGCGGTCATGGCTTATTGGAGGGCACAGCCCCCCAATTCCCCCGCCAAGGGACAAGTCCCTTGGAACCCACTTGCATTTTCGTATGACCATCGTCAGGGTTCCTCCTGAGTGGTGATCATACACCAATTCTTTCGAGGAACGAATGCCTTGGTGATAGCTTTGCCGTCTCCGCCGCCGTTTGATCTGCTCCTTTGGTATCTGGATGCCGGAGCCGATGAGGCCATCGGGGATGAACCCGTTGATCGTTTTGTCGCCGTTCCTGCTCCCGCCGTGGTGAGAGGGGATATGCCCCCTCTGGTAGCGGCCCCCGTCGTCAGCGGACCGACGGCTCAGGCCCTGGCGGAAGCCTGTTCGTCCTTGGAGGAACTGCGTCACGCCATGGAAGGGTTTGATGGTCTATCCCTCAAGCGCACCTCCCTTTCCACCGTCTTCGCCGACGGCAACCCCGAGGCCCCTCTGATGATCATCGGCGAGGCTCCCGGTCAGGAGGAAGATCGGCAAGGGCTCCCCTTTGTGGGGCGCTCGGGCAAGCTTTTGGACAAGATGCTGGCCAGCATCGGACGAGACCGCTCCAGCGTCTACATCACCAACATTGTCCCCTGGCGTCCGGTGGAAAACCGCAAACCCACCGCTGAGGAAATGGCCCTCTGCCTGCCCTTCCTCAATCGGCATCTGGAATTGGTCGCGCCTCGCGTTCTGTTGCTGCTGGGAGGAACGGCAGCGTCGGCCCTTCTCGGACGCCCCGAAGGCATCAATCGCCTCCGAGGTCAATGGTTCAGCCATCCCCTTCCTGGCGCATCGGAGCCTCTCCCGGTGCTGGCCACCTTCCACCCCGCCTATCTCCTCCGTACCCCCGCCGCAAAGCGCGAGGCTTGGCGCGATTTGCTGGCGGTACAACAGCGGCTCTAGGTGTATGGTCCCGGAATTTAATGGTGTATTCTGCTCCTCAAGCTGGAAGGATGCGCTGTGGGCCAAATTCTCCACGGATGCGCCACGACGACGGCTGCGGTGCGTCGAGCGATACAAAATAGTCAAGAGAGCCTGATCACGCTTGCCAAGCGTTACGGGATCAATCCCAAGACGGTGGCCAAGTGGAAGAAGCGCACTTCGGTCGAGGATTTGCCGACGGGACCAAAGGAAGTGAAATCCACGGTTCTTTCCGTTGAGGAAGAAGCGATGGTTGTCGCCTTCCGTCGGCACACCCTTCTGCCGCTTGACGACTGTTTGTATGCTTTGCAGGCGACGATTCCGCATTTGACCCGTTCGTCGCTGCATCGCTGCCTGCAACGGCACGGCATCAGCCGCCTGCCGGACGAGAAAGAGGAGACGCCAAATAAGAAAAAGTTCAAAGACTATCCTATTGGCTACTTTCATATCGACATTGCAGAAGTCCAAACCGCAGAAGGTAAGCTCTATCTTTATGTCGCCATTGATCGTACCTCCAAATTTGCCTTCACTCAATTGGTCAAGGAAACAGGAAGGACATCGGCTTCAGCCTTCTTGGTCGCGCTGATCGCGGTCGTTCCGTATAAAATCCATACGGTCTTGACCGATAACGGCATCCAGTTCACCTTCCCGCCGCGTTACGCCAACGGCCCCACCGCCCGCTTTATGACCCATATGTTCGACCTGCGCTGCCGCGAGAACGGCATCGAACATCGCCTGACAAAAATCAGGCATCCATGGACTAATGGACAGGTCGAGCGGATGAATAGAACCATCAAGGAAGCCACCGTCAAACAATTCCACTATGAAAATCATGCTCAACTGGAACAGCACCTTGAAAAGTTCGTCATGGCTTATAATTTCGCCCGCAGACTCAAGACACTCAAGGGCCTGACCCCTTATGAATACATCTGCAAATCATGGACCACCGAGCCCGAACGATTCAGGCTCGATCCACACCATCAAATGCCGGGACTAAACACCCTAGGGTCAGACTTTGGATTTGCTGCGTTGTCAAGCCGCTGATCGCGTCAGAGGTCAAGTTGTTGATTTGCGCGGAGGTGAAGCCCGCAAGCTGCCCGGTGGTCAAGTCGGCAATTTGGGCCGAGGTAAATCCTCTGACCCCCAATGTGGTCAAAGCCCTGATTTGATCGGACGAGAAGGCACCGAGGATCGGTTGATCTCCCAGCATGCCGATCTGCTCTAAAGTGATTCCTCGAATCGCATCGGCCGCCAAGGCGCGGACCTGCTCTGAAAACGGAATCGGGAGGGGGCCGGAGAGCAAGCAAAGGAAGATATCTGCGACGTCAAGGCCGCGATCAAGTTGGCGCTCCATCCCATCGCCGCGTCCGCAGGAAAGGCGGCGGCATCGGTCACGGAAATTGCCTGAACGTCTTGAATCGTTACCGGTTTCGTCGTTGCCAGATCCCCCCCCCTTATAATCCTTCTGGACCTGTAATTCAGGATAGTATTAGACAGTAAAAGATCTATAAAAAGGAGTTGGCTCACGTCTTTTTTATAAAGTTTGAAATTAGAGAAGGCTCGGCGCCCCCTGTACTAGTGATGCTTGCAACAAACTTATTTGTAGAGCTTGTTGGGCCGCTCTTCAGGGCGGAGCATTGGTGGCGAGAAAGATGCTTTTGGTTGCAATTTTGTGGCGATGATCGTGTGGCCTTTACGTCATCATCGAGATCTTCCTCCGTGCGATCATCCCCCATGCGGTGAAAGAAAAGGGGAGCGCCTCAAACCTGCTCAATCGCCGACAACAACCACTTTCCAGTCCCCGAGCGCACGAATGTCCACGCCTCTGCGATCTCGACAAGCCGATCAGGATCCCCTTCGATGACATTGTTGTTTTCCACGTTGACGGTGTAGTCCTTAGCGGAAAAAACCACCAGAGCGGTCACATATTCCAGATGTTCCTCGCGCCAGCTTTCGCTCACGTCTCCTTTAAGTAGGGTCACCTCTTCGATGATGTTCTGGATTCCCCTAGAGCGATCTCGTGAAAGATCCTCGCTCATCCAGCCGACGACTTCCGGGGTTGCATAGCGCCTTAAACCGATAAGATTGCCTTCGCTCCAAGCGCTTTGCACCCCGAGAAGAATCTCGCTGAAGGCGTGTTTGTCCTCAGCGGCGACTTCAAATTCTTTTTCAATGCGACGCGGTGCTGCGGCCCCAAAGCCCTCATCCAGAGGAGCGGGAGAGTCAAACTCTTGGCGCGACGGATGTTTCTCCTCCGGCAGCGGAGGGGGGAACGCCCTCGGCGAGGGGGGCGTTTGCGGCTGTTGTTGGCGCGCTTTCCATCGGCGGAAGAGGCGCAGACCAATCCAGATCAGGCCAGCGAGCAGAGCGATGCGAACAAGAAAACCCATGGTATCAGATCCTGGCGCTGCCTCAGCGTTGGCTGCGTTGGCGGTTGAACTTCCCGACAGCATCGAGCCGAGCCCACTTCCCAGCAGCCCTCCAAGCATCCCCCCAGGCAGCCCTGCCGTCGTGGGATTGTTGGAGGCCACTCCGGGTTGTTGCGACCCCGGGCTCGCCGGAGGCGGCGACGTGTTGGCCCTCGGGATATACATAGGCTGCTGCGTGGGGGTGGGAGAGGAAGGGCGGGGAGAGGGCGGAGGGGTGACGGTGCGGTCCATGGGACGATCAAAGGTACGCGACCCGCGCGATCCCAGGCCACTGTCGCTATTTTCTCCGCGCCCCGCTCTGCCCCAACTGTCAGAGGACACGGCGAGAACCACAGTGAGGGCGACGAAAATTGTGAGAAAGCGTCGAATCATTTCTTGATGACATCCCCCCGTTAAAATTTTTCTCAGGAATCAAGAGACTCCTCTGGAGGAGCGGGACCCATATAGTTCTTTCTACGTGTGTTTCAACGCAACATACCGACCAGCTCCCCCATGAAGCCTCCCCGTGTTCTTCTCGCCAATCAGGCGGGGCCGCCTTCCGCCCGGAAGGGCCGTGCGAGGAGGCTTTCGACGGCTTGGGCGACACGATCGCCGCGATTGATGATGCCGTCCACGGCGGAGCAGATGGGCAGATCCACGCCCAAGGCCTCGGCCATGGCCACCACCGCGCCTGCCGTCCAGACGCCCTCGGTCACGGCGTGACGCCCGCGAAGGATTTCCGCCAACGCCTGACCCTGTCCCAAGGCGAACCCCAAGGAGTAATTGCGCGATTGGGTCGAGGCCGCCGTCAGGATCAAATCGCCCAACCCGGAGAGCCCCATCAAGGTCTCGCTCCGCCCCCCCTTGGCCACCGCCAGGCGGGTGAGTTCGGCCAATCCTCGGGTGATCAGGGCCGCGCGAGCATTGTCGCCCAGACCGCAACCCTCGACGATGCCGCAGCCGATGGCGAGAACATTCTTGACCGCACCGCCGATTTCGGCCGCGATGATGTCTTCGCTCCAGTAGGGGCGAAACGAAGCGGTGCCAACCGCCTCCACCAAGCGCTGCCCGAGGACGGGATCTGCACAGGCCAAGGTAACCGCCGTGGGCAGACCACGCACCACCTCGGCGGCGAAGGTCGGCCCGGAGAGGACGGCCACCTGGGCCTGAGGAAGTTCTTGCTCGACCACCTCGCTCATCATGCAGCCGGTGCCCTGCTCGATTCCCTTGGAGCAAATCACCGCAGGCACCCCCTTGCGCCAAGAGGACGCCAAACCGCGACAGGTCTGGCGCAGATGCTGCGCCGGAGTCACCAGCAGGATGACATCGGCGCTCGCGATCTCCGTCAGGTTCGAGGTGGCGCGGATTCCCTCATCCAAATCCACATCGGGAAGGGCAAAGGGATTGCGATGTTCGGCGTTAATCCGGACGGCGACATCGGGCTCATAGGACCACAGGAGGACATTGCGCCCTGCCCGCCGGATGGTGGCCGCCAAGGCGGTTCCCCAGGCTCCAGCGCCGGTAATTCCGATGGTGTCCATGATGTTTTCTCTCCCGAGGTCAGCATCTCATAGCAGTTTGAGGGCGGCAAACCCGCCGATAAAAAGGAGGGCCGCCACCAGCATAACCAATTTCAACCGTTTTTCCACGAAAGCCCGGATGGGCTCGCCAAAAAGTCGCAGCAGGAGCGCGATCAAGAAAAAGCGCATCCCTCGAGCAACAATGCTCGCCAGAGCAAATGAAAGCAGGTCAAATTTGAATGCTCCGGCCGTAATGGTAATCAGCTTGTAGGGAATGGGGGTTGCGCCCTTAATGATGATGGCCCAGACACCGTACTCATCAACATAGGGTTTGAAATTGTTAAATTTTTCAGCAAGACCCAGGGTCTGAAAAATACCAACGCCGATGGTATCCATGAAATAATAGCCAATGGCGTATCCCAAGAAACCACCGATGACGGACGAAACCGTGCACACGAAGGCGATGGAGAACCAGCGCGATGGTGCCGCCAGAATCATGGGAATCAGCATGATATCTGGAGGAATGGGGAAAAACGAGCTTTCAATAAAGGAGATCGCCGCCAGCCACCAAATAGCATGGGGATGAGCAGCCTTTTTCATCATCCAGGCATAGGTTCTCTGGAGCATCCTGATCCAAGCCTTTATTGACGATTCCGGGAGAAAGAGGACGAAGTGAGGCAGCGCAAAAAAAGGCGCTCCCGCCAGCTTCCACCCCTTATCCAAAGAAAGAAGGGCCTCCAAGGGGACAGAAGGCCCCTCTCGAAATCAGGCCTCTTGGGGCAAATTGGCCATGACGCTACGATAGCGCATGTCTTCATCCCCAATGTGATGGACCAGCCAATCGGCCAGGAAGGCGTGGGTTTCCTCGGCGATGCCCGAGACGGGGTTTTCGTCGTATTCCCGCTCCAGACGGCGGACTTGCTCGGCCAGGACGCGGTGGGACTGGCAATGAGCGGCCACGTCCTCATATCCGGCGGCAACCATCAAGCGCTCTTCCTCGGCGAAATGGTAGAAGACATAGCGCACCAGTTCTCCGAACACCACGCCGGTCACCTCGTCCACATCCCCGGTCACAATCGCCGCATGGAGTTGGTTCAGCAGGTCCACCAAGCGTTTGTGATGTTGGTCGAGCACCTCGACGCCCACACTCATCTGGTCCGTCCACACGATCACAGCCATCACACCTTCCCCTTCCTTAGACACAACGCCACCCAGCGCATCTGGGCCACCCAGCGCATCTGGCGCGCATCCACAGCCCTTCTCGTCTTTGAAGACGAGCCTAAAGGACAAGGGATTGCCCCGCGCTTCCTATCTCCTTAGTATAGCGCCGGCATCCTTACAATCCATAGGAAATATTGCATCTTTTTGATGCAGAGGCACGAAGGTGGTTGCCCCTGTCGGGGATATTCGCCAGTATGTCCAATCCTCGCCCCCCGGAGATGTATCCATGATAGTTTCAAAGGTTTCCAAGGTTCTTATGGCTGTCTTTTTGGCTGTTGGCCTTGGCGTTGCTGCGCCTCTGGCGCACGCCCAAGAAGAGCAGCCATTTACGCCCAAGCAGGCCGATGCGGTTCGGAAGATTATCCGTGACTACTTGATCGAACACCCTGAAGTCATCATTGATGCCGTCGAGGCCTTAAGAGAGAAAAGCCAGGTGGAGGCCGAGGCCGATGCCAAGAAAACGGTCTTGTCACGCAAGGACGAGTTCTTTAATGTGGTGAATGATCCTGTTTATGGGAACCCCGCTGGCGATGTGGTCGTGGTTGAGTTTTTTGACTACAACTGCCCCTACTGCAAGGTTGTCACTGAACCTCTGCTGGATGCGGTGAAGGCCGATGGCAAGGTGAAGCTGGTGTTCAAGGAGATGCCGATCCTGTCGGCGGATTCCGAGATCGCCTCTCGCATGGCCCTGGCCGCCCTGAAGCAAGGAAAATACGAAGAAGTTCATCGCGGCCTGATGAAAAGCCGGGGCAAGCTCGACAAGAAGGCCATTTTGCGCATCGCTGCGGAGGCGGGCGTCAATGTGGAGCAGGCCGAGAAGGAAATGCTGACCTCGGAGATGGACAAGGCTCTGCGGAAAGGCTCGGAGCTGGCCCATGCGACGGGGATTGCCTCGACTCCGGCGTTTATCATCTCCAACAATTCCGGGACATCCGTAAAAGTCTTGAATGGTGCCGTGGAAGGAAAGATCTTCCAGCAGATCTTCGCCTCTATCCGAAAAGGCGAGAAATCCCAGTAATTCGCAGAGTATGAAGGGAGGAGCACGCTCGCTCCTTCCTTTTTTATTTATGCCTCTTTTTTATTTAAGGAATAACCTCCCTATGAGTGTTCTCGTTACCGGCGTGGCGGGATTTATTGGCTTTCACGTGGCCCTGCAACTCCTGGATCGGGGGGAGGCCGTCATTGGCGTGGACAGCCTCAATGCCTATTACGATCCGGCGTTAAAGCAGGCGCGGTTGGCCCAGCTTTTGCCTCACGGGCGCTTTTCCTTCCACCTCGCCGATGTGGCCGATCGTCCGGCCATGGGAGAGGTGGCTCGAGCCCATCCGGATATCACCGCGTATGTTCATCTCGCGGCCCAGGCGGGGGTTCGCTACTCCTTGCAGGAGCCCCACGCCTATTCCCACGCCAATGTAGAGGGGCATCTGGTGCTGTTGGAGATGGCTCGTGCCAATGAACAATGCCGCCATTTCGTCTATGCCAGCTCGTCCTCGGTCTACGGCGCCAATACAAAACTTCCATTTTCCGTGGAGGATCGCGTCGATCATCCGGTTTCCCTTTACGCGGCAACCAAACGAGCCGGGGAGTTGATGAGTCATTGCTACTCTCATCTTTACCGCATTCCCACCACCGGATTACGCTTCTTTACCGTTTACGGGCCCTGGGGGCGTCCCGACATGGCCCCCTCTCTCTTTGCCAAGGCCATTGCTGCCGGAGAGCCCATCTCTGTGTTTAACGACGGGAAAATGCGACGAGATTTTACCTTTATCGACGATATCGTTACCGGGGTGCTTCGTGTGCTGGATCGTCCTCCCCAGGGGGAGAGCCTTGCCCGGCTCTACAACATCGGCAACAGCCGCTCCGAGGCCCTGATGGACTTCATCGCCCTGTTGGAACAGAGCTTGGAACGAAAAGCCCTCTGCCGCTTCCTGCCCATGCAGATGGGCGACGTGGTCGAAACTTATGCCGACATCGAACCTCTGCGACAAGAGACCGGCTTCGAGCCGACTACGCCCATTACGGTGGGAATCCCTAAGTTCATCGCCTGGTACCGAACCTACCATGGCGTATGAGGGGGGTCACAACACCAGACTGGCCACTCTTTCCTCGAAATCCTGAACGAGGGCGTCCCACTCTTCCTCGACCTCGCCGCGCAGATCCTCCCAAGTTCCGTCGGGCTCATCGCAAAGAGCCACCAACTTCTCACGCACGCGGTCCCGTTGAAAGGTCAAGGCTTTGATCTGTTCCGCCAAAGGCAATCCCAGATTCGCCTCGAAACGGGACTGGATGCTTTCGATCTGGAGCGACAGGTCGCGGAGCCGCTGTTCCATTTCCAGCTGATATCCTGTTCGGCTCATGCGCACCACCTCTCTTTGCCTATGGGGAGGACGTGAAGAGGGAAGCCTGCACCCATTTTCGCCCTTTGGGCAAGAGAGCATTGGGTGAAGGCCCCTTGACCCCTCTATAATCTGAAGCTGAAGATACTTCCCGGCTTGGCGACGACGGACGACACGATGCGACTGTTGTTCTCGTAGATGCTGATTCCGTTCAGCACTTCGTTCAAGAAGACGTGGCCGGTATCGATCTGATCATCGTCGTTATCGAAGGTCCCGACCTCGAACCCTTGAGCGGCGCGAACGACGAAGGGCGTTGCCTGCTTCCGTCCACCGCGCTCTTGGTTGAAATCGAACCCTGGATCGTCAAATTGGCGAAACCGCTCATCGCCGACACCGTTAAAGCCGGTTTGGCTGATAGCATCAAGGGGAGTCGTGCGGGAGGAGGAACTGCTCCGGCCATCCGATAATCCCCGCAAGGCGAGGGCGGCGGTTCCGGGGGAACCTGTCACTTTACTGGTACTCATTGCCATGACAGCCTCCCTCCTTCTTGAGTTCTGTCCAACGAGGCCTTCTCCGCTAATTCTAGCTGAAGAGACGCTTCCGACATCTCATATTATCCAAAAGAGTATCGCTTCACCACAAAATTCTGAACGGGGCGTTAACATTCTGTGCTTTGGACCGAGCGCTATCGGCGGAGGCGCACCCTTTCGCCTGACCGTTGAGGGGAAAATGGGTGTTCGCTGGAAAATATCATCTTGCATAACACTTGATGCAAGGGGAAGCTCGTGATCCTGCCCACGCGACTCATGTCGTTTGAGAGGGAGGAAGGCGAAAGGGAGGAAAAACCCCATTGCGCCCACTAACGTCCGATCTTTTGCTCCGTGCCTATGCCCTGGGGATTTTCCCCATGGCGCGTTCTCAGGCTGATCCCAGACTGTATTGGATCGATCCCGATCAACGGGGGATCCTGCCGCTGGAGACGTTTCACGTCCCGCGCAGCCTGAAAAAGTGCCTGCGGCGCGGCGATTTTCGGGTTAGCGTCGATACCGCCTTTTCCGAGGTCATGGCCGGGTGCGCCGAGCATACCTCTGGACGCCCCGACACCTGGATCAATAACGAGATTGTTCGCCTGTTCTTGGAGTTGCACCATCTGGGCCTGGCGCATTCGGTAGAAGTCTGGCAGGACGGAAGCCTGGTGGGAGGGCTCTATGGTTTGGCCTTGGGGGCGGTGTTTTTCGGCGAGAGCATGTTCAGTCGGAGAACCGACGCTTCCAAGGTGGCCTTGGTTCACTTGGTGGCGCGGTTGCGCCATGGGGGGTACGCTCTTCTGGATACGCAATTCGTCACCGAGCATCTGGCGCGATTCGGCGCGGTGGAGATTCCTCGGCAGCGCTATTTGAAGCTCTTGGGGGGCGCGATCGAGACCCCCGCCTTCTTCCCCCGGGAAGACGTCCCCTGGGAGAAAGCCTTTTACGCAGAGGGGGAGGAACACGCGGGTTGACGCCACGCGGGTTGACGAACGCCCTTTGGGGCCTTACACCCCTTGCTGATGGATGTCTCCCTGTTCGACTTCGACCTTCCTCGCGACCGGATCGCCCTGCGTCCTGCTGTCCCTCGGGATGCGGCGCGATTGCTGCATGTGCAGGGCACGGCGCTGGAGGATCATCGGGTGCGCGATTTGCCCCAGTTCCTGCGTCCTGGCGACGTCTTGGTGGGCAACGACACCCGTGTCATCCCCGCGCGACTGGTAGGGCAGCGCGGCCAGGCCCACATCGAGGCCACCTTGCACGAGCGCCTTTCGCCTGCGGTTTGGGTGGCTTTCGTCCGTCCGGCCAAGCGTCTGCGTCCTGGGGATACCGTGGTCTTCGGGCCGGACTTTTCCGCGCGGGTGGAGGCCAAGGGCGAGGGCGGACAAGTCACTCTGGCGTTTGATCGCGGGGGAGACGCCTTGATGCAGGCCCTGGAGGCCCATGGGCGGATGCCTCTGCCGCCCTACATCCGCAAAGGCGTCGCCGATGCGGCGGATCGCTCCGACTACCAGACGATTTTCGCGCGCCAGGAGGGAGCGGTGGCCGCGCCCACCGCCGGGCTGCATTTCACCCCGGCGTTGCTGGAGGCCCTCGACCAGAGGGGCGTGATCCGGCAAACGGTGACTCTCCACGTGGGAGCGGGGACGTTTCTCCCCGTTAACGTGGAGGACACCGACCACCATCGCATGCATGCCGAACGAGGAGTCGTGACGGCACAAACGGCGGAGGCCATCAACGCCGCCAAGGCCGCCGGAGGCCGCATCATCGCCATTGGCACCACCTCGCTGCGGCTGCTGGAGAGTGCGACCACCGAAAGCGGAGAGCTGCGTCCCTTTGACGATAAAACCGAGATTTTCATGACTCCGGGCTATACGTTTCGCCTGGTGGATGGGTTGATGACCAATTTTCATTTACCGCGCTCGACTCTCTTCATGCTGGTTGCGGCCTTTTCCGGGCTGACCCGCATGAAACACGCCTATGAGCATGCCAAAACCGAGGGCTATCGCTTCTATTCCTACGGCGATGCCTGCCTGCTGCACCGGGAGACGGACCTGTGACGGATTTTCGCTTTGAGCTGCGTGCCACCGATGGCGCGGCCCGGTTGGGTTTGCTTCACACCGCTCACGGAGGGATCGAGACTCCCGCCTTCATGCCCGTTGGGACAGCGGGAACCGTCAAGGCCATGATGCCGGAAAGTGTCGCCGCCACCGGAGCGCAAATCCTGTTGGGCAACACCTACCACCTGATGCTCCGCCCCGGGGCCGAGCGCGTGCGCGACTTGGGCGGGCTGCACGTCATGATGAACTGGCCCGGACCCATCCTGACCGATTCGGGGGGGTTTCAGGTCATGAGCCTCGCCAAATTGCGGACTTTGAACGAGGACGGGGTGACCTTCCAATCGCACATCGACGGGTCACGTCATGTGTTGACCCCGGAGCGCTCCATGGCGATCCAGCATTGTCTTGATGCGGATATCACCATGGCTTTCGATGAATGCACCCCCTTTCCCGCCACGCCCGCCCAAGCGGCGGACAGCATGCGTTTGTCCATGCGGTGGGCGGTGCGTTCCCGAGAGGCCTTCGTGGCGCGTCCTGGCTACGGGCTGTTCGGCATCGTCCAGGGCGGGGTTCATCTCGACCTTCGCGCCGAGTCCGCCGAGGCCCTCCAGGCCATCGGTTTCGACGGCTACGCCGTGGGCGGGCTGGCGGTCGGAGAAGGCCAAGAAGCCATGTTCGCAACCCTTGACGGAACGGTGCCCCATCTGCCTCAGGACAAACCCCGCTACCTGATGGGGGTGGGACGTCCCGCCGATCTGGTGGGGGCCGTCTTGCGCGGCATCGACATGTTCGACTGCGTGATGCCAACGCGGTCAGGCCGTACCGCGCAAGCCTTTACCCGCCGAGGAACCGTCAACCTGCGCAATGCGCGCCACCAGGAAGATCGGCGTCCGCTGGAGGAAGGCTGCTCCTGCCCCGCTTGCCGAAATTACTCCCGGGCGTATCTGCACCACCTGACCCGGTGCCAGGAGATTCTTGGGGCCATGCTGCTGACGTGGCACAACTTGCATTTCTACCAAGACATCATGCGCAGGCTCCGCCTGGGGATCTTGGCGGGAAAGCTTGGCCAGGTAGCGGAAGGGATTCTTGCTGAAGAGGCCTTGGGGGATATACAGTAGGATACGTCCTCCCGTACCGAGAAAGACCCCTCATGCGACGCGACCTTTCGGCTAAATACGACCTTCGCGTACCCCGTTACACCTCTTATCCCACCGCGCCGCACTTCCATGGGGGGATTGGACCGAAGGATTATGCCGCATGGCTGGCGGCCATTGCGCCCCAGGAGCCGTTGTCGCTCTACCTCCACATCGCCTATTGCGCGGAGATGTGCTGGTTTTGCGGGTGCCACACCAAGATCACCAAGCGATATGCTCCCGTCGCCGCCTATATGGAGGCCCTCTGGCGGGAGATTGATCTGGTAGTGGAGCGGCTTCCGACCCGCATGACCGCGAAGCACATCCATTTCGGCGGGGGCAGTCCCACCATCCTCTCGCCGGAGGATTTCGTCCGTACCCTCGATGTTCTGCGCGAGCGCTTCCTGTTGGCCGATAGCGCCGAAATCGCGGTGGAGTTGGACCCGCGCACGGCGGACCAGGCGTATGTCAAAGCCATGGCCGGCGCCGGCGTCACCCGCGCCTCCATCGGCGTGCAAGACTTCGACCCCAAGGTGCAGGAGGCCATCAATCGCATCCAACCCCATGACGTGACCGCCTCTGTCATCGGTTGGCTGCGCGAATACAACGTGCCTGAAATCAATATGGATCTGGTTTACGGTCTGCCCTATCAGACGGTTTCGGGGCTTCTCGACACGATCGACAAGGCGCATGCCTTCGCCCCGCGACGGATCGCCTTGTTTGGCTACGCCCATGTGCCGTGGATGAAAAAACACCAGCGCCTCATCCCCGAGGAAATTCTCCCCAATCCCGCCGAACGCTGGGAGCAATACGAACAGGCGACCTTGAAGCTCGAAGGGCTAGGATACGTCAAAATCGGGCTGGATCATTTCGCCGCTCCGGACGATCCTCTCGCCGTGGCCTTGAAAGAGAAGCGTCTGCATCGCAACTTCCAAGGCTACACCACCGATACCGCCGATGTGCTCCTTGCTTTTGGGGCCAGCGGAATCGGGGCCCTTCCCGGAGGATACGTTGCCAATGTGGGCGAAATCCACGCCTATCAAAAAGCCATCGCTGCGGGAGAATTGGCGGTAGCGCGGGGGGTGGCGGTCTCCGACGAGGATCGCTTGCGGCGCGAGATGATCATGCGCCTGATGTGCGATCTGGAATTGGACGTTGAGGCCGTGTGTGCCCGTTTTGGCCTGAAAGGCGAGCGATTCGACGAAGAACTGGCCTCCTTGCAGCCCATGGTCGAGGACCAGTTGATCGAGATTTCCGGACGGAAAATCGTCGTTACCGACGAGGGCCGTCCCTTAGTCCGCGCCGTGGGTGCCGCGTTTGATCAGTATTTGAAGCAAGGGGAGAAGCGCCATTCGCAAGCGGTGTAGTCCCCTGCACCCTCATCGTTGGTTCTGGCATCCTTGGTTCTGGAGGTTTCTCGTATGGCTCATCTTCTCACCGGCTCCGAACGTGCTGCCGCCCTCTTGGGCTTGCCCCACTGGTCCGAGTGCCCTCCGCCCCAGGATGCCATCTCCCGTCAGCTCAGCTTTCGCACCTTCCCGGACGCCTTCGCCTTCATGACCAAGGTTGCGCTTATTGCCGAGCGCATGGAGCATCACCCGGATTGGCGCAACGTTTATACGCGGGTCGAGATCACCCTTTCCACTCACGACTTCAACGGCCTCACCCAGCGCGACATCCGCCTCGCGCACGCCATCGACCAGGCGGCCACGGACGCTTTGTCCTAAGGGCAGAGACGCGAGGAGAGGCAACGCGCTTGATGGAAAACCATGGGGATACTAGACTTTAAGGGTCTAGACTAGGCTCGTGGGTTCAATGGCATGAGACTGCTCTCCGTCTATAAAAGTCATATCATCGTCTGTATCCTCTCCATCGTAGCCACGCTGTTGGTGGCATTAAATTTTTCCTTCTCGCTCTCCAAACGGGACACCACGATAGAAGTCATGGACATGCAGTATGCGTGTGGTGAATGCTATGTAAACTACAGAATACTGAAGGCATCAGGAGATGATGGCGCGTTAATATCGAGAGAAAATGTCAATTTTGAAAACGAGAGTGATCCGGCCATCCGGTTTATCGGATGGGATGTTCTTGTTTTTGGTAAAAATGGTGACGATATAATTAGTTCTTATTTAGAAAAATACTATAAAAATGCCCGTAATGTAGAATATGAAAATTGTTTCCCACCTCATTTTATCCTTACGGGTCAGATGAGGCGAAAAATTATGTATGCCTATACCAGCAACGGAGACATGTACGATGGGACGTACTTTGCCGTAGACTCGGCGACAGCGATTCACGCATGCGAAGACAAGAGAACTGCGGAACGGATAAAGTTCTACGGGCCATGAAGGGGGTGCACGGGCTTTCGCCCCCTGACCCCCCTATGGGGAGGCCCCCCGGCGGGGGGGGGGGGAGCCCAGGTGAGTCAGGGGGTGTGTGG
>JAVBJO010000095.1:0-6170 GCA_031546925.1 Rhodospirillaceae bacterium
GGGATGGAAGGTCTTGGCTTGCGCCGGGGCTGCCGCCCCACCCCCCGCCCGGAGCGATGCCCCGGACCCCCTTCTTTTTTACCGCAAAGAGAACCTTCCAAACGAGATAGTAATACGATGATAACTATAACTAAAAGTAGACGAAAGATGTGACGAAGGCGTATATTCCATCAGTCGTACTTTATGGAAGAGGTGTGTTATGGGGGAATCGAGGGGAAAGTCCACACTAAAAATTATCGGATTCATCATTATTTTTCCACTTCTAGTTGCTCTGTTTGGAGGATGGGAGCTCTCACGAGTAGGAGCCTCCGTTGACGGTTTTTCACCAGAAGAGATTGAACTCCAGCAAGCAATTCATGATCTCGGCGAGATAAAGAAGAAAGATCCTATTGCCAAGATAAAAGATAATGAAGGAAAATCACACAGTGTTGATTATGTCCTCGGAGAGCTCACGCAAGAATATAATAGACTGAGGGAATTCTCTTTCCTTCCTCTACGTCCTCTCGCATTTAGTACTATTGGCTTTGGTGTTGCCTCGGCTCTGGTGGGGGGCTATGGCATGTTTTCGATTTGGAGTATGGGGCGGAGAGCGCTGCGCTCGCGCGCGGATCTTTTGAAGAGTTTCCAAGGCGGACGACGCTTACTTCCTTGGTTGCTGGCCTTGGTGGGGGTTCTGACGATCGGTGCCGTCGTCTGCATCCTTCTTTACGAGGGGCTTAGCTTCCTTCCCGACGCTATCAACAGCCAAAGAGGGTCAAAGTTATTGGTGTTTGGTGCTATTGGCGCGGTTGCTCTGGTGATTATCGCCTTCGCGCTGGTGAAAAATGTGGTCAAGTCCTCTCGAACTGTGTTCCAACGGGAACCCTCGCAATTACTGGGGCGCAGCATCAGCGAGGCCGACGCTCCCGAGGTTTGGAACTTTGTGCGCAGGGTGGCGGAAAAGGTCAAGGCGGCCATGCCCAACACCATTATCGCGGGTCTTGACCAGGGTTTCTTCGTAACCGAAAACCCGGTGGTCCTCGCCAACGGCGAGGCTATTCCTCCCGGTCGAGTGTTGTATCTCCCTCTGCCTTACATGGCCTTCATGAGTGAATCCGAAACAGCAGCCGTGATTGGCCACGAGTTGGGTCACTTCATTGGGGAGGATACCGAATACAGTCTGCGTTTCGCCCCCATTTATGCCTCGGTCGTGCAGAATCTGAATGCGGTTGATGCCTCGGGAAAGGGTGACGGCAAGACGGTGTTCAAGCACGTCATCCTTCTGGGGGAGTATTTCCTCTCGTCGTTTGATCTGGCCGTGCAACATTGGAGCCGCATTCGCGAATTCGCCGCTGATGCCACCGGGGCCTCGGTGACCAGTGGACGCGATATCGTCTCCTCTTTGCTGCGGATTTCCGTCCTAGAGCCCCATATTAACGCCGTGCTCAGCGAATATTGGGACAAAGGCGGGCGTGTGACGGGAGGGATTCTCCAAGCCGTGCGCCAGCGGGTTAAAGATCAAGGCTTCTCCGATCCGGCCCAACATCTGGAGCAGGCTCAAGCGCACCCCACCGACAGCCATCCGTCTCTGCGTCAGCGGATGGAGGCGCTCAGGATTGCTCCGAGTTCCGACTTGATGGAGGCAGCTCGCAATCGCCAGGACAGCGGGCTTTTGGTCCGGCTTGGACTGGAGGCCGCACCACGGAGCCAGGACGACGATAGCGAAATCCAGGCGAGTGCTTCCTCGCAAAGTCTTCGTACGGTAGCCGCTCCCAGCATCTCTCAGGCGTTGGAAACAGAACTCACGCAAAAAGCTCGGGAAAACTACGAGGAAGAAATTCAAACCCTGCGCAAGATCGAGGCGGCCGGGGCCGAGACTCGCGTTCTTCATGAAGGGATTTCCCTCCTTATCATCATCATGATCGCAATCACTGGGGGGGTGTTGTATGTGGCAGTTGGGGGGACTCTGCGAGAGTTGGGATTGTCGGATTTTATGGGCGCAATTCCTGAAAAGCCGTACACCCTTGTCGGCCTGATCACGCATCCAGACCAGATGTCATATCTCCTCCTCGGGGCGTGGGTACTTGGCCTGTTTTGTCTGACTCGCCTGCTGCGCTTCTTTCTCCGGAAAGGCAAACCGGTGATGACCCTGACCACCAAGGGCATCCTTGTCGGTACCCCAACAACGGAAATTCCCTGGGCGGTCTTCGAGGACTACCAGGTCGTTTCCACCAGCCACAACGGTATGAGTACGGGGCTGGTGCTGAGCCTGTTCCTGAAGGAAGGCTATACTCCCCCGGCAATCTCTGGAGATGGCCGTGTCAAGCATCGTAAAAAGTACCGGAAGATGAAGAATCGGATCGCCATCAAGCTCTTTACCGTCAAAGGCCTCTCGCCGGATGACTTCGCTACGTTGATCGGAACGTATCTCGCGGCGGGACGTGCCCGGGATGAGTTGAAGCGTCGCGCATAATAGCGGGGAGGGGGCGGCACTGCCGTCCCCCACCTCTACCCGAATGACATAGTTTCAGGGGAACGCTTTCCATTGAATCCGCTGGGCGTAACACCGATTGGAGCGACTTGGTGCGATGAAAGAAAAGATGAGCCAGAGCAGGAGAAATGCCTAGATCGTGCTAGGCGTTTCTCGGGATGTCGCGTATAGGAATGCGGCAAGGGGGGGCACGTCACGCTCCTCTTTAGGCATGACCTCTCTAGGCGTGGCCGAATAGGCCGGAGCGGAGCAAAGTGAATTTTCCCTGGTTCTCAACAGTCGCGGTTCGTAGCGCCGACGGCACCTTTTCGTCTGTCCACACCCTGCGCCCCAAGGCGGCGCGGTCTTTGTGGGATGATCTCGCCATCCTGGTTCTGGTGGCAGTGACAATGTGGGTCTTCCTGGTCTTCCGGGATTATGGACTGACCCATGACGAGGAAGTCCAGAATATCTATGGAGAAAAACTTCTCTCCTGGTACCTGAGCGGATTTGCCGATGATTCGGCATTCTCCTATCTTGACCTGTTTTGGTACGGTGGATTATTTGATCTTGCCGCAGCCATCCTTAACAAGTTCTCCCCAGTTGGGGTTTACGAGACGCGACACCTTTTAGGAGGACTGGTCGGTGTGCTCGGCCTCGCGGGGGCGTGGCGGTTGGGGCGCTTGGTACGCGGGCCTCGGGCGGGGTTCCTCGCCATGGCGCTGCTCGCGGCGACTCCGGCTTACGTGGGGCATAGCTTCAACAATCCTAAGGATGCGCCTTTCGCCGTCGCCATGATCTGGGCCATCCTCGCCCTGGCTAAGGCCGTGCGTGCTTTGCCTCGGCCCCCTGTGAGTACAGTGGTGGGGTTGGGGTGCGCCATTGGTTTGGCTCTTAGCATCCGCGTGGGGGCGTTGTTGCTCCTCGGATATGCCGGGTTGGCGGTGATCCTTCACCTCGGCCTGGCACAGCGCCAATTCGGATGGGGGGAGGTGAAACGTCAGGCTCCTCCGATCCTGCGTCGCGTGGTTCTGGTGCTGGTGATCGCCTACGCGATCATCGCCGTTTTTTGGCCCTGGGCGGTGCAGAATTTCGCCAATCCGTTGCGAGCGCTTCAGCACTTCTCCGGCTATGACATCGATATCCAATCCTTGTTCGCCGGAACCTTGGTGGAGGCGCCTCATTTGCCGCCTCTCTATGTTCTTGGCTATCTCACCGTGACCCTGCCCGAGATGATTTTGGTGGGCTTGTTGTTATGGGGAAGCGCCCTGGTCCCGCGCAAGACTCCAGCCGCAGGGGATTCTTGGAAGACGACGGCCTTGGTGGCGTTGGCGGCTTTCTTCCCCATCCTGTTTTTTATCGTCACCCGGCCAACCGCCTATGACGGGATTCGCCATTTTCTCTTCGTGATTCCGCCGCTGGTGGTGCTGGCGGCGTTGGGGATTGATCGGTTGTGGCGCCGCTTGGAGGAAGGATTCCCCAGATTAGGGACGAGGGTGATGGCCCTCTGCCTGGTTTGCGCCGGCGTGATGCAGGGATGGCTCATGGGGCGGTTACACCCCAACGAATACATCTACTACAACGCCCTGGTCGGAGGTGTCGCCGGTGCCGAAGGGCAATGGGAATTGGATTACTGGAGCAACTCCATGCATGAGGCCGTGGTGGCTCTGGCCGATTTGGTGCGGTTGGAAAATGGCGGAGTTCCTCCGGCCACGCCGGTTGCCGTCGCCGCTTGCGGGAATGATTTATCGGCCTCGTACTTTTTCCCGCCTTACCTTAAGTTGACTACCTCCTTGGCCGATGCTCGATTCATCATCGCGTTTACCCAAGCCGATTGTTGGAAGACGTGGCGCGGGCGGCCTGTAGTCGAAATCGAGCGCTTCGGCGCTGTCCTCAGCGTGGTCAAGGATCGGCGAGGGCTCTCTAATCCTGGCGAGGAATAACGATCTATGCGCGTTGTGGCTGCTCTTCTGCTGGTGCTTCTGACCGCCGCGACAAACGTGGCGGGGTGGTGGTGGTTCAATCGACCAACGCCCGTCGCCCTGACCTTCAATGAGCCGTTTCCCTCGGTCTCGTTCGCCCCCTTCCGAAGAGGACAGAGTCCGCTCTCCAAGGACTATCCACCTCCGGCTCAGGTCGAGGAAGATCTGAAAAGTCTCGTGGGTGTGGCCAAGGGCGTGCGCACCTATACCGCTCGCGAGGGTCTGGAAATCGTGCCGGAACTGGCGCGGAAGTTCGGTCTGGAGGTTACGCACTCCGCTTGGCTGGGGCGAGAGGAGGACATCAATCAAGCCGAAGTTGAGGCCTTGATTAAAACTGCTAACGAAAATCCCGATGTCGTCAAGCGAGTCATCGTGGGTAATGAGGTGCTCCTTCGCAAGGATCTGAAGCCACAAGAGCTTATTGCGCATCTTCGCAAGGTCCGTTCCTCGGTGAAGCAACCAGTGTCCTATGCCGATGTGTGGGCATTCTATTTGAGTAACCCCGAGGTGGCTGATGAAGTGGATTTTCTCACCATCCACATTTTGCCCTATTGGGAGGATGAACCCGTCGCCATTGAGGATGCCGCCCAGCATATCGTTAAGATTTATCGCACAATTCAAGCGCGCTTTCCCGGCAAGCCTATTCTCATTGGTGAAGCCGGGTGGCCAACCCGGGGGCGTAATCGCGGTCCCGCCGCCGTCAATATGGAAAATGCCGCCACCTTCGTTCGCACCTTGGCGGAGGTCTCCAAGACGAATGGCTTCGATTACAACGTGGTCGAGGCCTTCGATCAGCCGTGGAAAGCCAAGCTGGAGGGAACTGTCGGCGCTTTCTGGGGCGTGGTGGATGAATCTCGCAAGGTGAAATTTGGGATGAGCGGACCTGTGGAGGCAAATCCTCACTGGCAGACTCAAGCCCTTGCTGCCGCCTTGATCGGTGCGGGAGCCATAGCGTGGGCCCTCGTTGGGCGACGACGCTACGCCTGGGGGAGACTGTTGACTCTGATGGTGCTGGCGCAAGGATTGGCCACCTGTGGGATGTGGCAGGGACTCGATGCCTGGTGGATCTCCTATAGCCTGGGGCAGGATATTCAGGCGGTCATCCGGATCTTCATCCATAGCATGCTCCTCCTGCTGGTCTTTAAGGTCGCAGCGGAAAACCTGAAGCAGGAGGCCCATCCAGAGCCGTCACGCTGGGCCGAGCGGTTGACCCTGATTTACGGGCTCTGCGCTTGGGGGGTGACGCTGCTGCTGCTGTTTGATGGACGGTATCGCGATATTCCCAATCTGGAATTTCTCGCTCCTTGTGTGGGCGTGGCGGTCTGGGGACTGATGCGGCTCTGGGCGCTGAAGTTGCCATGGCCCAAGGCGTTTGCCATCGGTCATCTGTTTGCCGGAGGAACGCCCAACCAGTTCGGGGCCGCCAAGCTTATGACGATCTTCCTCTTGGCCTCGGCGTTGCTGGGGCCGCTGTCGGAAGCCGTGGCGCTTTACCGGGGGGATGATTTCCACGCCATGCATCCTGGGGCGATGGAAAAGTTGATGCTGATGGCCAAGATCACTGTGGCCAATGGGGAAATGTTGGTGTGGAGCGTAATGCTGGTGGTGATGGCTGTGCCGTATTTTGCCGAGTGGAGAATGAATCGGGTAAAGGGTGAAAAAAACAATAACCGAATAAATATACCATATGGTGAAACGGATTAACCACAAAAAAACCCCGTGTCGTGTCAAAGTTAAAC
>JAVBJO010000124.1:0-22770 GCA_031546925.1 Rhodospirillaceae bacterium
GTGCGGGCGGGGGGGCCGGCGCCGGGGCCCTCCTCCCCCCCCGCTATTCCACCCCCGTCTTCCCCTCCCCCCTGGCTTTCAAATACTGGGGGGGGGGGGCCAGGCCCCCCGCGCGGGGTCTGGGGCTGCCGCCCCATACCCCGCCCGGGGCCATTGCCCCGGACCCCCTTTTCTTTCACCGCATGAGGTCATTCCAATCGGTATTAGACATGGCGGAGACGGAAGAGGACCTCGTCGCCGTCCCAAAGCGCGGCAAGACGGCGGCTCCTTCAGGGAAAGCCAAGCCAACTTTGGAACTGACCAAGGATGGCTACGTGAAGTGGTGGAAATGAGGAAGAGGGCGTTTCACAACCGACGCCCCAGTTTCCCTGCCAAGTCCTGGATGAATTGCCAGGCGACTCGTCCCGAACGACTGCCTCGGGTGACGGCCCATTCGTTGGCGGCCTGGTGCAGCGCCTCTTTCGCGATGGGAAAAGCGAAGGCGGCGGCGTAACCCTCCACCATCTCCAGGAAAACATCTTGGCTGACGTGGTGAAATCCCAGCCACAGGCCAAAGCGGTCCGAGAGGGAGACTTTTTCCTCCACCGCCTCGCCTGGATTGATTGCCGTGGAGCGCTCGTTCTCGATCATCTCCCGGCTCAACAGGTGCCGCCGGTTGGAGGTGGCATAAAACAGGACATTGCTCGGACGGCCCTCGATTCCGCCCTCCAGCAGGGCCTTCAGAGACTTATAGGCTTGGTCTTGGCCCTCGAACGAAAGATCGTCGCACAACAGCAAGCACCGGCGCGGCGTTGCCTTCAACAGGCGCAGCAGGCGCGGCAGAGAGGGAATATCCTCGCGATGGATTTCCACCAGGGCCAGACTACCCCCCCTCTCCTGATGAAGGGCCTCCTGGTTGAGGGTTGCATGAACCGCCTTGACCAGCGAGCTTTTTCCCGTCCCCCGTGCCCCCCACAATAGGGCGTTGTTGGCGGGGAAGCCTTGAGCGAAGCAGCGGGTATTATCCAGCAAGAGATCCCGCTGGCGCTCGATTCCCTTCAACAGGGAGAGATCGACTCGATTGACCTCTTGAACGGCCTCCAAACCATCAGGATCGGTGCGCCAGACAAAGGCGTCCGCCGTCGCCGGAACCCCCGAGAGGGCAGGAGGGGGCGCAAGACGCTCCAAGGCATCGGCGATACGCGCGAGAAGACGAATCGCATCGGCATCCATGGCCCAAGGCTCTCCTTTAATCGAACAGGCTCGACACCGAGCGCTCTTCCGAGATGCGCAAGATCGACTCGGCCATCAGTGGGGCGATGGGAACGTGGCGGATGTTGTGGGCCATGGTGACCGCCTCGGTGGTGGGGATGGAGTCGGTGACGACCAGCTCCTGAAGCGGGCTTGCGGAAACACGTGCGACCGCTCCACCCGACAGCACCCCATGGGTCACGTAGGCGGAGACCGAGACGGCCCCGGCTTTGATCAAGGCCGAAGCGGCGTTGCACAGGGTTCCCGCCGAATCGACGATGTCATCGACCATGATGCAGCGGCGTCCCTTGACGTCACCGATGATGTTCATGACCTCGGAGACGCCGGCCCGTTCGCGTCGTTTGTCGATGATGGCGAGATCGGCATCGATGCGGCTGGCAATGGCGCGAGCCCGCACCACCCCGCCCACATCGGGGGAGACGATCATCACATCGCCCTTGCGGGCACGGATATCGTTGATGAACACCGGCGCGGCGTAGAGATTGTCCAGCGGAATATCGAAAAACCCCTGGATCTGCCCCGAGTGCAGGTCCAGCGTCACCACGCGATTAGCACCGGCGGTGGTGATCAGGTTGGCCACCAGCTTGGCCGAAATGGGGGTGCGCGGCCCGGACTTCCGATCTTGACGGGCGTAGCCGAAGTAGGGGATGACGGCGGTGACGCGTCGGGCGGAGCCGCGTTTCAGCGCATCCAGGGTGATTAACAACTCCATCAGGTTATCATTGGTGGGATAACAGGTGGATTGGATGACGAAAACGTCTTCGCCGCGAACGTTTTCCTGGATCTCGACGAAGACCTCCATGTCGGAGAAGCGGCGGATAGAGGCCTTGGTGATGCCAATCCCAAGATATTCGGCAATGGCTCCCGCCAGGGGACGATTGCTGTTACAGGCGAGAATCTTCATGCTACCCTTATGCATTTTTGCGGGGGATTGGGGGCTGTCTCGCGATGTGGCGGAGTCCGCATCGCACATGAGTCTCGCTTTCGGGTCGGTCCCCCGTATAGCAGTCAGCGGGATTTCTGTAAACGGCCTTGCATCTGGACGGGAAGAATCGCGCTTACAGATTTTTGCGCCGATGAATATTCAACCCCACTTCGTCCAGGAAGAGTTGTTCCTTTCGTTCCAACTCTTCGCGCTCGCGTTTTTCCCGATTTGCCTGAGTAACTTCGTAGGTCTTTTGTTCGCGGTAGGCTTCAGCGAGATCTTCCTGAGCGCGTTCGATTTGCTGACGGACCGTGGCGAGCATCTCTTCCATTTGCTCGCGACGATCCATCCAGGCGCGATGATATGCCCCGTACAAATAGCCAATTCCCGCCACGTCGGCGGCAGCGATGCGTTGTTCCTCTAGCAGGCGACGTTCTCCCTCGGCGATCTCGGCCAGGATCTGGTCCTCTCGCGTCTGAAAAGCCACCAAAATCCGTTGTTTTTCGTCCACGTTGAAGCGCGAGAGACGGATCAGGGTCTTCAGCCCCTTGGCCTGCTGCGCCATAGGTTAGCCCTTCCGTCCCATGCCGTCGCCCGTGAACGGCATTTCCAAAATCGCCGCGAGGCCTGCGTAACAATCGCGCAACGAGGTGGCCTCGGTCTTCCTCTGGGTGAGGAATTCCTCGATTCTGGGGTAGTAAAAGATGGCTTCGTCCACGGCGGGGTCGGTTCCCTTGCGATAGGCGCCCAAGCGAATCAACTCCGCCATGTCCTCGTAGGTGGCAAGCAGGCGCCGCGCCCGTCGTACCAAAGCGTTTTCCTCCTCGTTATTACAGGCGGGCATGGTTCGTGAGACCGAGCGCAGAATGTTGACGGCTGGATAGCGCCCGCGGTCAGCAATGGCGCGGTCCAGCACGATGTGACCATCAAGAATACCGCGCACCGCGTCCGAGATGGGCTCGTTGTGATCGTCTCCGTCCACCAGCACGGTGAAGATCCCGGTGATGGAACCCTGACCAACCCCGGGACCGGCACGCTCCAGCAGGCGGGGGAGTTCGGCAAACACGGTGGGGGTATAGCCCTTGGAAGCAGGAGGCTCTCCAGCGGACAGGGAAATCTCGCGTTGCGCCATGGCGAAGCGAGTCACGGAATCCATCATGCAGAGCACATCCAACCCTTGATCGCGAAAGAACTCCGCCACGGAGAGGGTAAGATAGGCCGCCTGCCGGCGCATCAACGGACTTTCGTCCGAGGTGGATACCACCACCACCGAACGCTTCATTCCCGCCTCGCCGAGATCGTCCTCGATGAACTCGCGAGCCTCGCGCCCGCGCTCGCCGATCAGTCCGATCACCGAGACATCGCACGAGGTATTCTTCGCCATCATAGATAAAATCGACGATTTCCCCACGCCCGAGCCCGCAAACACCCCCATGCGTTGCCCTCGGCACATGGTGAGAAATCCGTTGACCGACCGTACCCCCAAATCCACTTTTCCCGCCACGCGCTGCCGCGAATGCGCCGATGGAGGCCGGTTCTGAATGGGATAGGCGGTGTCTCCGGTCGAGAGCGCTCCGAACCCATCCACCGGCCGCGCGAAGGCATCAATCACCCGCCCCAGCCAGTGTTGATCGGGGTAGATGGAGGGCTCCGCCTCCAGCACCTCGGTGCGGCTACCGAGGCCCACCCCATCAATGGGGACGAAAGGCATCAGGAGGGCCTTGCCATTGCGGAACCCAACCACCTCGCAAGGAACCTGACGGCCTCCCCGCGCGATGACCGAGCAGCGATCCCCCAGCGAAAGCTGATGCTCCACGCCGGCGGCCTCGATCAACATTCCCTGCACTGCGGTCACATGGCCGTAAACACGGATAGCGGGAATGTGCTCGATATCATTTATAATGGTGCGTGCAACCACGATGTTTTTCCCACGGCTCCCCCTCAAACGCAGGGGGCAAAGAGTTTATGGGCAAAAAATATTCTTAATCGTTAACGCGAAAGGCATCGCCTATCTTGCGATACGCATCATATGCTTTTATGGTCATAAAGTCAGATGACGATTCGGGGGGTACCTCATTGTCCGAACCCCGGAAGACGGGATAGCTGTTAGGGATAGCGCCCATGAGAGTTCTCGTAATCGAAGACGATCACGTCATGCTACAGGTCGTCGAAGCGATGCTGAAAGCCGAGGGCATGGTGGTTGACACCGCAGGCCTCGGCGAGGAAGGCATCGAGATCGGCAAGTTGTACGAATACGACATCATTCTGCTGGATCTGATGCTGCCCGATATGGAAGGCTACGAGGTGCTTCGGCGACTCCGCGCCGCGCGGGTGGAAACGCCGGTGCTGATTCTCTCCGGCCTGAGCGAACCGGAGAAGAAGGTCAAAGGATTTGGCTCGGGTGCCGATGATTATCTTACCAAACCGTTCGATCGCAGCGAGTTGGTAGCGAGGATCCAGGCCATCGTGCGTCGCTCCAAGGGGCACGCTCAATCCCTTATCAGCACCGGGCAATTGACGGTCAATCTCGACAATCACACCGTTCTCGTCCGCGGCGAACCCCTCCACCTGACCGGGAAAGAGTACGGGATTATCGAGCTTCTCTCCTTGCGCAAAGGCCAGACCCTGACCAAGGATCAGTTTCTCAACCACCTGTACGGCGGCGTCGATGAACCAGAGTTGAAAATCATCGATGTGTTTATTTGCAAGCTGAGGAAGAAACTGAGCCTCGCCACCGGTGGAGAGAATTATATCGAGACCGTGTGGGGGAGAGGATACATGCTGCGGGAACCCGATTCCGCCCCAAGGGCACCCGGTCCCGATGAAGGCTACAGGGCCTTCGCCTGAGATTCGAAGGACACGGGCGCCTGAGATTCGAAAGACACGGGCGCCTGAGATTCGAAAGATACGGGCGCCTGAGATTCGGAGGACACGGGATTCCTCATTGCTCGTGCGGTATTGCTCGTGCGGTTGGTGAAAGGGGGTGCGGGGTCACGCGGTCGCAGCCGGGAAAGCGCGTCCCCACTTCGAATACTGGGGAAGCCGCGCCGTGACCAGTTGAAGAGCAGCGGCGGGACTGGCGGCGGCAAAAATCTGATCGTCGGGAATATCCGGATAGCGGACTCGGTAATCCAAAGGGGCTCCCGCGAGCCTTTCCGCCCACCCCGGCAGGGTAAGGGCGATAACCAAGCGGCGTAGGGTCCAGGCGAAGGCAATTTCCGACAGAGTTCCCGCTCCTCCGCCGATGGCGATGACGGCGTCCGCGTTGGCAACCAAGGCGTTGCGCGCATGATTCATGCCGGTGGCGATGACCACATCGGACCAGGGGTTGGCATGCCGGGGATCATCGTGAGGCAGGATGGCCACGGTATCGCCCTCGTGATAGCGCTCCGATTCGTGAGCGCCGCGACAAGCGGCCTCCATCACTCCGCCGAGCCCTCCGGTGACGATGCGATAGCCATGATCCACCGCCAGACGGCCAGTTTCCCGAGCTGCCGCATCGGTTTCGGGGCTGGCCTTGGCGTTGCCGACCACGGCAATCATCGGGCGACGAGGCGTGAGGCGAGTCATGAGACGAGACATGGAGCGTATCCTGGCTTGAGAACGAGACGGGCAATCACGGCCTCGCGGGCGTCTTGTTCCGCCTGTGGCCGATGGGTTGAGGGCTGATGCAGGTACAAAACTTGGCGAATCCACACGGGGTGCTGTGCCATCTCCACCAGAGGCAGCATGTAGGCCCAATCGGTAGACACCTCGATCCACTGCCCGTCCAGTTTCAGATCCTCAAGAGCAATGCGATCAAACAGGGATTTGCGGAAGGTTCGCAGATGCTGCCAAACATTCCCGCCTCGATTGCCGCGTGGATGGTGAAAATCGACCGGGTAGTTGACGCTCTTGTCGGTACGCACCATGGACCCTACCGTCAGATCGGCTCCCTTGCGATGGCATTCTGCTACCATCTCCAAGGCGGTGGGATCGGCCAAGGCATCGTCCATATCAACCAGCACGATAACCGCATCCGGTGAGACCGTCAGATGGTGGATGGCGAGGACCGTATTGGCCAGCAGCCCCACGCGCCGACGGCGGCGGAGGAAAGTGACGCGCTCCCCCAGACGGCGGCAGGCGCGTGCCGTTTCTTCGTCCGCGCCATTGTCCGAGGCATCATCGATAACGATGGCTCCCCACGCCTTGAAGGTCTGCGCTTCGAGCGCCCTCATGCAGCGATCAATGGCACCAGGACGCACATTACGTCCGCAGAGCACGAGGACCATGGGTTCGTGGCGCTTGAGGCCGAGCCAATCCGTCAGTTCCCCCTGAATCAGGGGCTGATGATGTTGGAGATTTGGGACCGGGGTGGACTCGACTCGATCCAGCAGCAGAAGATGCTCCTCCACCTGGGCTTTTCGTCTGTTATCCAGGGCGCTGAACCACAGGGCAGAGGAGCCGTGTCGCAGGGAGTCCCCGCCCTTCTGGCGAAGGGCCTCATCCAGCATCCGATGCCAAGGCAGAGCCAAGCATCCGCCGAAGACTCCCACAGGAAGGGGCCGCAGGGCCAACAGGCGTGACTTGGCAATCCATCCCACCATGGCCTCGGTACGGAGGGAAAGGCCGTTGGAGTCCACGCGCAGCACCCCCCGATCGCGGTCCCCGTTCACCGCAAGCGCCAAAGTTACCGCACCCGGGTTCTCCTCGAAGATCTGGATGGCGTCGGCGATGGGATCGAAGGTGAAATCCGAGCGGCGGATCAACACATCCGCGTCGGCATGCAGGATGTACGCGCCGGTGCACGCCTGAAAGGCCGCGAGAATCGAGGTGGCCGGCTGTCCATTGGCGCAATGGGCAACCTGGGCGAAGTGGCTGGTCCAGAAGGCGCTTGCTTCGGCGGCCTCGGCACCATCCGCGAAGCCATCGAGGATGCGATCCACGATGCCCTCGTCTTTCAACCGCTCTGCCGCCCGCCGCAAGGCCGCCAAATCTCCAGCACAATGGGCGCGGGGAAATGGCCCTTCGTGCGGGTCGATTAGCAGGACGACCTCGTCGAAGGCACGAGGGCGTGCCAGTTGGCGCTCCAGATGGCGCACTTGATGGAGAGCCGTTTCCGCCTCCAAGGCGCACAGCTTGATCAACAGGGAGGTCCGAACCGGCAAGACGGGCAAGGCCGAGAGCTCGAACACGAGAAACTCGGGGCAGCGCTCTAGATTCTGGATATCAAAACCAGAAACGGTGCTTTCCTCCACGATGGACAGCCCGGCACGGGCAAAGGCGCGGCGATAGGCCTCACAGGGGCGATGGAACTCCTGTCGCCGTCGGGTCGAGCCGCTCACGGTCTTCTCATAGACGGCGGGACGCTGCCCATCCAGAGCCGCCGTACCATGGCGCGTTTGGTCCAGGGCTTGGGCGATGGGCAAAGCGGTGGGATCGCACACGGCCACCAGGAGACGTCCCTCTGGCGTCACCAAACGACGGAGGTTGGTCAGGATCTCCGCCATGACGTTCCCGTCAACCGTGCACAAAACCAGCGAGCAGAGAATCACATCAAACGCCGTCCCTCGCGCCAGGGCTGCGTCAAGTTGGTTTTGCTCCCAGAAGGTTGCCTCGGGAGCGTCGCCTCGCCAGCGCTCGGGCAGGCCGAGGGCGGTATCGAAGACGGTTACGGCGGAGAAGGCCCCGCCGTAAGCTCTCGCGCGCGGTTTCCCACAGCCGTAATCCAGGAAACGCCGAGGTGCCAAGGCCTGGATGCGATCCCGGAGAAGCCCATCAAGGCGCAGCTTGGCTGGATCGCACCGCACCGCCTCCAACAAGGCGCGCCAACCGGTCAGTTCCGGCAGGTGCTCGGTATACCGTGAGCGACTCAGTATCTCGGGAAGTTCCGGACGGTTGGCGAAACGCCAGGAGAGGAAGGCGCGACGAATCATTTTCTCTTCGTCTTTAGGTGTGGCAACCTCTAGGGAACGCCCTATATCCACCAACTGCAAACCGCGCGCCGTCAGGCGCAAGTTCTTGGGGCAAAAATTGGTGTGAACCCAGCCGCTCTGCCGCAGATCCCGGAGCATCGCCACCAGGGCAGCCCCATATCCTCCGGCGTAGGGTTGACTGTCTTCGAACCTGGACTCCAGGAGGAGAGATTCTGCTCCGTCATGGAGGGCCAGAATATCCGGTAAGCCACCTTGGGTCGGAGTCTTCCGCAAACGCTCAAGCTGGGGGAGCGCACGTTGTCTCTGGTCCACGTCCCAGTGATCGAAGACTTTGATCACTCGATCGGCGTGACGAAACACCACACCTTCCTCTCCCATGCCCAACAAGACGAGACCAGAGAGACCCAGACGGCGCAAAACCAAGGCTTGGGCTTGTTGCTCGCGCCACCAATCCTGGAGAGAGGGAGCGTCCGCCACGGGTCGATGAGGATCTAGACGCTCCATATCGGCCAGGAAGTCGGAAAAGGAGCCCTCATCCAAGGCGGTCTGCACACCGGTTTCGACATGGCGCAACTGATCGAGATGGGTTGCCTTATCCAACAGATGTAGGAAGCGCGTAAAGGCCTCTCGCGCTTGGGGATTGGCCTCGCTCCACCACCAGGGATTGCTGTCGAGCAAGATCTGAAGCCCTCGTCTCAAGCCGATGGAGCGCCAGAAACTTAAGCGATAGGCAGCCAGACGCTCCTCTGTGTGCTTGCGGATCGCGTCAAGGCGGCACCCTTGGTTCTCTGGATGGCTCAAGCTGTCTTCATAGGCGCGGAAGAAACCATATCCGACGATGTCGTCGATCAGACGAGGAACATCATCGTCATCGGCACGCTCCATGCTGCGATCATGGATCATGGGCAAGCGAACGGACTTGACGCTCTTTTTGAAGCGGTAGCGAGCGTTGGCGGCCCAGATCATATCCGAGCGACGCGTCGGACGCCCATGAATGCGCGGTGCCAGGTTGGGGAGATCGCGCAGGAGAGAGGTCTCAAAGATCAAGGTGTTCCCGCCGCGTAAACAGGAATCTTGAGGCTGCAACGGGGCCGGCTGAACGGGACGCGAGAGGGCTTCTCCCGCCAGCAGACGTTCGGCCCGCAGCAAGATCTCAGAGGTTGCCTGACCCAATGTGGCTCCTTCCACCAGGGGCATGAACGGAGTCTCCAGCCGATCCGTGGCATCCCGAGCCAAATCATAATGGTACGTGCTCTGTCCCTCTCGCCAGCGCGCGTTAAACTGTTCGGCATCGGGAGTCGGGTCATGGGGAGGGTGCAGGCTCGTCCACTGCAAGAAGGAAAGCATATCCACCAATTGCGTGCGGAAGACCGCAGAGGCCGGAACGGGGGCCGCACCCGAATTTCCGCCCAAGACGACATGAAAGCCATCCTCGCGGCAAGCGATCATGGCCTGGACCACGGCATCCTCGCCCCCGGCCTCGACGCGGAAATCATCATCCAGGATCCAGGCCGCTGCGCGCTCTCGAGCCTGCACAACCGTGAAAACAAACCGCTGCAACAAGGTTCGCGCGATGGCGATGGGCTTGTTGCGCGAGATGTCTTCCGCGCCCAAGGCCAGGGACGACGCGGCTTTCGCTTGGACCTCCAGGGGCACGGGCCACAAGGAAAGACCAAAAGTGCGGCCGTGCCGCACCACGGAGGCAAAGCCTTCCGCATCGCCATTTTCCAGCAACACCACCTCCAGGGAGCGGATCAAGGGGTGTCGTACAACCGCAACCAGACTCTCCAGCAAGGGACGACCGCGCTCTGGTCGAGAGCCGTCAATGATGATTCCCACCACCAAGGCCAACGGCTCCGCCGAGGCCAACGGCTCCGCCGAGGACAGATCGCGCACGGGATGAACCTCGGGAAGAGGGCGTGAAAGCGCCTCCCTGGGCGGCTCCCAGCCGAACAGCTTGAAGGAACGCTTGGCAAAGGCCGCGTGCTGCGCCGAAGTCATGTGCAATCGCCATTTGGCGTAAAAAACGTCCAATCCCTGTTTCTTGGCCGGGTTCCCTCGATCGGATAATCGAGGCCTTCCATGGAGGGTATTGTGGTGCGCAATAGCCTTGGGTACGGCGGCATACACGGGATTCAGAGCGGCCAAACGGATGGCGATATCGCGGTCGGTGCAACTGAGCAAAGCCTCGTCGAATAACCCCGCCCTCAGCAGAAACGACAGACGCGCCGACAGATTCGACCCCTGAAGCCCCGGATTGCCCACCAGGAAATCCTCAGCCACCAGGTGGGGCGGCGGAGCCTTAAACCCAGAAGAGAATGCGTCGTGCCGAAACAGCCCTCCCGCCACCACCTCCGCTCCAGTCCGTGCTGCGGTTTGGACGTGATGCAGGTAGTGGTCGTCCCAGAAATCATCATCATCGAGAATCGAGACGAAATGGTTTTGCGGATCGATTCCTCCCCGCAAAAGATGATCCAACGCCGTATTCCAGGCTCCGCTAGCGCCGGGGGTGCGACGATTGGCGAGAACCTCGACCGGCAGCCCCACCTCTTCCCCAAGACAGAGCAAGGAGTCGGGATCGAAGGACCGATAGTCATCGACGAGGACGATGTGGTCTGGTCGGACCGATTGCCGCGCCACCGACGCGAGCGCGTCCTTAAGCAAATCGCGCCGATTACAGGTGGCGATGATGACCGAATGCTGCAAAGAGGACATCTTAGCGGTTTAACGGTCTGGACCGATGAAAAGGAAGTCCTCCCGCAGGGTCTCCCCGTCTTTGCTCTCTAAAACGAATGTCACGGCTTGTCTCCCCCCCTGAAGTACCGTTACCGGAGCGCTGACAAACACCCGGAATGTCCCCACCGAGTCCTTGTCCACGGGCAACGGAATAATATTGCCTTGGCGTTTTTCCCCAAGAACCTCTACGCTCCCCCCTTGGAGTCCTTCTATTTTAAAGGAATATGTTTGGTTTTCTCGGCTCTTGTTGAGGATCTTGTAAGTATAAACGTTGCGGATAGACCCATCGGACAGGGCGATGAACAACGGCGAGCGCTCATGAATGATATTGACGCCGGTCCGAGGCCGAGAAGCCAACGTGACCAGCAAAACGCTCCCGATCAGGGCCAGCAGGGCAAAGTAGACCAGGGTCCGAGGGCGAATGAGTTTCCGCCCGGGGGGGTCTTCGTGCGCCGCGCGAGCCGCTAAATTCGCGCTCGAATCATAGTTGATAAGGCCGCGCGGCAATTTCAGCCGATCCATGACCTGGTTACAGGCGTCGATGCACAATCCACATCCAATACAGGCCAGTTGATTGCCAAAGCGGATATCGACCCCAGTGGGACAGGAATTGACGCACATGCGGCAGTCAACGCAATGACCTCGCCCCGAGAAATCGTGATTTTTGGGCGCATTCCCGCGCGGTTCGCCCCGCCACGCTTCATAGGAGACGATCAGGGAATGCTCGTCAAACATGGCCGATTGGAACCGGGAGTAAGGACACATGTAAACACAGACCCGTTCTCGGGCAAATCCTCCCAAGAGAAAGCAGAATCCTCCGATGAGCATGATGAAGAAATAAACGCCGGACGAAGCGGTCAGGGTAAAAATCTCGGCCAGCAGGACAAAGGCATCGCCGAACCACAAGGTGGCGCAGAGGCCGCATAAGGCGGAGATGATCATCCACCCGGCCACCACCAGGGCTTGGCGCAGGAGCTTCCCCACCCGCCAAGGGGCTCGACGGAAGGCCAGACGAGCGTTGCGATCGCCCAGCACGAGCCGCTCCACCCCTTGGAAGAGGTCGGTATAGACGGTTTGCCAGCAGAGGAATCCGCACCACACGCGCCCGGCCAGGGCGCTCATGAGAAACAAGGAAATGGCGGCGATCATCAGCAAGCCAGACAGGTAATACACCTCCTGGGGCCAGATCTGGATGTCGAGAAAATAGGCTCGTCGCCCCACCATATCCACGAGAATCGCCTGCCCTGGCGCCCCTTCGCCCCGATCCCACCGTAAGAAAGGCCCCAGGTGCCACCATCCCAGAAGGAGGATCGTCGCCCACCATTTCAAGGTCCGAAATTGCCCCCGGATGGCCTTGGGTTGGGCCTGTCCTTGCTCGCGGTACAGAGGAACCTGTCCAGCGAGGACCGGCGAGACGGGAATGGGACGATCAGGTTCAGTCACGGCAGGCCTACATCAGTAATTATTCTCCATCTGGCCGAGTTTAACACGAAAAAGGCGAAAAAAGGACAGTCCCCTAGGAAAAGAAAATTTTAAAGCAGCCTTAAAGTCCCCGCTTCCGTCGGGTCTGCGTAAGGGCATAGCGCAAAGCGACCATTTTTTCGTTCCAGTCCTTCAGATCGGCTGCGATGATTTCAGTATAAATCCGCGCTGCGACCTCTCCGGCATCGGTGGGCAAATCGAGATTGCACTTCTGATAAAGCTCGATAACGGCATCGAAGATGCGGGCATTTAGAGTCTCATCCACCTCTTCCCGGGCAAGCGATTTTTTTTGCATCATGTCGCCTTGACCGGTGATCAGCCAATTCAGATCAATGCCACTTTCAACAAAGACGGCCAACGCATCATCTCGTGGGGCACGGCCCGCCTTTTCCAGGCGTTTCCACCCCCCCGTCCCCAAGCCGAACCGTTGAGACATGGCCTCTTGGCTTAAGCCGAAATAGGCTCGTATGGCGCTTAGTCGCTGTCCAATGCTCATGGGCGGACACTCCTTCGGCGCGGACATATTTGCTCCAAGATGGCGACCAACAGAGGACCTTGACAGTGAATAAAGCTCTTGTCAGGAGAGCTAAAATGATCTACCACTACTGTCATGTTCAGCAAATTCCTTCGCGTTGAACACCCAAGCACCCCTCCGGCTGCAACTGGAGAGGACGAGGAGGCTTGAGTGTTGGGCTGCAAAAGGGATGCACTAGGGAGGCCTTGCAAGCAGGGGGTGTGCTGATAGAGCCCCTCCCGTTGTCGTCGACTGCATGCCAAAAAGCTCGTGCGTCTTGGTGCTATTATGCTCTTACCCTGCCACTCAGTCTGTCTCGTTCCTGAAAGCGTGACGACCGAAGAGCCGAGGGGCTTTTCGTTGTCCACGTTCCAGCCCACCACCATACCCGCCGTTGGCGTGTGGGGAAATGTTAAAACCATGGGAGGGGACGAGTGGCCGCATCGTCTGAGGTTGGATACTTCGCGAGGGGGGAGAGAGCAACTTCCATCCCGTGAGTACCTTAAAGGCCTTCCCTGGAAATAAAATATTCAGGGACGGGAAAGGGAGCCAAAGAGGTGAGGGCACCCCTTTGGTCTCTCATTCTGGGAAGAGCACCGCCAAATGCCGAGGCTGTTTAGAGGTTTTTGTCTTTCTGTGTATAGGGCTTATCCTCGGGAGGAGGAGCGTCTTTTCCGCTCATCTTGTCTTGAGTCCACTCTGAACTTTGATCAATTCCTCTACCTGCAGCGGAAATATCTTCGCCAATACCGGACACGGTGTTGCATCCAGATAAAATGAAGGCCGCCGCAAAAAGAGAAAGGACCAAAAAGGTTGAAAAGCCTTTGGCACGCCGACCCTCTACGTCGCTCTGAACAAGGGCCTGGGAGCGAGGAATCGCTTTCGTCGATGGCATCGAGTCGACCTCTCTGTTTCATAAGGGCATTGGGGGAAACGCCCCCGGGGAGTGTGCCTCATAGGTGGGAAGCCCGCTCGCCAAGATCAATCCCGAGCAGTATACCGAGAAGAAATTTCAATACAGTAAAGAGAGCGTCCACATTATGAACGTTCTAAGAGGTCATTCCCTAGAGGGAAAGAAGGTTAAAATTCATTCCAACCCGTTTGTCAGCCAAGACATTACGGCTCACATCGCGTTTTTCGACCACCAGGACCAGAAAATGCTTCTGTGGTTGAATGCTTCCATTGATATCTCCGGGGTAATTTATAAACACGCCATTGCTGTGCCTCAGACGGCTACGGAGAGCCTTGAGGTTCTTTTGCATCAAGAGGCTCTCCCCTGCGCGATCACCTGGGTACCGTTTATCAGATTTAATGCCGATACGGCGTTGGATCTGTCATGGTGGCGCGGCAGGGCCTTTGCTCTGACTCATCTGTCCTTGTGCTAAAAGCGAGTCTGCGAAAGCCTCCTTTTTATCCTTTCGGATAAAAGCTTTAGCCAAATTTTCCGTTTTCCACCCTCATGGCCTTTTGGGATTCCCCATACACCCACGCTACCTTGAGTCGTCAGGATAACCGACGTTCAAGGAGGGGGCCATGACATCAATCCTCGTTACAGGCGGTGCCGGATATGTTGGCAGTCACGCCTGTAAGGCCTTGGCCGAAGCGGGATTTGTCCCCGTCACCTATGACGATCTCTCCACCGGGCACCGCGATCTCGTGCGCTGGGGGCCGTTCGAACCGGGATCCGTTGGCGATGGGGAGCGGTTGAGTGTCGTTCTCCGACGCCATCAACCCGTTGCCGCCATGCACTTCGCCGCCTTGTCCCTGGTGGGGGAGTCCGTCCGAGATCCGGCGCGATACTACCGCGCCAACGTTGTCGCAACCCTGACTTTGCTGGATGCGTTGCGTCGTCATAACGTCAATGGCCTGGTCTTTTCCAGCAGTTGCGCCACCTATGGCCTGCCCGAGACCCTCCCCATCACCGAGACCACGCCTCAGAAGCCCATCAATCCCTACGGGTGGTCAAAGCTCATGGTGGAGCGGCTGCTGGCGGATCATGGCGAGGCCTATGGGATGCCGTGGACGGCCCTACGCTATTTCAACGCCGCCGGAGCCGATCCGGATGGCGAAACCGGCGAGGATCATCACAACGAAACTCATTTGATTCCTCGTGCTCTCCTGGCCGCCGCCGGAGCCATTCCTCAGCTGGAGCTTTTCGGGGAGGACTGGCCCACCCCTGATGGGACCTGCATCCGAGATTACGTCCATGTCTCCGACTTGGCCCAATGGCATGTCCAAGCCCTTCGTCGGCTTCTGGCCGGAGAGGACTCCGTGGCGCTGAACCTTGGGACCGGACGAGGCTACTCCGTGCGTGAGGTCATCCAAGCGGTCGAGCAGGTCACCGGGAAAACCGTCCCCGTGCGCCTGAGCCCTCGCCGCCCGGGGGATCCGCCTGTTCTCGTCGCCGATCCCTCCCGGGCGCAAACCGTGTTGGGGGCGCAAACCCGCTTCGATACCCTCCTCCCCATCGTCGAAACCGCCTGGCGATTCCTGAAAAATCGGCACTTCGCCTCTGAAAGGAAATCATCTCCATGACGCTTGTCCGTGCCACGCCACCGCGAGGACGATCTCATCGCCGCTTGGCAGCCCTCTCTCTGCTGATGCCCGCTCTGCTGATGGGGTGCTCGACTCGCGTGGTGCAGAACCCGACCCCCATCGCGCAAGCCCAGAAAGTCGGGATGACCTCCTATGTCATCGAGCCTGGCGATACCTTGGACGTGCGCTTCTTCTACAACCCGGAACTCAATGAGGAAGTCGCCGTCCGTCCCGATGGGAAAATTTCCCTCCCTCTCGCAGGGGAACTGCGCGCGGCAGGGCAGACTCCCACCCAGTTGGAGGGGGCGCTCCGCAACTCTTATAGCCGGGAGCTCAAGCAAACCGCCATCACCGTCATCGTGAAAGGTTTCTCGGGGCAACGCGTCTATGTGGACGGCGAAGTCGGGACGCCGCAGATGGTCAATATCGCCGGAAACCTCTCCGCCATGCAGGCCATCGCCTCCGCCGGAGGATTTAAGGCCTCCGCTCGGAAAGGGGAGATTCTGGTGATCCGGCGCTCGGGAACCACCCAACCCATGGTCATTCCCATTGATCTCGATGCCGCTATTTCCGGAGCGGATACGGCTCAGGACATTTCGCTCCAGCCTTATGACATCGTTTTCGTGCCGAAAACCGCCGTCGCGGAGTTGAACCAGTTCATCGATCAATATTTCCGGCAGAACATTCCGATTCCGTTTGGGATTGGGTATGGGTTGAACTAGCAGGGGATCCTAAGGGGCGACGGCCCCTTAGGATCCCCTTCGGAGTTTACCCCATGTGCGGCATCGCCGGCTGGATCGATCGCGACACCACTTCCATCGGCATCGAGACCATCGACGCCATGACAGCGGCCATAGCCCACCGTGGCCCCGACGGCTCCGGCCGCTGGGATGGTTTCACCAGCAACGGCCGCTGGCGTCTTGCCCTTGGCCACCGCCGTCTCGCTATCATTGACCTGGAAGGCGGGGCTCAACCCATGAGCGACTCCGGCAACCATGCGGTTTTGGTGTTCAACGGCGAGATTTATAATTTCAAGGATCTTCGGGCTGAACTGATGACCTTGGGTTATCACTTCGCCACCACCTCCGACACCGAGGTTTTGCTGGCCAGTTACCTCGCCTGGGGCGTGGATTGCGTGCAGCATTTCCGAGGAATGTTTGCCTTTGCCCTGTGGGACCACAGCCGCCAACGTCTTTTCCTCGCGCGGGATCGTTTTGGCAAGAAGCCGCTTTATTTGTGGCAAGATGGCCGAGGCGCCTTGGTTTTTGCCTCGGAGGTGAAGGCGGTTTTGGCGCATCCTCGTGTTCCGGCGGTCCTGGACCGGGCTTCGGTGGCGGATTATTTGACGTGGCGTTATGTCCCTGGACCGAACACGTTGTTCGCGGGGATTCGTAAGTTGCCTCCGGCCAGCTGGGCCTTGTGGGAGAACGGTCGTTTGACGGAGGCCTCGTATTGGTCTCCGCCCGATGCGGGATATCGCACGGCTGGTCCTCTCCCGGAGGATCCGGTCAAGGACTTCATGGCCTTGCTGGACGACTGCGTCCAAACGCGGATGGTTTCTGACGTTCCTTTTGGCGCGTTCCTGTCGGGAGGCTTGGATTCCTCGGCGGTGGTGGCGTTAATGAGCCGCCATTCGTCCACACCCATCGACACCTTTTCCGTGGGATACATGGAGGCGCGATACAGCGAGTTGAAATACGCGCGGATGGTGGCCGATGCGTTTCGCACCAACCATCACGAGTTGGTGATTGCCGCAGATGACGTGATCACCGATCTTCCGCGCCTGACGGCGTTTCGAGATGCGCCCGTGGCAGAGCCCGCCGATGTGCCGATTCATCGCCTCTCCCAAGAGGCCAGTCGAAGCGTCAAGATGGTCTTGACCGGCGAGGGATCGGACGAGCTTTTGGGCGGCTATCCCAAGCATCGCGCCGAATTGCTGGTGGCCCTGTATCAGCGCCTCATCCCCGAGGCGGCGCACTACGCTGTGGCCGAGCGAATCATTCGTGCCCTTCCCTACGGATATCATCGCGCCAAAATCATGGCGCGGTGCCTGGGGTTGCGCGATCCGCGCAAACGCCTTCCGGCCTGGTTCGCGGCATTTGCTCCCGCCGAGGCTTCCATGCTGCTCGCACTCGACGTGCCGGAGCGGTCCTTGGATCAAACCCCCTTCCAGGTGGGGAAATTACAAACACCCCTGCGACGTGCGTTGTACTTCGATCAGACCTCGTGGCTGCCGGATAATCTCCTGGAGCGCGGCGACCGCATGACCATGGGAGCCGGCATCGAGGCCCGCATGCCCTTTATCGATCACCAGTTAGCCGATTATCTCTCGCACCTGCCGGACAACATGCGAATCAGGGGCCTCGGCGGCAAATGGCTGTTGCGTCAAGCCATGCGCCCGGTGCTTCCCTCTGCGGTGCTGAATCGCCCCAAGGTCGGGTTCCGCGTCCCCGTGAACCTGTGGTTTAGAGGTAAACTCCGCGGCTGGGTCTCCGAGTTGCTGCTGGGGAGCGGCTCCACCACGCGAGACTGGTATCAGCTGGACCACTTGGTCCGTATCGTCGGCGAGCACGCCAGCGGACGCCACAACCACGAAAAAGCTATCTGGATGCTGGTCACCCTGGAATTATTTCAGCAACAGTATCGTTTGAGTTGACGGAAAAGCTTTTGTCCGCCGCTTCCATGGCATCAATCAAACCACGCCAGACGCTGGCCGAAAGCACCTCGGTCGGTCTGTGCGGCGTAAAGGAGGGGGGCGTATCCCTCCTTTCCTCCTCGACGGGGGGAGCGGCAGGGATCACTCTTGGCGGAATCTTGAGCGACAACACCGACTCGCGGGGCGGAATGGCCATGGAGAGCACCGTTTCATCGGAAACCGTGCGACGCAAAACGGTTTGTGCCCCCTGCTGCTGGAGATCTGGCACGAGCTTGGGGGGCTCGCTCAGGACAGCCGCGTAAAGAGGCAACCCCGGCTTCTCCCGCGACTCCACCACGGGGATGGGTAGGCTTGGCTCCGGCGGGGGAGGCTCGGCGGAGGCGAGGACCACTTCGGGGGGAGGAGGCTTCTCAGCGACAATAACCTCCGGAGAAGCAGCCTCCGGAGCTTCAACACGGGCAATCTCTTGCGGCGGACGGCTCTCTGGGCGCAGAGCGGCCACATCCACCTGCGAACGTAAGTCGTTATCGAGTTTCGCAACCTCCGACAGAGCGCGTCGGAAGCGCTCCTCTAGTTGGGCATGCAGCGCATGGGCCGAATAAGGACGCCCGGAAGCCTTATCGGTAAAGACCTCTGGATTGGCGCGAGCCGCAGCATTCAAAAGCGGATCGCGTTGCCCATCTTGGCTCTTGGCTCCCCCTTTTAGGACGCGGATCGCGCCCGCTGGACCAAGGAAATGAGCCAAGAAAAGATCCTGGTTCGAGGCCTCTCGTCCCAGGCGTTTTTCCAGGATTTTCTCGTTATCCTTGGCGTACTCGGCGGCCATCAAGGCGGATATCTTCGGATCACGTCGCAGGGCGAGGATCTCCTCTCGATGAGCCTTAACCTTCAGGGTTCCGTCACTGCTCCGCGTGATAGACTTGGCGTAGGACTCCAAACCGTGCTCGGCACCATGCTTGCGGATCATCTCCAGCCAGGTGGTACTGGTGAACTGAAACAATCCCGTGGCCGTGGAGCGCTCGTTCCGCACGCTGGGGTTTAGGCGGCTTTCTTGGTGAGCTTGGGCGAGGAGAAACTCGAAGGAAACGCCGGTCGTCTCTGCGGCCGTACGAATATCGTCAGCGATTTGCGCCTTGGGGGGGCGTGTCAGAGGGACACCAACGGAAGGAGAGGGCTGCATGGCCTTGTCCCTTCAAGCAAGACGGGAACTGTACCACGGGAGAAAGCGCCACAGGGAGTTAAATTAGGGGAGACGAGGTCATCATGGGGCGGGCGTCCTCTTGGGGCTCCCGCCCCAAACCCCGGCTGGGGCGATGCCCCAGACCCCCTTTTCTTTCATTGATGAGAAGCTGGGAAGGAATCAGGAGGCGATATCCAAGGGGGAGGGCTTATTGTCGCGATACCGGACAATTGGTTGACTGAGAATGTGGGAGTCGTGATCGAAGCACCCTGAAAGTGCTCCTGAAACGTTTGAAAAGATGGAAGGTGCGCCTGTTCTGCACCGATGACTACGCCGCCTACGCTTCGGAAATTCCAAATGGACATCTTTATCAAGGCAAAGATCAAACCTGGAGATGTGAGCAAAATAATGGACGGCAACGCTACTGGCTGGATCGATTCAGACGAAAAGAAATTGTTGTTTCAAAATCAATCAAGGGGTGAACTATGCGATAGCTCTCTTTGCGAGATTTCGTGTAAATGAAAACATGGATGATTTTTTATCTATCTTAAAGTAAAATCCTCTTCTTTTTTACCGCAAGGGGATGTTCTAAACGGTATAAGGAAAGCCTAGAGGCCCCGTAGGAAAAACGGTCGGAGCCGCCCCTCTGACTGTCGCGCCGCAGCGACCTCCGCCTGGAGTCGTTTCGTGTCCCGAGGAAGCGTTCCTGCCAGAGCCAAAGCATTGGACGCATGATTGGACCGAAACAGCACCGGGGTTGCGGGGGCCAGCCCGGCCAACAAGCGTTCTTGCTCCGCCAAGATTCCATCGTCGTTTTGGAAGGTGAACTCGCCTTCCCAGCGGGAGAGGAACGAGGGGAAGGACTCCTCATCCAGGTGCAGTTGCAAGGTCGATAGGTAATGGGGGGGAGCCGCATTGACCACGGCGATGGTTCCATCAATATGCTGCTGCCAGCATTTTTCTCCTCCTACCCCGAGAATCACCATGGCGGAGACTTTCAGTCCTCCCTCGCGTGCGGCGGTGATGGCTTTGATGATGCTTTTGGGGGAGGCTCCCTTGGCGATGCGTTTCAGCACCTCCGCATCCCCCGATTCAATCCCGAGATAGACCAACGAGAGGCCTTTGCTTTTCAGCAACCGCAGTTCCTCAAGGGATTTCCGGTTGAGGTTATCCGGGGTGGCGTAAGAGGAAACCCGGGTCAGCTCCGGCAAACGGGCGTGGAGCTGGTCGAGAATCTGCACCAAGTGTTCCGTGGGGAGCATCAAAGCGTCGCCATCGGCCAAGAACACCCGGCGCGCCTCGGGCCAGGCCAAGGCCGCTCTTTCGATGTCGGCAAAAACCTCGGGCAGGGGGCGGATGGAAAACGCCTTGCTGCTGTACATGGAGCAAAAGGAGCAGCGGTTGTAGCTGCATCCCAAAGTCACTTGCACGATTAGGTTGTTGCCCTCGGAGGGCGGGCGATAAAGGGGCATGTGATAGCGGAGCGGCATGGTGGAGCCTATGATACCAAGGGAATGGAAGGGGGCAAGTTTTCTCGGACGAGATTAGCGAACACGTGGAAATCAGCGCCTTGGGCCATGGTTCTTCGCCAGACCATCTCAATGGCCCGCGCCGGAACCGGAGGGGCCAGGGGACGCATGGCGATCTGCTTATCCACCAGAGCCTCCGCCGCGACATAGAGGGCGGGTAACAGCGTGGCGCCCAGTCCAGTGGCCACCATTTGCCGCAGGGCATCTAACGAGGTGGCTCGGAAATCGGGATGCTCGCGGGCTCCGGCAATTTGGCAGAGATCGTGGAGGGGTTGGCTAAGGCCATCATCCAACTCGAGAAGGATGAATTCTTCTCCCTTCAGGTCGGCGGTGGTCAGGATGCTCTTGCTCACGCAAGGGTGTCCAAGGGGGAGTGCTGCCCAAAGAGGCTCGTGAAACAAGGGCTCGACGGTCAAAAACGGATTATCGCGGGGGGCTCCGGCAATGATGATCAGATCCAAATCACCCTGAATCAATTCGGCGAGCATCTGGGCTTGAGGATTTTCACGCAGATACAGCTTCAGGTCGGGGAAACGATGCCGCATGGCCGGGAGCAAATGCGAAAGGAGATACGGCCCCAGGGTGCGCAACACCCCGAGGCGCAGGGTTCCCGACAGGGGGCCTCCGCCGTGCTGGGCGATATCCTCCAAATCCTTGACATCTCGCAAGATGTTTCTGGCCCGCTCGGATATCTCTCGACCCAGGGGAGTCAGCAGCACACGACGGCGGGTTCGCTCCACCAGCAGGACCCCGAGATGCTCCTCAAGCTGCACCAATGCCGCCGATAGCGCCGGTTGAGACAGATTCAAACGCTCGGCCGCACGCCGAAAATGCAGCGTGTCCCCAATGGCAATCAGGCATTGCAACTGTCGTAACGAAAGCATTCTCTCCCCCTCGCACCCCATGTCAAACTTAATGATAACTTTTTTTTATCAATATTCCAAAACAATTCGATTAGACTTATCAGGCGCAACACCCTAAAGTTTCACTATCAAAAACGGCCCCCACCTAAGGAGGTGCTTCATGGCAATCATTCGCCCATCCGCAGACCCCGCAGCCCCATTCTTCCAGGCGGCGCGGAACGCCCCGGTTCTGTCGGCGGAAGAGGAAAAGGAACTCGTCGGACGGTGGCGCGACCATCGCGACGAAGCCGCTCGGAGCCGCCTTATCGAAGCTCACCTGCGCTTGGTGATCAAAACCGCCGGGCAATTCAAAGGCTACGGCTTGGCGTTGGATGATCTCGTCTCCGAAGGGAATCTCGGTCTTGTCCGAGCCCTCGATGGCTTCGATCCCGATCAAAGCTTGCGCTTTTCCACGTATGCCCTGTGGTGGATCCGCGCCGCCATGTTTGAACACGTTCTGCGCTTCTCAACCCCGGTTACCTTTGGGCTCTCCGCCGAACGGAAGAAGCTTTTCTTTAAACTCCGCAGCATCAAGGCGCGCCTTTCCGGCCCCGAAAACAGAGTCCTGTCCCAGGAGGAAACCTCTAAAATCGCCCAAGATCTGGGCGTCCGAAGCGTTCAAGTTACCGCTATGGAACGATTGTTGACCCAAGCGCCTCGCTCCCTGGATGCGCCCATCGGCGACAGTGGCGTCTCCTTCGGTGCCCTCCTGCGGGACGAGACCCCGAACCCCGAGGAAATCCTGGAGGAGCGACAGGAACTGATGTACCGCCGTGAGTTGCTGAAAGACGCTTGGGGGAAACTCACCGAGCGGGAGCAGGATATCGTCGCAGAGAGAACCCTGCGGGAAAAACCGCTGCGGCTAGAGGATTTGTCTCAGCGCTACGGGATCTCGCGGGAGAGAGTCCGGCAAATCGAGGCCGGAGCGTTAGGGAAGTTGCGGAATTTGATCAAAGCCGTCGAAGGGTCAAGGGCCGCTGCCCTTGCGGGGGTGCGGGGGGCAGCGCCCCCGCCCCTGGCCGAATCCCCCAACCCCCCCCCCCCCCCCCCCCCCCCAAAAAAAAGCCCCCTATTATGGCGGGGGATTTTTTTTGGGGGGTCGGGGTGGAGGGGGGAGCTGGCTTACGCCATTCGCGGGGGGCGCT
>JAVBJO010000141.1:0-10558 GCA_031546925.1 Rhodospirillaceae bacterium
TCTCAAGCGTTTAAAGGTTCATGGGCTTTTAGTGGGTTCATGGGTTTTTCGCCCGTTGGGGGGGTGTGGGGGGCCGCGCCCCGGACGAGGGCGTAAGCCCATACCCAGCCAACCACCCCGACCCCCCAACAAAAAACCCCCGATTGTTTCGGGGGTTTTTTGTTGGGGGGTCGGGGTGGTTGGCTGGGTATGGGCTTACGCCCTCGTCAGGGGCGCTGCCCCCGACACCCCCGCAAGGGGCGAAAACCCCTTGACCCCTCTAAAAGCCACTCGCGAGCATCGCCTCCATGGACAAAGCCCGCGCTTCTTCCCCTAACCCCGCAACGGACAACGCACTCACGACTTCTCCAATGGTAACGGAATCCACCGTCCCCAACGGCTTTTCCCCAATAGCCGCAAGAGCGGCCAAAGCGGTTCCTCCAACCTGTCCCGCCAGTGCCGAATTCTGCATCAGAGCGAACAGCCCTGGATTAGGCCCAGCGGCGGAAGGATCGAGGATATCGAGCCAAGCGCCCTCGGGAACGGTGACGCCCAGCCCTGCGAGGGTTCCAAGGACGATGGCAGCACGACGCGATTGTTCCGCAGGCGGCAACCCGCTCAAAGAGGCCCGCCATTTATCGAAGGCGAGTTGATCGATGCTCTGCCCGACTTTGGTGGTTTGAACGGTCATCAGCGGCCACAACTGCTCGTCTTTTGCGAGATTAACCCACGGACGTGCAGCGTCATCTCGTCCCAAGATAAGCAGGCCTCGGGCGAGAACGCCGGCCTGTGCCTCAAGTCCTGATTCGGTGGGAAGATCCCGCAGGATGTCGGAGAAGAGGCGAGCGGTAGAGAGGAAACGCCCCTTCGCCCGTCCCAGTTCCAAGGCTTTGGCGGTTAATTTTCCCCGAAGCACATGATCTGGCTGGTCCGAGGCAGCCCGGAACAAGAGAGCCCTCCCCCGTGCCCCGACGGCATCGGCCCGACTAAGGGGGGCGGCGAGATCAGCGGCGGAGAAGGTTGTGCTCAAGTAGACTCGTCTTAAGGATTCGCTGGACAAGGAACCGACGGTCTCGGCCTGGTCTGCGGCGGCGAAACGCGTGTCCGGAGCGGTATCTGCGGCGAGCGCCACGGCATGGGCCACGCCCGCCCCCCCTTTTGCCAGAACGTCCGCCGGCATGGAAATATGAGCGGCGGCGAAGGCTGCCACATGGAGGGGCGTTGGCTCAAACAGCTTCATTTTGCCTTTGCCGGGAGGCTGGCCCGCAACGGCCTCGACGGCCAGCAGGAAGGGGCGATCGCGATCCTTGCGCTCGTGCAGCTGATCGAGTCCGAGATTCCCCTCCAGGGTCTTCCCAACCAAGAAATTGCACAGAATCAACAGCTTGGAAAGATCTCCATCGGAGCTTGGGTTAACCGAGGTCTCGGCCTCACGACAAGCTTGGTCGGTATTACTGGTCAGCAGCAAGGCATCAAGTTTCATCCGACGCAGTAAAGATCCGGCGGCGGCGGGAGGCGTTACATTGGCAAGATCCCTCACCCCTTCCACATCGCCGATGGCGAAGAGACGCTCGGCGCGCATTTCCACCCAGGACGGACGGTCGCCATCGACGGCTCCCTCGGGCGGGAGCGCGGCTGTCAGCAACAGGCGTCGCTCCAAGTCCCTTATGGTCAGGGAGCCGGTGCTGGTCGGCATCAACGGCAACAGTTTGCGCGTTACCGACAAGGACGAGCCCGACCAAAGGTTTGAGGGCAAACCACCATTCCGAGGACTGAGAGTACCCACGGCTCCAGAGGGTGTTCCCGGATGTGCAACGCCTGGAGCACTTGGCGCTTTGGCCGCGCCGGAGTCACCCTCGACAGCGGGGTCGGCAGTGATCGGCACGTTGCGAGCCGATGATTCCGGATCAACCTTCTCCATGGTTTCGGGATCATAGGCCGACTTAGGGGGGGAGGAGCCTCCCGCAGTGGCCTCGGCGAAGGAAAGGGTGCAAACCGCCAATCCTGCCAGCAGCAAAGCTAGGGATCTGCGGGCACGGACCTGGGGGGCACGGACCTGGGGGCTACTGGTATGGAAAGGATTAATGGGGAAGACGTTCATCAGGAATGACCTTTTCCACCTGTTTGGAAGGGACTGGGAAGCCGACTGTTGCCAGAAAAATACCCCCACCGATAAGGAGGGCGACCACGAGAATGAGAAGGGTCATCGGAATTTTCTTCATGAAGGGCCGAAATCCTCTATTCTACGGTGAAGGGCCGTTCGCCCGGCGACAGTGTACCTATGACACCCTTATGGATCAATGTTCCCCTCATCGGGGGAACGGAGGTGAAGGTGAGGATATGACGGTTTCCTCGGCATTGACCAGCATGCCACGGTTCTCGACGCAACGCTCCATTGTCCTGGTGGGGCTGATGGGGGCGGGAAAGTCATGCGTTGGACGTCGTCTCGCCGCACGGCTTAACATGCCTTTCGCCGATTCCGATAGCGAAATCGAGGCCGCCGCCGGCACCGCCATCACAGATTTCTTTCAAAATCACGGCGAAGCCGCCTTCCGCGAGGGAGAGCGGAAAGTCATCGCGCGCCTCATCACCGGAAAGCCGTGCGTTCTCGCCACGGGCGGCGGAGCCTTCTGTGATCCGGCGACGCGGGATCTCGTCGCTGCTCATGCCACCTCGGTCTGGCTGCGGGCCGACCTTGACCTCCTGGTCCGTCGAACCGCAGGGAAAGATCACCGCCCCCTGTTGAATCAAGGAAACCCCCGCGAAATTCTGGCGCGTTTGATCGCGGCTCGATACCCCATTTACGCCGAAGCGGACGTCATTGTCGATACGACCGACGAGGTACCCGAGATGACCGTGGAAAAGATCCTTGTTCAACTGTCCAAGGGGGTCAAGGGGCTTTGCCCCTTGACCCTCTAGTTCTTAGCTTTGTCCACCAACTTGTTCTTACCAATCCACGGCATCATGCCCCGCAACTGCTCGCCCACTTTCTCGATGGGGTGCGCGGCCTGATTGCGACGAATGGCCTTAAAGCTGGGCTGCCCCGCTTTGCATTCCAACATCCAATCCCGAACAAAGCGCCCCGACTGGATATCTTCGAGAACACGCTTCATCTCGGCTTTGGTTTCCTGGGTCACGATGCGCGGCCCGGTCACGTAATCTCCATACTCGGCGGTGTTGGAGATGGAATAGCGCATATTGGCGATTCCGCCTTCGTAGATCAGATCCACGATCAGCTTGACCTCATGCAGGCACTCGAAATAGGCCATTTCCGGCGCATAGCCAGCTTCGGTCAAGGTTTCAAACCCGTACTGGATCAGCTTGGTCAGACCGCCGCAGAGAACGACTTGTTCCCCGAAGAGATCGGTTTCGCATTCCTCGCGGAAGGAGGTCTCGATGATGCCGGAGCGTCCGCCACCAATGGCCGAGGCATACGACAGGGCAATCTCCAGGGCATTGCCCGTGGCATTATGAGCGACGGCCACCAAACAAGGCACCCCCCCACCCTTCAGGTATTCCCCGCGCACGGTGTGCCCTGGCCCCTTGGGAGCGATCATGAACACATCGAGGTCGGCCCGAGCTTCGATTAGGCCGAAGTGGATGTTAAGCCCGTGAGCAAACACCAAGGCTGCCCCTTGCTTCAGGTTGGGAGCAAGGTCCTTGGCATAAATCTCGGCCTGGAGTTCGTCCGGGGTGAGCATCATCACCACATCGGCCCACTTTGCCGCATCGGCGGGGCTCAGGACCTTGAGGCCTTCTCCCTCTGCCTTGCGGACGGTGGCAGAGCCGGGACGTAGAGCAACCGCAACCTCTTTCACCCCAGAATCCCGCAGATTCAAAGCGTGAGCGTGGCCTTGGCTTCCATAGCCAACGATCGCAACCTTTTTACCCTTGATCAGATTGACGTCGGCGTCCCGATCATAATAAACGCGCATGGTTCACCCCATAGGCTTTGCATTTCAAGCGAGGGATCATAGAGCATTTTTGAAGCGCGGAGTAAAGAGGCAGGGTGATCACGGAGCTGCCTTAAAACAGATGTCCCCCTCGGGTTGCCTTGGTCAGCAGATAATCCTCGTTGTGATCGTTCGCGGGAAACACATGGGGGACTCGCTCGACCACCTCGACGCCATGAGCGGCGAGTGCACTGACTTTCTCGGGATTGTTGGTCATCAGACGAACCCGCCGGATCCCCAACAAGCGGAGCATGTGAACGGCGGGCTGGTAGATTCGCTCGTCATCATCAAACCCCAGTTGAAGATTCGCGTCCAGGGTATCAAACCCCGCGTCTTGCAGCTGGTACGCGCGCAATTTATTGACCAACCCGATGCCCCGGCCTTCCTGGGCCAGGTAGAGGAGAATGCCACTCCCGGCGTTGGCGATTTCGGCGATAGCGCCGCGCAGTTGATCGCCACAATCGCACCGCAACGAGCCGATCAGATCCCCGGTGAAACACTCCGAATGGAGACGCGCCAGGACCGGCGCACTTTTGTCCAGCTCCCCAATAACGATGGCCAGATGTTCCATGCCTCCGTCGGCGGGCCGAAAGGCGAGAATGCGGGTATTTTCGGCGTCCCGGAGGGGGACGCGAGCCTCGGAGACCAACCGCAAGGTCCGTGCCGCGTTGTGCTGGTAGTCGAACACATCCTGGGTGGCGATTTGGAAGGGATCCCGACGCCCCTCCCTCAACGGAGCAACCACCACGGCGGGCAAAAGCCGGGCTAGCTTCGCCAGGGCGACGGCGGCGGCGGCTCCCGAGGTCTCGGGCAGAGGGGCTGCCGTGAGCGAGCGCACATCCCCAAGCGCCTGCCCCGGAATCGGAGCGATGAGTTCAAGAATCCGGCTGGCGGAAAAAGGCGTCGCAGCGGTCAGGCTCACCACCGGATGAGGATCGTCCCAGACCCCGAGAACATGCGCCCGGCGCCCCGTCACCACCAACAGAGGGTCCGACAGCTCAAGCAGGGACTCGGCGGTGACGGTCTCTGCGGCGAGAACGCGTGTCAGGCGTTGATCCCCCTCGCTGAGGGTAACGGCTCCCCCCCGACGCAGCTCGGCAATGGCGCGATCAACGGCAAGGAGGGACGGAACAGCGGGGAGAAGACTCAAAGGATCACTCATGATTCCGGGATCGTCGCCTTTAGAGGAAGGGAAGGAGCCGAAAAGCCCTCTGCCCTCAATGAATTTAAGAGCCGGAAGGCCCTTTGACGACCCTTAATATGGACAACTGCCCCGCCCGCAGCCGCCTTTCTGCGCCGGGCGGTAGGTCTGACAGGAGGGGCACTTGATCAAGTCATCAATCTCTCCGGGCGGCGACTTCGAGGCGGGCGGCGCAGCGCGTCCGCGCACCTCCATCATCCGCGTGACGAATTTGAAGCCGAACCAGGCCAGGGCGATCAGAAGGGCGGTTAGAACGAATTTACTCATCATGATCCGCAGTTTGACCTTCCCCACGACCGGAATCAATATGATATACGAGGCGTTATGTTTTCTCTGGTTTCCCCCTTCTCCCCGTCCGGGGATCAGCCGAGCGCCATTGCCGAATTGACGGCGGGCCTCGTCTCGGGCGAGCGGGATCAAGTCTTGCTGGGCGTGACGGGCTCGGGCAAGACATTCACCATGGCCCATGTCATTGCTGCAATCAATCGTCCGGCGTTGGTCTTGGCTCCCAACAAGACTCTAGCGGCGCAACTTTACGCCGAAATGAAGTCTTTTTTTCCCAATAATGCCGTAGAATACTTTGTTTCATATTATGATTACTATCAGCCAGAGGCTTATATCCCAAGAACGGATACCTATATTGAAAAAGACTCAGCGATCAACGAACAGATTGATCGCATGCGCCACGCGGCGACTCGCTCCTTGCTGGAACGGCGCGATGTCGTGATTGTGGCCTCTGTTTCGTGTATTTACGGTATTGGTTCGGTGGAATCGTACTCTCGGATGACCATCCCCATTAAAGTGGGGGATATTATCGACAGATCCGAACTTTTGAGGCAATTGGTTGCTCTCCAATACACACGCAACGATGCGGCCTTCGAGCGAGGGACATTCCGAGTGCGAGGCGATAGTGTGGAAATCTTCCCCGTGCACTACGAAGACAGCGCCTGGCGGGTTGGTTTGTTTGGCGATGAAGTGGAAGCCTTGGTGGAGTTCGATCCCCTCACCGGACACCGAACCGCGACCCTGGCCGAGATTGTGGTCTATCCGTCAAGCCACTATGTGACTCCTCGTCCGACCATCACCCAAGCGATTAAAAGCATTAAGGAAGAGCTGAGACAGACGATCACCTCTTTCCAAGGGGATGGAAAGCTTCTAGAGGCGCAAAGGATCGAACAGCGAACCCGGTTTGATCTGGAGATGTTAGAAGTCACGGGGCATTGCAAGTCGATTGAGAATTATTCCCGCTATCTTACCGGTCGCAATCCTGGAGAACCCCCGCCGACGCTATTTGAATATTTGCCCAAGGATGCTGTGTGCATCGTTGACGAGAGTCACGTCACCGTTCCTCAGATCGGCGGAATGTTCCGCGGCGACCGTAACCGCAAATCCACGTTGGCCGAATTTGGCTTCCGTCTGCCCTCGTGCGTTGACAACCGCCCCTTGACCTTCGAGGAGTGGGAGGCCATGCGCCCCCAGACCGTCTTTGTCTCAGCCACGCCGGGACCATGGGAGATGGCGCGGACCGAAGGCGCGTTCACCGAACAAATCATCCGCCCCACTGGCTTGATCGATCCCTTGTGCATCGTCCGTCCTGCCGAGCGCCAAGTGGATGATCTTCTGGGCGAAATTCGCGAGGTGGCACTGCGCGGCTATCGTATCCTGGTCACCGTGCTCACCAAACGTATGGCCGAGGATTTGACGGAATATCTCCACGATAATGGGGTGCGGGTGCGCTATTTGCACTCGGACATCGAGACCCTGGAGCGCATCGAGATTATCCGCGACTTGCGTCTGGGCGCGTTTGACGTTTTGGTGGGGATCAACCTCCTGCGCGAGGGCCTGGATATCCCTGAGTGCGCCCTGGTGGCGATCTTGGATGCGGATAAGGAGGGGTTCCTCCGCTCCAAGACCTCCCTGGTCCAGACCATTGGCCGAGCAGCGCGCAATATCGACGGTCGGGTGCTGCTCTATGCGGACAAGATGACGGACTCCCTGGCCTACGCCCTGTCGGAGACCTCGCGCCGACGCGACCGACAACAGGCCTATAATGAGCAACACGGGATCACACCGGAGAGTGTCCGCAGTGGCATCCGGGATGTGCTCGAAAACGTCGCGGAACGAGATTACGTCACCGTGAATACCGGAGCAGACACCGTCGGCAAGGATTTTGCCTCGGTGCGGGAGGCTCTGGAAAAGCGCATGAAAGCCGCCGCTGCCGACCTGGAATTCGAGGAAGCCGCCAGGTTACGCGACGAGTTGCGTCGGCTGGAAGCGGTGGAATTGGGCGTCGCGCCGACCGGTCGACCCTTGAGCGCCCAGCCGAACAAGGGACGCCGCCGGAAGTCTTGATTCCTCCCCTCGTTTATCCCCCCCATCGTTTATCACCCCCATCGTTTATCACCATTGACCAAGCCCAATCAAAGATTTATCCATTGGGCATAAAACCAGCTTGTGGGCTCTTTACCGTTTGCGTAAAATCCCACCACAATTGCGGGGGTAGCGTTTCATATCCTGGCAGACGCGTTTGCCGGACTGGACGATCCCGCTCCGACAGGGGTCATCCGACTCGGCGAAGATAAGGTATGCAGTATCAATGACCCTGACACAGATCTCTCCGAAAGCCGCTTCCGTTGTCGCCTTGTGCGCGCTCGTCCTCCTCGGAGGGTGCGTTGCTCCTGGGGGCGATCCCTACGCGACCGGTCCTTCCTCCACCGCTCTGTTCGGAACGGGGACCTATGTCGGCGAAAAGGTCAATGCCCTGCGAGGGGATCTTCAGCAGTTGCAGGGAACCCTCGCTCGACATAACCAGTCGCTCCAAGGCATTCGGAACGAGACGGTGCAGGACTCCCAGCGCTATCATGGAACCGTCGCGGCCATCCAAGCCCGGCTGCAAGTCGGAACCACGCCGGGGAATCCGATCCTCAATCAGCAATGGAATTCCGCTCAAAGCGAGCTGGATCGCATCGGCGAGGATGGGTTGAAGATGACCCGTTTGGCGAACGAGGTGACCTCCTCGTCCGCCCTGTCCGGCTACCTGCTGGAGTCGGTCCGCTCGGCGCGGCAGTTGTCGGGGGCCGTGGACGAGGATCATCGCCAACTGCGCGTTCTGGAAGACGAGACCAATCGCACCGTGGTCCTCATTGAGCGTCTCCAGACCGAGATTGCCGATGATGTTGGTCGTCAGCAGACCTACGTCGCCAACGAGCGGCAGAATTTGAACAGCTTGGCGGGTGCCATCAAGAATGGGCAGCTTTACGGCGGCGGGTTTAGCGCGTCGTCGTCCTATCCTCTGGGGGGAGGGCTCGGCCTTGGGAGTGCGTCGGGGCTGCGAGCCGGCGGGACACCTTTGGTGACCATCCGCTTCGATAAGCCGAAGGTCAATTACGAGCGTGCTCTTTACGCCGCCGTCAAAAGCGCCCTGGATCGTCGTCCGGGAGCCTCGTTCGATGTGGTTGCGGTCTCGTCCACGGGCGGAGGGTACGGTTCCTCGTTCGGTGGCGGAAACAGCACCATCCAGCGCAATGCCGAAGCGGTGGCGCGTTCGCTTGGCAACATGGGACTGCCTGGCAACCGTGTCCGCATGACTCAGACCTCCTCTCCCTCCGTCTCCAGCAACGGTGAGGTCCAGGTCTTCGTCCGATAAAATGGACAGCTCCCAACAACATATCCTGATCGTTGACGATGATACCCGTCTGCGGGAACTTTTACGCAAGTATCTGACCGAAAACGGCCACTTCGTCACCGTGGCCGCGAACGCCGCCGAAGCCCGGAAAAAGCTGGAAGCCATGGCTGTGGATCTGATCGTCCTGGACGTGATGATGCCCGGCGAGGACGGCTTGAGCCTCACCCGTTGGCTCCGCGCCCAGTCCAACCCCGTCCCCATCCTGCTCCTCACCGCCATGGGCGAGACCGAAGACCGCATCCAGGGCTTCGAGGCCGGAGCCGACGACTACCTGCCCAAACCTTTCGAACCGCGCGAGCTGCTGCTGCGGATTTCCTCCATCGTTCGCCGTGTGCCCAAGATCGATGCCCCGGTGGAGGCTGTTCTCCACCTTGGACGATTCTCCTGGCACGTGGAGCGCGCCCAACTGGAGTGCGACGGAGAAATGGTCCATCTGACCTCAGCGGAGCGGGAACTGCTGGCGATTCTGGCGGCAACCGTGGGACAGGCGGTGTCTCGGGATGATCTCGCTGTGCGAATGGGAACAACGGCGACGCCTCGGGCGGTGGATGTCCAGGTGACGCGGTTGCGGAAAAAGCTTGAGGATGACACCCGGATGCCACGTTATTTGCAGACGGTCCGGGGGGTCGGGTACATGTTGCGGCCGGATTGAGGCCAGATTGAGGCCAGATTGAGGAAAGATAAAGGGACTCCGCCTCCTTTTATCGGAGGAGCATTTTGCACAAGAGAGCCCCTCCAAATGCGATAACCCTGCTTTCGCTCTTGACCCCTCGGCCCTCCCCTCCCTATATTGCTCCTGTCGGGTTTTCCCGACTATGGCGCTAAACGCCGTGTGGAATAGGCTTTGCGGACCCGGGGGCGGTACCCGGCGCCTCCACCATTGTTACAATGGGGGCGAAATAGGATCGACGCGGGCAGTAAAGGCAAGGTTTGTGCTCGGCATGATACCACCGTTATCGGGTCGACCCTAACAAGTGCCAACGACAACGTTGCTCTTGCCGCTGCGGCTTAACCCGTAAGCGCGGTTCGGGGGGCGCCGGGCAACAGAAGCCCCCCACTTCTTTTTCATTCGTTCTTTCTTGGAATCGAGACTGGTGCTTTGATGTCTGGATCGTCCCTTCCTTACGACAAGATGATGCAGCGCGCCCTGCGAGCCGTGATGCGGGAAGCTTTGGCGACTGCTGCGGGGACAGGCCTGCCAGGAGGGCACCATTTCTTTATCACCTTCCGAACCCGATTCCCTGGTGTGCGGATCCCCCCTCGGGTTGTGCAACAGCACCCCGAGGAAATGGTCATCGTCCTCCAACATCAATTTTGGGATTTGGTGGTCGGGGAAGAAGAGTTTCAAGTCACCCTCTCTTTTTCCGGTTCCAGCGAGCGGCTGACCATCCCCTTTGCCGCCATCAGCGGTTTCGCCGATCCCTTTGCGAAGTTTGGGCTTCAGTTCCCGGTTGAGGCTCTGGCCGAGCCTCCCGCCAAAGAGGAGCCGCCCGAGACGGATCCATCGCCACCGGTGGAGCCAGCTCCCGCCGAGGGAGGGAAGGTCATCGCTCTGGATGCTTTTCGGAAAAAGTAATCCCGTTTGGCCGGGTGTGTTGGGCCTTGAGTATTGATGAAAGGAAAGGGGGTCCGGGGCATGGCTCCGGGCGGGGCAGGGGGCGGCAGCCCCGGCGTAAGCCAAAAGCCCTATCCCCCCCGACCCCCTAACAAAAAACCCCCGAAACAATCGGGGGTTTTTTG
>JAVBJO010000002.1:0-66897 GCA_031546925.1 Rhodospirillaceae bacterium
CGTGACCCGTGCGGGGTGGCCGGGGGCCGCGCCCCTTGCGAGGGCGACACCCCATCCCGCCACCCCCCCCCGACCCCCCAAAAAAAAACCCCCTATTGTTTCGGGGGTTTTTTGTTGGGGGGTCGGGGTGGGGAGGCTGGATGGGCTTTCGCCCTCGCAAGGGGCGCTGCCCCCTGCACCCCCGCAAGGGTCACGGACCCTTGACCCTTGGGGCCGCCGCTTGATACCCTCACTCCTGAGAAAAGCCACGAGTATGGCTTGCCTTGGGGGTGTAGAAGCCGCTTGAAAAGATCGGCCCAGTGTGGCCGATTCTCTGCCTGCTCCTCGACCGTATTTATCCACGGTCGGGGAGGCGGTAGTGCATGTCCAAGGCGAAAGCCCAAAGACTACCGCAGGCCCATCTTTTCAGGCTTTTCTACCTCCCCGACCGCCCACCTTTGCGGATCCTCCGCAAAGGTGCGTGCTTCAAAGAGGGGGACGACGCCTTGACGTACACCACGGAACAAGATTTTTTCGCAGCCCTGGAGCGGACTCTTACCGCGACAACGGCCCCCGACTGGTCTCGCCTTGACGAGGTCAATTTAGCCTCGATCCTGAAGGTGATGTCTTTTAAAATCCTCGGGGTTGGCCAAGACCGCGAAAAAATAGCTCCGTGGATCGAAAATCCCTCAATACGAGTGACTTGGGTGGACCGTTTATCTCAGGCTCCTGAACCCTCGTGCGCCTACGATCTGGTGATGATCGAGTATCCCTTCCCGCTGGAGCGTCATCCGGTCAGTGTGCGACAGTTTTTCCCCAACCCCAACGCCCTCGCACCCTTGATTTTGATCTTCGCCCGGGATGTGGAGAGCGCAGAGGAGGAATTCCGGTATTTAAAATGTGCCTTTGTGAAAAAATTCTAGCAAAAAGGGGGCAAGAGGCAGGATCCTCTCTACCCGTCCCAATTGGAGAAAAATCTCTCTCCCTTCCTGCGGGATATGGTCTTACAATGGGGCGGTGGGGCGAGCATATTCCTCCTTGAGCCCTTGGGGGGGCAGGCCGTGGCCAGTCGTCAGCCGCCAATCGTCAGCCGCAGGTTATCATCACGAGGGGAATTTTGTTTTTCTTCCTCTGGTGCGGTATGGTTTCACACTTAAATGATAAGCGAATCTCGTTTCTGGAGGCCTGGTCGTGGTCAATTATGATGTGGTTGCTGTGGTTCCTTCCCCATTCTCGGACTGGGTGGACCCTCGGGATCACCCGGACCTTTACGGCGGTATCACCGCCAAGCGTCTTTTCGCCTATGCCATAGACGTTGTCATCGTGTGCGCGCTCGGGGGGGCATTGTGGTTGGGGCTTGGTTTCCTCAGTCTCATCTCGTTTGGCATTTTGGCCCCCGTGAAAGCGCTGCTGCTGACGATCGCTCCACTGGGGTATCATGCACTACTGACGTCAGGCCCCCATTCGGCTACCCTGGGAATGCGGGCCATGGGCATCCGGGCGTTGAGCCTGGGACCGACCGCAGCCGGGCGTGGTGGACGGCCCGAGATTTACCAGACCATCATTCAAATCGTGGGATTTTATGGCTCGGTGGCTTGCACGGGGGGCTTGATTTTGGCGCTTGGGTTCTTCAACCCTAGCCGCCGGATGCTTCATGATTGGATCTCGGGGGTGGTGGTGGTCAACAACCGACCGATCGTCCTGGTGAATCCCTAACCGAAGCGCTCGTCTGAAGGGGGAGGCTTGCCTCCCCCTTTTGTCTCCCGTGGCCGCGTGAGGGCGGACCCCCCATATCAAAAAACGTTCAGGATGGATGTGCCCAAAAGCCGACAGCAACGGAATGCGATGGATCATATTCCCTTAAAGCGTCCGCATTTCTTCTTTACGACGGCGCCCTTGCCTTGTCCGTACATTCCCGGACGGCTGGAGCGCAAGATCGTGACGGAGCTGGATGGACCCGATGCCGAGCTGCTCCATGAGGCGCTGTCGCGGGCTGGGTTCCGGCGCAGCCATTCCATCGCCTACACGCCGGCGTGTCCGGGATGCAATGCGTGCATCCCGGTGCGGATCGTCGTCGAGGGGTTTTCCCCCGATCGAACCATGCGGAAAATTCGCAAGCTGAATGCTGATTTGACTCCCACGCCCGCCGCGCCGCGCGCCACCACCGAGCAATACCGCCTGTTCTCCGGCTATCAAGAGCAGCGTCATTCCGGGGGTGATATGGCTTTGATGGGCTTTTACGACTATCGCTCCATGGTCGAGGATAGTCCCATCAACACCTACTTGGTGGAATTCCGTCATCCCTCTCTGGGACTGAGTGCCGTCTGCTTGGTGGATCGGATGTCGGATGGTTTGTCCGCCGTTTACAGCTTCTTCAGCCCGGAGTTGCGGGACCGCTCCCTAGGCACCTTCATCGTCACCTGGCTGGTGGAGGAGGCACGGAAGCAAAACCTGCCCTATGTGTATCTGGGCTACTGGATCGCGGAGAGCCGCAAAATGTCCTACAAGGCCCGCTTCAAGCCGCTTGAGGCCTTCGGGCCAGAGGGATGGCGGCCCTTGGATCTGTAGAAGTCCTAGCGTGGGGCTGGGCGTGGGGCTGGGCGTGGGGCTGATTGTTCCTCCGCTTGGTACAAGTCCCGGATCGCACTCTCTTCGCCCTTGAGATGCCCGATGGCTGCGAACAGATGCCGCGCCGCCTGGAGGGGCTTTCGTGCCTCCTCCGGGTTTCCCAGATGGAGGAGGAGACGGCCCATGCCATGGTTCACCGTGGCCTCTCCGAGGGCATCTCCGGCCTCGCGGTAGAGCTCCAAGGCTTGCTCGTAATATTCATGCGCCGTGTCGGCCTCGCCGGTGTGACGGTACATCCCGGCCAGGACCTTCAGCACCCCCGCTTGCCCCAAGGTGTCACTGCCCCGCTGGTACAAGGCGAGGGCACGCTGATAATGACCAAGCGCCTGGGAGGCATGGCCTTGGTCACGCTCCAGGGCACCCCGGCGCTTCGCCACATGAGCCAGGCCGGAATGGTCGGAGGCGCTTTTGTACATCTCCTCCGCCGAGGCATAGAATTGCTCGGCCTCGTGGCGTTTTTCCTCCTCTTGGGCCAGCTTTCCCATGCGGACAAGGATCGCCGCCTGGTCGCGCTGATCGCCTCGGTGCGCGTAAAGGGTGCGGGCTTGGGTATAAACCTGACGCGCCATGTCGCGATGTCCGTTTTCTGCCTCGAAATCGCCCGAGAGGACGAGGGCGGCGGCCTCCCCTTGGACGTCTCCGTTTTCGCGGTAAAGCAGGCTGGCGCGGAGGAAATACTCCCTCGCCTCGGGGATTTTCCCCGCGAGCCACATCTTTTCAGCCTCTTGAAGCGCGATTTCGGCGGTGTTTTTGCTCATGGTGTGGTCAACCCTTCACCCCCCACCCGAGGAGAGCCTAGGACATTCCGGGCGAGGGGTAAATCGGTGAGGGGAGGGCTACCTCTCCGGGGTGAGACGCGATAAACTATCCTCCCGCTGAGACCAACCACGAAAGCCATCCCATGACCTCGCGCAATACCGTGATCGCTGCCTTCCTCGATGCCGCGGGGTGGGGCGATGTTCCCCGGGCTTCTCTGGCGGGAGATGCCAGTTTCCGGCGGTACGACCGTTTGCGCGATTCCCGTCGGAGCGCGGTGCTGATGGATGCTCCTCCCCCCCAGGAAGACGTCCGTCCCTTTGTTCGTCTGACCCATCATTTGCGCGGTTTGGGCTATTCGGCCCCAACGCTTCTCGCCGTGGACGAAACCAACGGCTTATTGCTGCTGGAGGATTTGGGAGACGACACCTACACCCGCTTGCTGGCTCAAGGTCACGATGAGGCCGCCCTCTATCGTCTGGCCGTGGATCTCTTGGCGGCATTGCACACTCACCCCGACGCCCTTCCCGAGGCGCTCCCCGCCTACAGCGACGAGAAGCTCCTGGCCGAGGCCCATTTGTTGGTAGACTGGTACATGCCCGCCGTGGGACGCACCGTGGACGACTCTGTCCGCGAGAGCTTCACCAAGGTCTGGGAACCTCTGTTGCCTTTAGCTCGCTCGGTTCCCGATACGCTGGTTTTGCGGGATTTCCATGTGGACAACTTGCTGCTGCTCCCGCGGGAGGGACTCGCGGCGTGTGGGGTTCTGGACTTCCAGGATGCCGTTGTCGGTCCTTTGACCTATGATTTGGTGTCGTTATTGGAAGACGCCCGGCGCGACATCGCACCCGCCCTCATCCACCAGATGAAAGAGCGGTATTGGGATACAAGAGGCGACTCCCCGATGACCCGCGATGATTTCGATACGTCCTGGGCGGTGCTGGCGGCGCAGCGCCATGCCAAGGTGATCGGGATTTTCACCCGCTTGTGCCGTCGGGATGGAAAGCCCCTCTACCTGCGCCACATCATGCGGGTGTGGCGTCTGTTGGAGATGGCCTGCCGTCATCCCGCCCTTGCAGACTTGAATGCCTGGCTGAACCGGCATATTCCTTCGGATGCTCGCGTGGTACCCGCACCATGATGCCCTTCCCTGCCCCTTCTCATGCCCCTTCTCATGCCATGGTTCTCGCCGCTGGTTTGGGACTTCGCATGCGGCCCATCACCGAGCACACGCCCAAGCCTCTGGTGGAAATCGGCGGCAGGTCCATGCTGGACCGAGCGCTGGATCATCTGGCCGCTGCCGGAATTCAACATCTGGTGGTCAACACCCATTGGCTCCCGGAGAAGATCCAGAGCCACCTGGCCGGACGTCCCGAGATTCGCCTCTCCTTCGAGGAAATTCTTTTGGAAACCGGCGGCGGGGTCACCAAAGCCCTCCCCTGGCTGGGGAGCGCGCCTTTTTTCGTCGTCAATGCGGATATCGTTTGGACCGATGGGGAGTCTCCGGCATTGCGGCGTTTGGCCTCCGCTTGGAACGACGCGACGATGGATGCCCTTCTCCTCCTCCAGCCGGTGGAACGGGCGGTGGGCTACGAGGGAAACGGCGACTTTTTCCTCGACACCGAGGGCGGATCCCCCTGTCGAAGAGGCGCCCAGGCGAGCGCTCCCTTCCTGTTTTCCGGGGTCCAGCTTCTCTCGCCCAGACTGTTCGCCGGGGCACCAGAGGGAAAATTTTCCCTCAATCTCCTCTATGACCGCGCCTTGTCCGCCAACCGTCTCTGCGCCCTCGTTCACCAAGGGGGATGGTTCCACGTGGGCACGCCGGGGGCCATTGCCGAGGTGGAGCAGGCTCTTCACAAGACAATAGGTCACAAGACAACAGGGGTTTGATCCACATGCGCCTCCATACCATCCCTGCCGGGCTGCCTTTTCTCGATACTCTGGCGGCGCACCTGTTGGCGGGTTCGGATCCCCTTACCCTCTCCTCGACCCTGATTCTCTTACCCAATCATCGCGCCTGTCGCAGCTTGGGAGAGGCCTTTCTTCGCTGTTCCGAGGGACGGCCTCTCTTGCTTCCGATGATGCGGTCCCTGGATTCCGAGGACGAAGATCCCACCCTGGAGGTGTTGGACGAGATCACCTTACAAATTCCTCCGGCAATTTCGGGGCTTGAGCGTCGTCTGCTTCTCACCCGCCTGGTGCAGGCCATGGAGAGCGGACGGGGAGGCCCCCCTCCCTCCCTGGACCAAGCGGTGCGCCTGGCGGCAGCATTGGAGAGCCTGCTTGATTCGGTCCAGATCGAGCAACTCAGCTTTGATCGCTTGGCCAAGATCGTTCCCGACGATCACGCGGCCCATTGGCAACTGACGGTCTCGTTTCTGTCGATCCTCACCCATGCTTGGCCCGAGATTCTCGCCGAACGGGGGCTGCTGGATCCTCAAGAGCGCATCAATCGCATCCTCTCGGCCCGAACGGAACACTGGCGCGCGAATCCTCCGGAAACGCCGGTGATCATCGCCGGTTCTACCGGGTCGCGCCCGGCCACGGCGGAATTGATGCGGGTGGTCGCGAGTCTGCCTCAGGGCATGCTCGTCTTGCCCGGTCTCGATACCCACCTGGATTACGACTCGTGGCACGCCCTTGAGGACAGTCATCCCCAGGCCGGAATGAAGCGCTTGCTGGCGCGGTTGGGGGTCGAGCGGAGGGTTGTCAAGCCTCTGACGCCCCATCCGGATCTGCGGGCGGCCCGGGTGCGTCTCCTGGCAGAAGCCCTGCGTCCGGCCGCGACCTGCGGAGACGGGGCTCCTCCGCCCGAATTTCCCGCCACCACCCTAGAGGGCGTGACTCTGCTGGAAGCGCCCACCCCGCGCGAGGAAGCGGGAGCCATCGCCCTTCTGCTCCGTCACACCCTGGAAACCGAAGGCAAAACCGTCGCCCTGGTCACGCCGGATCGCGCCTTGGCGCGGCGGGTGGCCGGGGAATTGAAGCGCTGGTCTCTGGTCATCAACGATTCCGCCGGGGATCCCCTGTCCTCCACCGTTCCGGGCAGTTTCCTGCATTTGCTCCTGCACATGGTGACGGAAAACTTCGCTCCCCATGCCCTGCTGGCCTGTTTGAAACACCCCCTGGCCGCCGGCGGTCGCGACCCGGCCAAATTTCGCGCGGGGATCCGCAGACTGGAGCGGCGCATCCTCCGCGATCACCGCACCCGCCCCGGCGTCGGGCTGGCCGGTCTGAGGCACGCTGTGCGGATGGCGGAACAGGAGTCTCCGCCCCGCGGGACCTCCCTTGAGGCCTGGCTCGGGGTGGTGGAAAAAGCAACGGCCTCCCTGGTGGAACTCATGGGGCGTCCCACGGCTTCCCTGGCGGATCTCGTGCGGGCTCACATGGAAGCGGCGGAAGCCCTTGCCGCCAACCACCATCTTCCCGGCCCGGCGCGACTGTGGTCCGGCGAGGCGGGGGAAACCCTCGCCGCCTTCGCTGCCGAATTGCTGGATGCCGCCCTGGCCGAGCGGCTTCCTCCCTTCCCGCCCTCTGATTACCCGGCCTTGTTCCTGGAACTGCTGGCCGGTCGCGTGAGCCGACGACCCTGGGGGAGCCATCCCCGCTTGTTCCTGTGGGGACACCTTGAAGCCCGGCTGCAACAAGCCGACGTGATGATCCTTGCCGGGTTGAACGAAGGGGTTTGGCCGGGGGATGCGCCCATCGACCCCTGGATGAGTCGCCCCATGCGGCAGACCTTTGGGCTTCCCTCGCCGGAGACGCGACTTGGGCTGTCGGCCCATGATTTTGCTCAGGCTTTTGCGGCACCTCAGGTGGTGCTCAGCCGCTCCCTGCGCCAGGATGGGACGGAAACGGCCCCCTCGCGCTGGTTGTTGCGCCTCAAGACGGTGATGACCATTGCGAAGCTTACCTTCGCCGCCCCGGAATACCCTTGGCTCGCGTGGTACGCTGCTCTTGACACCCCGGAGGCCTTCGAGTCGCCACCCCAACCACCCTCCCCCTGCCCCCCCGTGGAAGCGCGACCGCGCCGCCTGTCGGTCACCGAGATTGAAACCTGGAAACGGGACCCCTACGCCATTTATGCCCGTCACGTCCTTGGCCTCCGAGCCCTGGACGAGATTGATCAACCCCTTGGCGTGTCTGATTATGGGACGTTGATTCATGAAGTCATGGAGCGTTTCGTCCGAGAAACCCCCGGAGTTCTCCCTGGGGATGCCGAGCAGCGCCTCCTCGCTCTTGGCGAGGAGGTCTTTAGGGACGTCCTGAGGGACATCAATGTCCAAACCTTCTGGTGGCCTCGCTTCGTAGAAACCGCCCGCTGGCTGGTCGAACACGAACGGGAATACCGCGAAGGGAACGTCGTTGTGCGCAGCCTCTGCGAGGTGAACGGAGCGATGGAACTGCAAGGGCCTGCGGGTCCCTTTACCCTCAAGGTCCGCGCCGACCGCCTGGACCTCCTCGATAGTGGCGGCGTTGCCATCATCGACTACAAAACCGGCCCCGCTCCCTCAGAAAGACAGGTCGAGGCCGGCTATGCGCCGCAGTTGCCGCTTGAGGCTGCCATTCTGAAGAGCGGCGGATTTACCGATATTCCCGCTGGAGTCGAGGCGGACCTCCTCCTCTATTGGGAACTGAGAGGGGGAAACAGTCGGGAAAGAGCGGCTGGAAACAAACCCGATGACTTGGCGAAGGAGGCTATTGCTGGCGTGATGAAGCTCATCGCGGCTTTTGACGCGCCCGACACCCCCTATCCTGCGGTCCCAGCACCGAGTCGGGCGCCGAAGTACAGCGATACCTTCCACTTGGCGCGCGTCAAAGAGTGGAGGACCCTGGACGATGCTCCGGAGGCTGGGTGAGGGAAAGGCAAAAAAAAAGGCTCCTCGGCAAAAGCCGCGAGCCTTCTTTTTTTTCCACAGCCCTAGCTCCCCCGGGCCACGGTATCCCGCTGGATTTTCTTCACGAACACCCAGAACGTCCCCCGGATCGGACTCACCTTAAAGTGGAATCGCATCCGATAGGGGACATTGGCGGAAGAGCAGTCGAAGGCAATGTTCAGGCCTCCTTCGGCCACGCCCTTGGAGAATTCCTCCAGCATGAGGGTCGCACTGCGGGGCACGATTTCCGTCAGGAAATTACGTCCCACCACTCTCATCTTGGATCCTGCGGAGTCCCCCGGTTCGGTATTGTTGTACGCGAGGACCGTCCCACTGGGAGACAATTCCAACGCCCCAAACGGAAACCCATCGATCTCCGCGCGTCCCAGCCGACAGAGGGGATTCTGCACGTCTTCGTTGTCAAGGACGTACACAATCATGTCCCAAGGACCCGTTTTTGTGATAACTGTCACCATGCGCCGCTCTTCACCCCTTACGTTTTGCGTGAATCTGCCGTATTATTCGTGTGTCGTCCACAGGGAAAAAGCGATAACGGAAGATGGACATTCGAGAGGCAGACGGAAAAACCGTGATCGCCCTTCCTAAAATGCTTGATCTATCTGCCGCTCAGGCGTTACGAGACTTATTGCTGGAAACCCTATCGAGCGATGTGCCGACGGTGGTGCTCCAGGCAGAGGGCGTTCAGCGAAGTTGTACCGCGATCGTGCAGGTCGTTCTTGTCGCGGTGTCGTCGTTCCAAGCCATGTCGCGGAGCGTGGAAATTCAAGCAGCACCCGAGGCTTTTCTCGGTCCGTTCCAACATCTTGGCGTCCTATCCGACATCGCCGATTGCGTAACTTCCTGACAGGGGATTTTTCATGGGTAAGAGTATTCTGATCGTTGACGATTCCAAGACCATGCGGGATATGGTCTCGTTTACCCTGCGGGGGGCTGGGTATGCCGTCGTCGCGGCCGAACACGGCGTGGCCGCGCTGACCGCGCTGCAAGGTCAACGCGTCGATGTGATCATCACCGATATCAATATGCCCCAAATGGACGGCATTACCCTGGTGAAGCGGATTCGGGCGCAGCCCGCGCTGAAAAGCACGCCCGTCTTGGTGCTTACCACGGAAAGCGATCCGGCCAAAAAAGACGAAGGCCGCCAAGCCGGTGCCACCGGTTGGATCGTCAAGCCCTTTAGTCCCGACAAATTGTTGCAAATCGTCGCTAAGGTCTGTCCTTAAATAGGTCTGGGGGAAGAAAGTAATCAGCGAACGATTATGCGCAGCGAGGCGAAGATATGAGTGATGATCAAGGGTACAACCTCAGCCAATTCAAGGCCACCTATTTCGAGGAATGTGCCGAACTCTTGGCCGCCGCAGAGGAAGCTTTCACGCGACTGCATGACGACTGTGGCGACGATGACGATCTTCACTCTGCCTTCCGGAGTGTTCACTCCATCAAGGGGGGCGCAGGCGCCTTTTCTTTTGATGCGCTCGTCAAGTTCGCCCATGTGTTCGAAACGGCCTTGGATGGTTTGCGTTCGGGTCGCGTTGAGCTGACTCACGATATCTCCGGCATTCTGGTGCGCGGCAACGACGTTTTGGGGGACTTCGTTCGGGCCGCCCAGGCAGGCGTTTCCCTGCCCAAGGATCACGGTGGTGACATTCTTGAGCAATTGCGCGTCGCGACTGGGGGAGGAGCTTCGGCTCACGCCGCGAAACCTGCTCCGGCACCGATTGCCACGGCTTCGCCGCCCGTGGTTACTGCCGCTCCGTCGCCGGTGGTTACCGCGGCGCCTCCACCTGCTGCTGTCCCATCGTCTCCTTTGGTTGAGGATCAGCGCAAAGTCTGGAAGATCCGCTTCGTTCCCTTGCAGCACATGTTGCAAACCGGGAATGACCCCCTGTTGATCATTCGCGAGTTGGAGACCTTGGGCGAGCTGGAGGTCAGGCCGGATCGCTCGCGACTGCCGAATTTGCAGGATATGGAGGCCGATGTGGCCTACTTGGCCTGGACGTTCCTCCTCACCACCGACAAAAACCACGCCGATATCAGCGAAGTTTTTGAATTTGTTGCCGGCGACCACGCCGAGGTGGTCATCACCCCGTTTGATCCCAACGAAGATAGCTTGAGCCTCGACGAAGTCATTGCCCTCCCGAGGGGGGCCGAGGACGAGGGGGGAGACGCCTGGGGATTGTTCGATGCTCTGCCGGTGTCCGGGAAAGTCGAGCCGCACCCAGCGGCGGAGCCCGAGTCGGAGCACGAGGACGAGGACCAGCACGAGGACCAGCACGAGCTTCCCGGCCAGCCTCCCCCCGCTGGCGACCCCCATGATCCTCGCGTGGGTTGGGGGTTGTATGACCCCAACGCCGATGCTCGGGCCAAGGCGGGGATGCAGGCCCATGGTCATGGGCGGTCCCAAGGGGCTCATCTCACGGCGGGGGCACCCGGGCAACCCGGCGGAGCAAACGTTGGGGGAGGGGTGCAAACCACCTCGATCCGGGTCGATTTGGATAAGATTGATCGTCTGGTCAACATGGTGGGGGAATTGGTCATCACCCAGGCCATGCTCGGGCAGCAGGCCAGCGCCTTCACCGTGGAGGATCATCCCGAGTTGGTCCAAGGCTTGCAGGAGTTATCCCACCACACCCGGGAACTGCAAGAAAGCGTGATGGCGATTCGCGCCCAGCCGGTTAAGGCGTTGTTCTCCAAAGCCCCGCGCCTGGTGCGGGACTTGGCGGCGAAGCTCGGCAAGCAGGCCCGTTTGGTCATGAGCGGCGAGACCACCGAAGTGGATAAGACGGTGATCGAGCAGTTGTCCGATCCCATGACCCACCTGATCCGCAATGCGCTGGATCATGGTCTGGAGACCCCGGCGGAGCGCTTGGCCGCTGGAAAGCCCGAGGAAGGGACCATTCATTTGAATGCTTCCCATCGCTCGGGGCGTATCGTGATCGAGATTTCCGACGACGGACGCGGCATCAATCGCCAGCGGGTGTTGGAAAAAGCCATGAATATGGGGCTGGTGGAACGAGGCTCCTCGTTGACCGACGAGCAGATCGATATGTTGGTGTTTGCTCCGGGGTTCTCGACGGCGGACAGCGTGTCGGATGTCTCGGGACGGGGCGTCGGCATGGATGTGGTGCGCAAGAATATTCAAGATGTCGGTGGCCGGGTGACGGTCCAGTCGGCACCGGGAATCGGGGCGCGCTTCCTGTTGTCTCTGCCGCTGACCTTGGCGGTGATGGATGGCATGCTGTTGGCGGTGGGAACCCAGCGCTACGTTCTGCCCTTGACCAATATCGTGGAGTCGCTGCGGCCCACCAGTCAGCAAGCGCGCACTTTGGTGGACGTGGGCGACGTGCTGACCTTGCGTGGCGAGTATATCCGTTTGATTCCCCTGCATGAATTGTTTGCCGTTGGCAACGCCATCACCGATCCCACCCGGGGCCTGGTGGTGGTGGTGGAGACCGATGGCGGAGACCGTATCGGATTGTTGGTGGACGAATTGCTCGGTCAACAACAAGTGGTGATCAAGTCGTTGGATTCGAACTTCCGCCCCATTACCGGGATTTCCGCTGCCACCATCCTTGGCGATGGGCGCGTGGCGCTGATTCTCGATGTCAGTGCCTTGAGAGCCATGGGAGAGCGTCTGTCACAAGGCGGCAGCTTTGCTCGGGCCGGATGATCAAGGTTCCGTATGAGACAAAAATCTCGACAAGTGTCGTTTGAGCCTGAGAAGGGGGACTTTTGGTGCAGCAGCAGAAGCCGCGCAATTTTAGCGTAGATGCTCCACGCCGGGAATTTGAAATGACCGATAAGGAATTTCAATTTCTCGGCAGCTTCATGTCCAAGGTCACGGGAATCGTCCTGACCGAGAAGAAAAAAGACATGGTCTGCGGACGCTTGGTTCGTCGTCTTCGAGCCTTGGACCTGGATTCGTTCGCCGACTACTGTGACTATCTGAAGGGCGATGGGGCCGAGGAGGAGATTGAGCACCTCGTCAATGCCATCACCACCAACGTCACCAACTTTTTCCGCGAACCCCACCACTTCGACAATCTGCGTGATTTGGTTCTGACGCCTCGCTTGTCGGAACGGCCGCGGCAGCCTCGGCTTCGTATCTGGTCGGCGGGGTGTTCTTCGGGTGAAGAGCCCTACTCCATGGCCATGACCATCGCGGAGACCCTGCGTCCCATGGCCGAGTGGGATGCCTTGATCCTGGCAACGGATATCGACACCAACGTGTTGCAACGGGGCGAGGCGGGGATCTATCCGGCGGGAGCGTTGGGACAAATTCCCAACCAGTATCATCGACGGTTTACCTCTCCGGCGGGGGAGGACAAAATCCAGATGACCGATGATCTGCGCGAGATGATCCGCTTCCGGCGGTTGAATTTGCATGAAAATTGGCCGATGAAGGGCAAGTTCGACGCCATCTTCTGCCGCAACGTGGCGATTTATTTCGATAAGCCGACTCAGCGGAAATTGTTTTCACGCTACGCAGAGATGCTCAATCCGGGGGGATTGTTGTGCATCGGTCACTCCGAGTCCTTGATGGGGGTGTCCGAGCAGTTTGAGCCCCTCGAAAAAACAGCCTACAGGCGGATCGTGTGAAGAAAGCTCCTCCGTTATTCGCCAAGCGAGACACTGTGGCCAAGCGCGTCCTTGTCACCAAACGAGACCCCGTTCTGCGTCCCCCCGGGGGACGGGCTGATAAGGCCGAGGACCGTCGCTGGTTCGATCCCACCTTCAAGATGATGGCGGTCAAGATTCTTCCGGGGGAACACTACGTTTCCAGCGCCGGAGAGGAGATGATCGTCACCGTCCTGGGGTCGTGCATCGCCGCCTGTGTGTGGGATCCGGTGGCCAAGGTGGGGGGGATGAATCATTTCATGCTGCCCGATTCAGCGGAAAATTCTAGCCTTCCCACCAGTAAGGCAATGCTTTACGGTAACTTCGCTATGGAAGAGTTGATTAACGACTTGCTCCGCCGAGGGGTCCAGCGGAACACCTTGGAGGTCAAGATTTTTGGGGCGGGGAATGTAGTATCGGGGATTGGTGGGGGGGGACAGGCCACTATCGGGGATCGCAATACCGAATTCATTCGTCGCTATTTAGAGGAAGAAGGGTATACAATCGCTGCTGAAGATCTCGGAGGGAATCACCCCCGTCGGGTGCATTTTTTTCCGCGCACGGGAAAAGTCGTCCGCTTGTTTCTGAAGATGGATACGGACCGTTCGTTGATCGAACGCGAACAGTCGTATCGGGCTCGGCTTCAGACGCAGGACGTCGAAGGCGATGTCGAATTGTTTTCCTAAGGGGGCAAAGACAGCATGCCAAATAAGGGGATCCGCGTTCTGGTCGTCGATGACTCGGCCCTGATGTGCCAGATTATTTCGCAGGTTCTGTCCTCTGACCCCGATATCGAGGTCGTCGGGACGGCGGCAGACCCCTTGGTTGCACGGGAGAAAATTAAGACCCTCAATCCTGACGTCATGACCTTGGACGTGGAAATGCCGCGCATGGACGGTCTGTCTTTCTTAAGCCGGATCATGACCCTGCGGCCCATGCCGGTGGTGATGGTGTCCTCCGTGACTGAGGGGAATAAAGACGTCAGCTTACGGGCGATGGAACTGGGGGCGGTGGATGTCTTCCACAAACCCGCAGGTGGGGCCGGGGGAATGATGGAAAAAGGACCGGAGCTTATCGCCAAGGTTAAAGCCGCCGCAAATGCGCGGGTGAAGCCCTTAAGCAACGATATCGCCGTTATTTCCGCTGTTGTCTCGGCGAAGGAGGGGGCGGAGCCGTATAAGAATCGGTTGGTGGCCCTCGCCTCTTCCACGGGAGGGGTGGATGCTGTGCGCAGTATCGTTTTGGCCTTGCCACCCAATGCTCCGCCGGTGCTGGTGGCGCTGAATCTCCCGCCTGGGTTCTCCCATACCTTCGCTGCACGACTGAACGGCCTGGCGGAGGTGCGCGTCAAGGAAGCCATGGATGGCGAGGTGATTCTGCCGGGGCATGTGTATATCGCTCCGGGACTAGACCTGCATATGGGGGTGGAAAAAACCCCGGGGGGAATGGTGATTCGTCTCTGGGGTTGGCATGGAGCGGGGAGCGCTCCGCCGCCTTGTCCCGATCACCTTTTCCGCTCGATGGCGACAGCCTGCGGAAGCGCAGCCATCGGCGTTATCCTGACTGGAACCGGAACCTTGGGGGGAGACGGATTGCTCGCCCTGCGGAAGGCGGGGGCGGCGACACTGGCTCAAGACGAAGCCTCCTGCATGGTCTATGAAATGCCTGCGGCAGCACTCGCGTTGGGAGCGGTGGAGGAACAATTCTCCCTTGCCGAGATCCCGGGAAAAATTCTATCACTCTGTCAACCCGATGCCGTGAGGCCTTAAGCGTCTTTGTATCGCTTGTCTATCAAAGAGGATGTGTTGATGGTGAGTAAGCCTATCCGAGTTCTGATCGTCGATGATTCGGCATTGATGCGTCAGATCATCGAGGCGATTCTTTCCTCGGACCCCGCCATCTTGGTCGTCGGAACCGCGCCTGACCCCATGGTGGCGCGGGAGAAAATCAAGCAACTTAATCCCGACGTTCTCACCTTGGACGTGGAAATGCCCCGGATGGACGGCGTTGCCTTCCTTGAGAAGATCATGACCCTGCGGCCCATGCCGGTGGTCATGGTCTCGTCCCTGACTGAACGGAACGCTGACGTCACGCTGCGCGCCTTAGAGTTGGGCGCGGTCGATGTCTTCTGTAAGCCCTCCGATGCGTCCTCCGGGGGGATGCAGGCCGCCGGGGCGGACCTCATCGCCAAGGTGAAAGCCGCAGCCGTGGCACGGGTGAAGCCCCTGGATGCACGCACCTCGGAAAATATCGCCCGCTTGGCGGTGACTTCTCTCTATAAATCCAGTGATCGACTGGTGGCCATTGGCTCCTCGACCGGAGGAGTCGAAACCCTGCGCGATATCATCGTCGCCCTTCCCCCCAATGCTCCGCCCGTGGTGGTGACCCAGCACATTCCGCCCAAGTTCTCCCACAGCTTTGCCGTTCGCCTGGATGGGCTCTCCTCTGTGCGTGTCGCCGAGGCGGTCGATGGAATGCAAATCCTCGCCGGGCACGTTTATATCGCTCCGGGGGGGGAGCGGCACATGACGGTCAAGCGTTCGGGAGCCTCTTTGGTGATCGAACTGCGGGACGGGGCACCCGTTTCTGGACATAAGCCGAGCGTCGATGTTCTGTTCCGTTCCGTCGCTGCCGCTTGCGGAAGCAAGGCGGTTGGAGTCATTCTGACCGGAATGGGACGCGACGGGGCCGAGGGACTTCTTACCATGCGCCAAGCCGGAGCCCCGACCATCGGACAAGACGAAGCAACGTGTGTCGTTTATGGAATGCCCAAAGCCGCTCGGGAAATCGGTGCCGTGGAGCGGGAACTTCCCTTGTCTCGAATCGCTGGGGAAATCCTGGCCCTCTGCCACGCCGATAATACAAGAAAGTGAGATGTTAAGAATGGAACTGTCCGGCGTATCCGCCACCAAGATCATGGACCTTCTGACCCGCTGGCAAGCCTTTTCCGTTATCCAACAGCGCGCCTTCGCCTTTCTCGCAGCCGAAGCCCTCGCCGCAGGACAGCAATTTGAAGATTCGACGGGAGGCGCAAGCGACGTTCTTCAGGAGATTAGTACCGCAGCACAGAACGGCGAAAAAGGATTCCAAGACAAAATCTTCCAAGTGGTCTATTCTCTGCAAGCAACGGATCAGTCACGACAGGGGCTTGAACAAGTCGCCTCGGTGCTGGATAACTTGCGGACCCAACACGAAAAGTTGGTCGACTTCAGCCGAGACTATGCCAGTCTGCCGACACCCGATACCGAAAACATGGTGGATGCTTGGGTTGATGCCCTGACGAAAGGGGTCACCCTGGCGGATTGGCGTCAGCGCTTGAAGCATACGCTCCATGGCTGGGAAGTGACCCAGGTGGCTGGGGAGGTTGCACCAGACGACGATGAATTGTTCTAGAGTCAAAAGGGCGGACAGGGGGCCGTAACCCCCTGGGAGCGTTTGCCCTGGGAGCGTTTACTTGCATCTCTCCCCCTCTTTCGGTAGCATGCCCGTTTAGGGAGCCGCCGTTTTGAGCGAAAATCAAGTTGAAAAACACGCGACCTCCGGACCTTTGGTGGTTCGCCTTGCCGGGGGCGTTCTCACCCTCCAGATCGCTCGGAGCGACCTTCCCCTTGACGATCTTTGCGGGTTCGCGAGCCGTAGAAATCCTAAGCGTCCCTTCCTTTTCGTCAGTCGTGTCCTTGGTCGCCATCTCCCGGTCACCCCTCGACGGATGCGGAGGATTCACCGCTGGTTGGCGGCAAAGCTTCCGCTGGATCTCCCTGGTCCTGCGGTGACCATCGGGCTGGCGGAAACCGCTATCGCCCTGGGGCACGGCGTCCATGAGGCCTGGCGAGGCTCTACCGGGCGAGAGGATCTACTGTTTCTTCACTCGACGCGCTACCGCTTAGAGGGGCATCGTCTGCTCTCGACTTTCGAGGAAAGCCACAGTCATGCCACCGGACATCTCCTTTACCAGCCTGCGGCTCCTACCGACGCGGCCTTGTTCACGGCGTGTCGGACGCTGGTGCTGGTGGATGATGAGGCCTCTACGGGGGCGACGTTTGTTGCCCTTGCCGAGGCCTGTCGGCGTCATATGCCGGACCTCTGCCGGGTCGTTTGCGTCACCCTCACCGACTGGATGGGCGAAGAAAAGCGAGAGAACCTCTGTCAAGAGATGCCCGTCCCCACAACCTTCGTCTCCTTGCTGGAGGGAAGCTACACCTTCGCCGCCTCTGACGCTGCTCCGCCACGGATGCCGAATGTGACCGGCAATGGAGGGAGCAAGGACGCTCTGCTGCCGGTTAACTGGGGGCGTCTGGGCGTGCGGACGCCGCGCCCTTTGTCGGATGCACTCCTGGCGCTCACGACACGGCCAGGAGAGCGCGTCCTTGTGTTGGGCACGGGGGAGTTTGTTTTCCCTCCCTTTCAGCTTGCGCGGCGGCTGTCGGCCTTGGGGGCCGAGGTGGCGGTTCAGGCGAGCACGCGGTCTCCCATTCTTGAGGGGAACCACATCCACGGGGTGCTGACGTTCCCCGATGCCTACGCGGACGAGATCCCCAATTTCCTCTATTCCGTTCGCCCCGGCCAGTATGACCGGGTGCTGGTTTGTTACGAGACTCCGCCGGAGACCGCTCAGACCGAGCTGATCGCGGCACTTGGGGCCGAGCCTCTGTTCTTCAACGCCCCAGGGAGGTGACATGCGGCGACTTGTCTTCGTGGATCTTGACGATACCTTGTTTCAGACAGAGCGGAAAAACCCACAGGCGGTGCGTCTTGCAGCGGTGGATAAGCAGGGCCAGCCGCTTTCCTTCTGCTCTGAACGGCAGGAGGCCTTCCTCTCCTGGTTGGCTCAAGGGGCCACGCTGATTCCGGTGACGGGCCGCAGCGTTGATGCCTTCCGTCGCGTTCTCCTCCCTCTGGGAAAGCAGGCCATTTGCTCCTTCGGCGGCGTCATCCTGGATGCTAACGGAGACCCCGAAGCAGCGTGGCACCAAAAAATGGCAACCGCAGCCGAGGCAACCGCCCACCTTCTGGCGGAGCTTGACGGTATCGTGGCGGAAAGCGCCGCCCAGCACAGCGTGGACGTCCGACACCGTGTCATCTGGGACATGGGGCTGCCCCTGTACCTCTCCGTTAAACATAATAGGGGATCGGAGGGGGAGATGGGACGGCTCGCGGCAGCGGTCTCGCCTTTGACGCCCCCGGGATGGACGCTGCACCGCAATGGCAACAACATGGCCTTGTTGCCGCCGTTCTTGGGCAAAGCCGCCGCCGTGGCCTTCTTCCTGGAGCGCTTCATCAAGGACGAGTCCGTTCTGACCATCGGAGTTGGTGACAGTCTGACGGATGTGGATTTTATGAGATTGTGCGATTACGCCCTTGCACCAACGAAATCCCAGATTATTTCCGCTCTGCCACAGCAGGCGCTGCACACAGAGAGGGAGAAACAATGGACATAAAAGACGGATTCAGCGGAAGCTATGCCTCTGCTGACGTCATCTTTCTGCTTAAGCCCGTTCGCCTGGATTTTGTGGACGTGACAGAAAAAGAAGCCTTGATTCAAAGCGGCAGAAAACATTACAGCGAGATGTTGGCTCTGGAACAGGCTCCGACTCCCGCATACCTCCGGGTCTTTCACGAGGCCTTCGCCCTCAATCGTGACCGGGTGGGGTGGGATGTGGCTCGGCTGGCCAAAGCTCTTTCCCAGCGCGGCGGCAACGAGATCGTTTTGGTGAGCCTGGCCCGCGCCGGTACGCCCATCGGCATTCTCCTCAAGCGAACGCTGGCAGCCTTGGGCCGGAAGAGCGTGCATTACTCGGTCTCCATCATTCGCGACCGAGGCATCGACGTGGTGGCGATGCGGAGTGTTCTGCGCAAGCATGCGGCCTCGGACGTGGTGTTCGTGGATGGTTGGACGGGCAAGGGGGCCATCGGAAGCGAATTGGCCCGCGTTATCGCTACGGATCTTCCCGAACTGGCCAAGGCTCCCTTGTGTGTCCTCTGCGACCTGGCCGGCGTGGCCCACGTGGCCGCCGGGGACGAGGACTACGTCATCCCCTCCGCGATCCTCAATGGAGTCATCTCGGGGCTGGTCAGTCGGACGGTGCTCAACGCCGACGTGATCGGTCCAGAGGACTTTCACGGCTGCGTCCTGCTGGATCATCTGACGGACCAGGATCTGAGCCGCCGCTACATTGACGAACAAATGCAAGATGTCTTGGCTCGCCTCACCGAAGCCCGGCCGGCTTGGTGGGGTAACCAAGAGCGTGCCAAGGCGACAGAAGTTTCCTCGACCTTCGTTCGGACCATGCTCGCCCGAACCAACGCCAAGGATCGGAACCGGATCAAGCCCGGTATCGGCGAGGCGACGCGAGCTCTGCTCCGCCGCGTTCCCGAGCACCTGTTCGTCCGCGACCCCACCGCCCCCGAGGTTCGACATCTGATGTCCCTCGCCACCGAGAGAGATCTGACAGTAAGAACAGACCCCGCTTTACCTTACCACGCTTGTGCGATCATTAAGACTTTGGGGGATGCATGACGGTTTCTCACCTCCGACTTGGGGCTAGTCTTTATGTGCCCGCCACGCGCCTTGATCTTGCCGCCGTCGCGAATGGTAACCGCTACCCCGATGTGAAGTCGGTGATCCTCTGCACCGAAGATAGCATCAAAATCGGCCAAGTGGAGGCCGCGCTCGGGAATCTGCGCGAATGCCTGCCTCAGATTAGCGAGAGGCGCCCCCTGGTCTTCATCCGCCCTCGTAATGCAGAAGTTCTCGCTCGCATTCTTGAGCTCCGAGGTATCGAACGTATCGATGGTTTCGTCCTGCCCAAAGCCACCAAGGAAACCATTCCCGTTTATGCCAGCCTGATCCCCGAACCCTTTCTCCTGATGCCCACCATCGAGACCCATGAGGCGCTCGATCCCATGGCCGTGGCGGAACTCCGCACCGCCTTATTGACTCCCGGCGTGGGGGAGCGAGTCCTCGCCCTTCGCATCGGCGGGAACGATCTGTTGAATCTGCTGGGCATTCGACGCCTTCCCCAAAGAACCATCTATGAGACGGCTCTTGGTCCGGTGGTGGCGTCGCTGGTGGCGGCCTTCAGACCCTTCGGCTTCCCCCTAACAGCCCCCGTTTTTGATGACTTCGGCGACATGGAGACCCTCAGCCAGGAGGTACTCCGCGATCTCGAGCATGGCCTGATCGGGAAGACCGCGATTCACCCTCTTCAGGTGTCTCGCATCGAGAGACACTACAAAGTCTCTGCCTCGGATCTGGCGATGGCTCAACAGATCCTTGACGAAAACGCGCCCGCGATTTTCCAGATGAAGGGCGTGATGTGCGAACCCACCACCCATTCGAAATGGGCGCGCATGGTGGTCGCGCGAGCGAAGGTGTTCGGCTTGGACAATCGAGACGCGGCGATGCTTATCATCCCTTCCAGCAGGATGTGATGCACGACTTAGGTCTAGTCGATGGCTCTGTCAAACGACGAGCGGAGGCAATCAGCGACGTGAATGACTGCTGCGGACACCTTCCTCGTCCTACCGTCTTCCTCTGCGGAAGCTCGGGGCATCAGGAGGGAGGGCAGGGAAACTTCAGGAGTGGGAGCGATGGGATGGCTTTTTGAAAAATGGACCTGGCATCTTGTCGCTCTTGCGAAAGCCGCGCCGGGACGTTAGGTTCCCTCTCGCCGTCCCGGTAGCTCAGCAGGATAGAGCAACGGTTTCCTAAACCGTAGGTCAGGGGTTCGAATCCCTTCCGGGACGCCACCGCTTAAAGGCTAGAGTTTCCGCCATTTTTCTCCCCTCTCTTGGGCTTAAGTCGAGAGGGGGATGCTGTCGCGTTTGTGGTTGGTGTTTGTGATTTTATCAAACCCGCTGTCGCGTTGAAGGCTTGGCGCACGGAATCATCGGCCAGTTTGGCGTAACGCAAAGTCGTGGTGAGAGAGGCGTGACGCGCCGCATTCTTTAGGGCTAAGGGATTGTTGTTCGCCGCCAAGACCGCCGTGCAGAATGTCGCCCGTAGATCATGGAAGCGATAGAATTTATCGATGCCTGCCGCCTTCTGAGCCGTCCGCCAGGCTCGCTTCAACGACTTGATCGGCTTAGGAGGATGCTTTGTCAGTGATTCCTCCGTCCTCGCATGCGTATATGAGATGACCGTTTCGCAAACACGCGGGGTGGTCGCAAGTTCAGCGGCAAGATCATCATTGATAAAAACGACTTGTCCGCTTTTTGATTTGGTCGAGCGACTCGGCAAAGTGATCGTTCGAGCGAAAAGGTCAACCCAATCCCAACGTAACTCCAACGTCTCATCCAGCCTCATTCCGGTGTGGACAGAGAGGGTGATCGCTCGCCTCAAGTGTGGTGGTGCCTCGGCCCAAATGGCGGCAATCAGCGCTGGACTAATCGGAGTGGGAAGCTCTGCCGGTTCCTCAAGGCGACGCACATAGACAGCGGTCATTTTTCCTCTTCGGACCGCCCAATTGATGGCTGCTCGTAGACAAGCCAAATACCGGTTTGTCGTGCTGTCTGATCGGAAGGGAGCATCTTCCCCCACCTCGTAAACGCCTCCTGTTCTGGGGCCGCCTGCATAAACACCACGCCGTTGGACTCGAGAATGAGCAATGAAGGACTCGATCTTATCGCCGGTAAGCGATGAAGCCGAGGAATATCGTCCAAAAAATTCCAAAAGCTCTTCCACATAATGCTTAATATTGGTCTTGAAGGATCGTTTGTTCCCAGCACTTTGGCTGACATAATCGGCAAACATTTGCTCAATGCTGAAACATCCATCAATACGGATACCTTGTAAAACCGAGGACTTTAATGCTTTCTCTACCTCACTTTTTAGCCTAGCTTCACAGGCATCGGCGGAGCGCTTGGTGGTTGTAATCGTCCCATCTTCATTGAGGCAATAACCAGAATGACGCTCGCCACGGCGAATGAAGTTATAGACCCACCGACCTCGGGCTTCGTTGAAATAAACACTCATATCCCAAACGCCTCCAGCGTTCTTGCCGCATCTGTTTTTGAACGGTTGACCCGGCGGGGCTTGTCTTGAGGAACGGCATCAATTTTTATAGAAATCTCGTGAGCTTGCTGATATTCGCTGATGCTCTCCAGATAAACCCGCCGTTCCCTGCGCAGGTAATGGCCGGAAAGCTGTCCCTTGTCCATCATATCCCGAATCGTGTCTTTGCTTGTGTCGAGAAGATCGGCGGCACTGGTAATTGAGATTGAGCGTTTCATAATTTCCCTCCTCCAACCCTGTTGATTGTGGTGGTTTCCGATTCGGTGGTGACCTGTAGAGATGAAATCTCCAGAAGGAATTGTCGGCTTATGCCGTCCTTCTCCCCAAAGGGTTCTGTGATAAATCCATGAATACACACAGGGATTTTCTTGGTTGTTGTGCTTGTGAAGGCCTTGAAGAGCCTTTGTCGACCTTTTTTAACGTCGAGCAGGGCGTAATCTGCCTCAATCTTCATGGGGTATCTCCCTCTCCACAGGTTTGGGTTTTCGCCAGAGCCAGAACTCTTCGCAGTCACCCCCTTCCGGGGGCGTGAAGTTCGCCCAGGATTGCCAGAGCGCCTTGGGCGGGGTGACAAGGGGGTTCCGGCGGCATTGAAGGCCTCGGGGGCAGGTGGCGGTGGCGCACAGCGTGATGTCAGACGAGGGCATGGGGTGCCTCCGAGCAGATGATGTGCGGCAGATTATCGATATTCTGCTTTTTAACTGTGAAGGACAGTGCCACAATCTGGGGATTCTCGTCCCACGATCCGGGCCCATACAACTCGTCCCAGAGTCGCTGGTAGTCATAGAGATCTTCCTCGCCCTCCGCTTCGGCTTCTCTTTCGGTGATGTCATGGAGTGCCTGAAATCGGACGTCGGTTACCACCAAAAAAAGGCGAGAAGCCCGCCGTGGCATATGAATCGATGGCTTCCATGGACCGCTATAGTGCTCCCAGAAGTCGCTTCTATAAACGAACCCATCAGAGACCGGTGCCCACGTCTCTCGGACCCAGAGCCGGTCGCGCGGCTTAGTCTTGGCGAGGGGGCTCGTCGCAAGACGACGAGTCTGAGTCTTCAATCCGTGCGTTAGTCCATAGACCATCTTCTCGCTGAACAGGATGGGGCGGTCAGTCATGATCCATCTCTGATCTCAGCTTGGCGCGGAGATTCTCAAGCACCGCGTTACCAATCTCTTGCCGGGCCGCTTCGGACTGACTGCCCCAGGCCTCTTCCAAGTCCTCGACCGAGGGGCACGCCTCCAGAATCGAGAGGGCACAGCGCGCTTCCTCCGACAAAGGGGGAGGGGCAAGGGCGGGTTTGGGCTTCAGCGCGGCCTCGATGGCGGAGGCTTTTTCCGTAGGGAACTCGTCTTCCCGTCTCAGTTCGCCGCGCTTCAGGGACTTGTAGGTGATGGTCAGGTTGGCGAGCAGTACCGCGTCGATCTTCTCCACCGCGCAACCGATCTTCTTCTCAATCTGAGATTTGCTCACCCCCAGCCCCTCGAAGGCCTTCAGCATGTCCGACAGGCGCACGGCCAGGGGCTTCCCGCCCCCGTTTTGAAGAGTCTCGTGACAGGCGGCTTCGGCTTGCTCGGTGAACCAACGGGGCAGCACGGCGAAAATCTGCTCCCGCAGGCGACGGGCTCCGTGGTTGGCGTTGTTCTCGTAAATGTCCCGCATGTCTGTCAAGGGCTGCGGGGCCTTTCCTTTTGCATCCCGCAGGTGGGGGACGATGAAGATGGTTTCCGGGCGGGTATTCGTTTCAAGATCCCATGCGTAAGCCAGCATTTCAGACTGTCCACGCAAGTCATCTCTCGCCATTTCCTTGATTCCGTAGGTCACATTCCCCCAACACCGAGCAAGTTCCCGCGCGAGATGAACGCTGGGGCCGGTGATGGATTGGCCAGCACGAGGGAACTTAAAGAACGCCGCTTCCGCCAGTTCCGGGATGGCGCAGGCCTCTTTCATCCGGGCGATGGCCTCGGGGATAGAGCGCGGGAAATGTTGGGCGACCGTGACCGCCGCTTGGACCTCGGCGATGGCGCGGCTTTGCTCGATTTGTGTCGCCTGTCCGGCCCGCGCGCGTGAGGGGAAGCCGGGCATCGGGGTGGGGTCGATCTTACTCGGCAGCATGCGACATCTCCTTGGTGTCAAACAGGCCTTGCGCCGACATGCTTTCGTAGCGCTTCAAGGCGTAGCCCGGCAGGCCGATGTTGGAAACGTGGGCATCGAAGCCCGGCCACCAGTCTTTTTCCAGGCAGTCGGCAAACATCCGAATGGCGCGGCGCACCAGCATCCGGCCCCAGTACATGGCCGGCTCGTCCAACACGCAGAGACTGACCAGGTAGGGGGCGGTTTTTTCCTGCACGATGAAGAAGAAGCTGTCGGGACGGGTGCCGGTGGTTTTCTCGATGCCTTCGAGGTAGTGGGCGGCTTGGATGTGGTAGCCGTAATCCTCCACCGCCCGCTCGAAGTCTGCGGGGGAACAGGAGCGGGCGGTCTTGTAATCGGGGATGTGGGTCAGCGCGGTGGGGAGCCAGTCGGGGCGGGCGCGCAGCCAGACACCGGTTTCCTCGTCTTGCCAGAAAAGGGATTGCTCGGCTTTCCCGTCTTGCAGGGCCGGACGGGCCAAGTCGCAGCGGAGGATCGCGTCTCGCATCGCCTGGATCGCCGCGAACTCCGAGGCACGGATAAGGGTTTTGCCCTCGGCCTCCGCCGCCGCCGCGATGGCTTTGCCCTCCTTCATGCGCAGATCCATCCCGGCGGGGAGGAGGACGATGGTGGAGAGGAACGTGTCCCCTTGAAGAATCCAAGTGTGCGCCGCTTTGCCGAAATCGAGCGCGTTGCTGCGCTCCTCCTGGGCGGCTGGGTTGAGGCGCGGATTGTCCCAGTGGAACCGGGCCGGGCAATCCTGGATCAGTTTCTTCATCCCCGAGGACGACAGGCTGGGCGTCGGGCACGGGTCGGCGTGATAGGCCTCGGCGGGCATGTCGTAAAGGCCGGGGTGGGTGATGAAGGGCTTCATCATGACGTTAATCTCCGAAGACGAGCGCAAGGAAGCTCGCCCAAAACAGGATCAAGGCGAAAAACGAGAGCAGGCTGGTGAAATCGAGGAAGGTGTGGAATTTGTCCATCAGTGCCTCCGCTCGACGGAGGTGGCTTGGATGCTGGCGAGGTGCTGGCGCATGTCCTTGAACAGGGCTTCCAGTCCCTCGTCTTGTTTTTCTGGCCGCGCGACGTTCGAAATCGTGCAGACCAAGGCCGCGCCAAGGGCAGCAAGGATATCGGCCACCGGCATTCCCGCCTCAAGGAGGATGTTGGTCACGTGGTAGATTGCCTCGCCTGAATTCTTGGCGGTGACTTCAAGGGAAGTGACGGGCATTCAGGCCTCCTCAAGCGAGAGTGCCACGGCGGCGCGGGGGGCGAGACGGGCGGCCTCGGCGGTGGCCTTGGGGCCGTGCGTGTCGATTTCGGTTTGTGAGAACCCCCGGTCGAGCAGGTCTTGACGCTCGCAACAGCCGTGATCCGCCGCGATCTCGATCATCGCGAGCGCCAGGCGGCGGATGGTTTTTTGGGCTTGTTGAGTCAAGACGGCGGGAATCTGCGCTTCGGCCTCGGCAAAGGCCTCGTCCCAATTCGTCCGCTTGACGCTGACGCAGGGATCTTTGGCCCCATCGCCGTTCGGGTAAACCGTGACGTCGATCTCTTTGGAGCGCGGCCAATCGTTGGCAACCCCCATGTAGATACAGGCTCGCGCCTGTTTCCCCAGGGGGGCGATCAACGCTTGAAGACGGGAATGAATCTCGTGCGGTGTCATCGTCTTCTCCCTTCCCGAGAGCGCCGGGAGAGGGGCTCCCGGCTTCCGCCCGGCACCCCGCCGGGGCTCTCGTGTCACCACGAAGGGGGTGACTGGGGAGGATGTTCGCAATTTATCGCGAGAAGGTCAAGGGGTTTATCGCGATATATCGTGGTTGCGGAATGGTCCTCGCTATACGTACTAATAGTGTATTCAATGAGATATTCAGAGACAGAACCTAGAAGGAGGAGAGAATGAAGATTTTTGTAGCCCTGCTCGTTTTTGCAATCCCAGCCATGGCCTTTGCTCAATCGAACCCGTTTGAGACGACTAACGATGCCCGTGCCAGGCATTCGGCGGATCGCTATAACCAGTATCGGACCAACAATTATCAAGCGCCATTAGGAGGTTACAATGACCGGCTTGGTGACCCTGCTCCTCTTGGAACCATTTCTCCTGGTTATAACAGCCCTCATGGGAGGAAACCGAGTTTGGAGCAGGGTGGCAGCGAGAGTAACAGCTCCAGCACTGGGAATCCACTTTCTCCACGATGGTAGATAATAAGGCTGAGGAGGAAATTATGTTAAGAACATTAGAACGCATTCCTAGCCAGATCTGGCTTGTCAGTTGCATAGTAACGCTAATTATGTCATTTTTATTTATAGGAATAGGCACTATCTTATGGTCTGAGTGGATAAGAGAAGATTTTTATTATAAATTTGGTGTTGGGAGGTGGATAATGTTTTTACTTAGCTTAATGTCTTTATGGTCTTCGTCAGCTTTTTTACGGTGTTGGTGGCTGAGTGGACCAGAATCGGAAGAAGCAAAACTTCGGAAGGAGCTTCGTATAGCCGAGCTTACGGCGGCCATTAATGAAGCAAAAGGAAAGTCGGCTCAGGTATAGGAAAAATATTATATTTTCTAATATTTGGAGGGTTTTATGAAGCTGATATATTTACCTTCATTAAAGACAATGCTTAAAATACACTTACTGAGTATGCTGTCATTTTTATTGTACTCTACCGTGCATCCTCTTCACGCTTCATCTGACCCCTCGGATTTTGGGTATGACAAGGTCATTCTCAGGATGCAGCAGGAGGAAAATTGGAAAAGGCTAGAAGCAGATGAGGAAAGAGCCCGCCGAAAAGGACTCTCTATAGACAAGGACACAGCATGGAAACTAAAAAATATGCGTAGTGGTCACTCTACATTTACGATCCTAAATATAAAAGATCATGCCAAAGATGCAATCGATAGAGAAGAGGCTAAAGATAAATTGTCCTTAATGAATACTTTTGTTGAACTGGTATTGGGATCAGCCGTCTTGTTGATAATTTTTATAGGTGGGGCTTCAATTTTATGGCAAATTTGGAAAGGTCTTCGCGTATCAACTCATCATCGATAGACCATGCCTCTGCTGAGTTAGGCACGCGGCAAGACCATTATAAAGCCAGAATCTGCCTTTTCCTTCGTTGGCATAGGACGTCAGACCCGCCTTCCCAGCCAAATAACGCGGCCAATAATCCGCACTTCATCGCCGCTGACGTCTCCATAAGAGACATAGTGGGGATTGTCGCTGGAGATTGTAAACTTCCCAGAGCGCGGATCCACCGTGATTCGTTTAACTAAAAGATCCTCCCCCTGTCGCAGGCCATAAATCCCATCGCGGCTAATTCGGCGTGCGGACGTATCCACCAGAATCTGATCCCCATCGTGAAGGGTGGGGTCCATGCTATCACCAGACACACAAGCTAGGATCAGGTGTTCCGGCCCTGTGCGGGTCAGACGCCTCAGCCAATGCGCGTTGAACGGCTCAACATAGGCGGGCTGGGGATCATTCTCGCACCAAGCACCGTGACCGGCAGAAAGAGCCAGATCGAAGACAGGGACGTAGCAGATGGCGTCCAGAGTCAGGCAGGAGGGAGGAGGGGGGGTCTCCGTCAGAACTTCCGAGGAAGGGGTAGTTACAGATTGCGGCCTTTCTTCCTGTAAAAAATTCATTCCCATGCCGCCCTCAAAAAAAGTGGCGATTGGGCGTTCTATAACGCGTGCGAGTTTTGCGAGATAACTCACACTAATATTTGGGGCGTCCCCATTGATGAATCCGCGCACACCGCTCTCGCTTACACCTGCTTTCTTGGCCCAGGCGTTCACGGAAAGGCCGCTCATTTCGAGCGCACGTCTCATCTCGGCGCGACAGTATTCTACGTCATCCATGGCTGAAGGATAGCAAGAGCGCAGAATTATGCGAGCGCGACATATTGCGATTTAGGTTGAAGCTCCGCAACATATCGCGCATAATCCTCGGCATGCTGATCGAACAATCCCTCGCGCGGGTGCGCACATATCGACGGGTTATGGGGTGGAGCATTTTTCGTCTCGCGAAAGAGGCGGGGATGCGGGAAAGCACCATCCGCCACATGGATCATGAGGACTGGAGCCCAACGGCGGGGACTCTTCGTCGTCTTGAGGCGGTTATTCCTGAGGTGTGGCAGCCCCCCTCTTCCCTACCTCCTCTCTCTGGAGTCTCGCCATGCTGACCCTTTGGCGCTCTCTGAGTCTCTCCCCTCTCCTGCGTTCTGATCATCGCGCAGCCCGAGAGGAACCACCATGCGCCTGTATCCCGACAACCTGCGAAAGCCCTCCCCCATGACCGCCGTTACCGCCTCTGATGTGGCGGCGCGCGTCTCTGCCGCCTTGCATCGCTCTTTTGACAACCGCCGCCATGCGGCCAAAACCATCGCTGCCACGGTTCAGGCCAGCCCTCGGGCGGTGGAGGCGTGGCTGCAAGGGGAAAGTGCGCCTCGGGCGGCGGAATTGATCCGGCTTTGCGCCGCCTTTGACGAAGTGTTTGAGGTGGTTTGCCTTCTCGCCGAACGCAAGCCCGAGGCGCTCCCCCTCTCCCGGTCCCAGCGCGAGGCGTTGGTAGACATTCTCAAGACCTTGGAGGACGCATGACGGTGCTGCTGGAAGTTCACGCCTGGAAGGGAGTCGCGCGCTGGGGCGATGGGGTTTGGCGGGGGATGACGCTGGGGTGGATGACGGTCGGGTGGTCGCGCCAGCCGCTCCTGGAGCGGATGCGCAAAATCGTCGCGGCCATGAAGATTATCGCCAAACCTAAGAAAACCTAAGAGGAGAGAGCCATGGGACGCCGTGCTAAAGAAAAAACAGAGCCCCGTTGCTTCAGCGAAGGCCTGAAGCGGGATCGAATCAGTCTAGGGTTTGCTGCAATCTACCGGATGAAGCGGAAAATCGCAGAACTGACAGAGATTCATCTTAAGCCGCTAAAAGACGCCAAAACCAAAGAGTGGCGTAATATTAAAGCTGACACCGACACCGATTCCACCGATCTTGACATTGCATATCGTCTTTACGAGCGCCGCAGGCTCGCTAAGGAGATGGAAACAGAACTCGATGCTTACCGGGTGCGGGATAATCTGAAGCGGGCCTTCGCGGCCTTGAAATACGGGGAAACCCTGGACTTCCTCGACCTGGTGGCTCCCGTCTCCGGCGAGGAGGACGAGGACACGGCTCTCGCAGCCGAGGCCGTCAACGAAAATGAGCTGAACGAGGAAGAGGACGACGAGCCCTCTTTTCCCGCCGATCCCTCCTCTTCGGCACCGCCAGAGGTCGAGCCGGAGCCCTGGGAGGAAGCCGCCGCCGCCCCACCAGAGGAAGCCGTCGGTTCCGTCGCCGCCTTCAATGCCGGAAGCCTGGCCGCCCAGGAGGGCTTGACGGCGGACGAGTGTCCTTATTCGCCCCGCTCCAACGCGGGCAAGGCTTGGCGCAAGGGCTGGGAGAACTACGTGGTGCAGATCGCCGCCGCGCTTTCGTCCCCCGATGCCCTGACCGCCCACTAAGCGGAGCCCGATGCCCGTGGACCGCCCCATCACCCTTGTCATCCCAGGCCTGCCTAAGGCCAAAGGTCGGCCGCGCATCGGCCTGCGCGGCAATGGGCGGCCGGTGGCTTTTACGCCCGCCGAAACCCGCACCCGTGAAGGGGTGGTCGCTGCCTTAGCGATGGCGGCGATGGCGGGGCGGGCGGCTTTAATCGGGCCGGTGGAGGTCACGGTGGAGGCGGTCATGCCCATCCCGGTCTCCAAGTCCAAGGCCTGGAAAGAGGATGCGCTCAAGGGGCGGGTCTTTCCCGCCGGGAGGCCCGATCTGGACAACCTCGTCAAGCTGGTGTCGGATGCGCTCAACGGGATTGTCTGGGGGGATGACGCGCAAATCGTCTTCCTGTTGGCGCGCAAACTCTATGGGGTCACGCCCCGCACCATTGTGCGTGTGTGTCCGGTGACGCCATGAGTCAGACTCTGCGGCCCTATCAGAGCAAGAATCTGGCCGAGCTGCTCGCCTGTCTGGCGCGAGGGGAATCGCCGCTTTACGTGCTCCCAACGGGGGGCGGGAAAACGCAGATTTTGTGCAGCGTGGCGGCGGATCGGATGCGCGACGGCTGGAATGTCGGGATTTTCGTCCACCGCGTCGAGCTGTTGCGCCAAGCCAGCCACCGGCTCTCTTCCCTGGGGATCGAGCATGGGATCCTGGCGCCGGGACACGAGCTGACCTCGCATCGGGTGCATGTCGCCTCCATCGATACCGTCGCTGCGCGGAAAGAGCGGCTGACACCCTGGCTCAAAAGCCTTGATCTCGCCATTCCCGACGAGGCCCATCACGCGGTGGCCGCCAAATGGGCCGAGACCCTCGCCATTCCCAAACAGCGCCTGGGGGTCACCGCCACGCCGTGCCGCACCGACGGAAAAGGATTGGGCGAAAGCGGGCTGTTCCAGCGCCTCGTCCGGGGGCCTTCCATCATCGAGTTGACCGAGGCCGGGTATCTCGCGCCGGGGCAGGTGTTCGCGCCACCCACCGGGCTGGATCTGGGGGCGGTGGCCAAACGGGGCGGGGATTACGTGATCGGGCAGTTGGCCGCTCTGGTGGACACCGATGTGCTGACCCGGTTGGCGCTGCGCTGGTACGATAAGATTGCCCTGCCCGACATCCTGCGGGGGAAGGCTCCCCCGCCCGCCGTCGCCTTCTGCACCACCGTCGAGCACGCTCGCCACGTGGCCGAGGCGTTCTTGGCGCACGGGGTGCGGGCCGCTTCGGTGGATGGGACCATGAGAGGGCTGGAGCGCGACGCCGCCATCGAGGGGTTGGCGGACGGGAGCGTCCAGGTGCTGACCTCGTGCGAGCTGATTGGCGAGGGGCTGGACATTCCCGCCGTGGCCGCCGCCCTGCTGCTCCGGCCCACCCAGTCCACCGGGCTTTACTTACAGCAGATTGGCCGGGCGCTCCGACCCCACGCCGACAAGACCCACGCCAGCATCGTGGATCTGGTGGGCAACACCGCCACCCACGGGATGTTTGATGCCGCCCGGCAGTGGGACTTGGCCGGAGGGCTGAAAGGGCGGGAGCGAGCGGTGGCGGGGACGTGGCGCTGCCGGATTTGCTATCGAGTGCGGTCCCTGCCGGTCGAGGGAGAGAAGATGGTCTGTTCCTGCGGCTCCACCCAGACGGTGCGGGGGTTCAGCCCGCCTGCCATCGAGGCCCATCCGCCCATCAATGGGGTGGCGGTGGACCTGCTGCTCGCCATGAAGTGGAAAGACGCCTTGAAGGCTCTGATGGGGTATGGGGATCTGGTGGCGTTTGGGCGCGTTTACGGGATCGCCAACCCCGGCAAGATGAAGAACCCCGAAGGGTGGGCCAGAATGGTGTTGGAGCAACGCGCGGCGTACCGCCGACAGGCTCCAAGCCGGGGGTGGCGATGAGCAAGAAGCCTATCCCGCACCCGATGGACGCCATCCCCCATCCGTTCGTGCACTATTGCGAGCACCCCGGATGCAAGGAATGGGGGGCTTACGGGTTTGGCTGCCAGTTGCTTAAGGGCATCCGAGGGCGCTGGTTTTGCCGCGAGCACAAAGGCGACGGGGAGAGGAAGTCCCTCGTCGCTTCTCCTCCTGTAGCGCCGGATCAGGGGAGGCTGCTGTGAGAGGGTTATGCAGCATCTCGGACATCTCCTCCCAGGCGACGGCGAACCAGTTCGGAGCGAGCCGCTTCCGCCAGAAAGCCAGAGCGGTTGCTGGTCACTGTATCGATTTCCTCGATCAAGCCCTCGTCCAGGGTGATGTTGATGCGCCGCGCCTTGCCGGGCAGAACAACCGAAATCAAAGTCACGCACAGGACATTTTCATCCAGCTCCCACGTCACATCCTTGAGCAAGGTGGGAACCGGGATGGAATCTCCATCCACCGCCATGGCGGCAATGTGCCCCATCAAGGCTTCCGTCCCCAGAGCAATCGCCTCCTCGGGGCTCGCTCCGGCGCTGACGCATCCCGGAAAGTCCGGGAAACTGATGCCGTAATCGCTGGCCTCGTCCTTGTCGATCACAGCGGGGTAGGAGCGTTTCATGAAGGGATCTCCTCAGCGAAAGTTAAGGCCGGTTTGGTGTTCGATACTGCGGATTGTCTTCAACGACATATCCTTCTTGGGATGGGGAACCGTTGCTTTGCCGGCCTTGGTGGGGTGCTTGAAGTGGATATGGCTGCCGGTCTGACCCACTTGGACCCAGCCAGCGGCCTCCATCCGCTTAATGATCTCTCGACTGCTCACCGACACGCTCGTCTCTCTCCTGGTCAATTCACAATACGCATCGATGTGTATTACGTCAAGAGAGGCGTGTGTAGTGGTGCGTCTGAAGGGGAGGTCCGGTGAGATGAGCCAAGCCCCTGCCATGCCCCTGTTTTGTGATGCCTATCTGGCCGACACCATGCATCTGACCTTGGAGGAGCACGGCGCTTACCTGAAGCTTCTGATGATCATCTGGCGCAACAACGGGGCACCGCTCCCCGATGACGACGCCCGGCTTGCTCAGATGCTCAACGTTCCTCTGCCCCGTTGGCGCAATAAACTCCGCCCCATTCTCGCGGGGTTCTTCGACCTTTCCCAAGGAACTTGGCGACAGAAAAGACTCGAAAAAGAGTGGATTTTTCTTCGCAAAAAACTCGAAAAGAATCGGGAAAACGGCGCGAAAGGCGGTCGGCCTAACCCATTGAAAAACATCAATACCGAGAAACCCAGCGGTTCCTCCTGGGATAACCCAAACCGAACCCAAACAGAAAGCACCCATACCCATACCCAAGATATTGGTAGTAGTGGTGGTAGTGCGGGCGCGCGCGAAAATTTAACGTCCGAATCAGCCACCGTGCTGGCGAACTTACCCTCCTCGTCCACCGCGACGAACCGGGCCACCGTGCCCAACCCCTTGCTCCCCTCGGTGGCACCGTCCCCCGAGGCGGAGAGCCTCGTCCGCGCGTTTGAACGCTTGCGCGACGAGCTTTGGCCGAACAACCCCAACTTTCCCACCCCTCGGCTGACCTTGCTGACCCGAGCCCAAGATTACCTCGACCAAGGCGCACCGCTCGCCTTGGCCACCGAGGTCATCGAACGGGGCATGCGTACCGCCGCAGCCCAAGGCAAGCCGCCCACCGGATCGCTGAAAGCTTTCCACCTGTCCATGGCCAACGCCATCGCCAACCACAAAAATGCCCTTGTGCCCCTGGAGGGAGGACCATCTCATGCCCGTCCCCATCGTTCCCCGGTTCCCCAAGCCAGCCTTGCCGAGCGCGAGCGCCGAGACCGTGCGGCAATCTTCACTGCGCTTGCTGGCGAACTGGAGCTTAACCGACCCGGCCCCGGCTTCGTTGACGGCTGACCAGGTGCGGCAGGCGATCCAGGCGCAACGAGCCTTGCTCCAGCCCGTGGAGGCGGCTGCTTTTGCGGTGCTCATTGATCGATTGTTCGCCTTTGCCCGGACGTTTGGCCTCGCTAATCCCGACACCACTGCCGCCACCGGGTTCTACCGCCAGGCCTTGAAGGACATCCCTGCTGATCTCGTCGCCAAGGCCGTCGAGAGGGTCTGCCGAGGCTGGAAGTGGGGCCATAAGATCCCCTTGCCCGCCGACCTTTACGGGGCTGTCAGCGACGAACTCACGCGGCGCAAGAAGGAGCTGGCGCAACTGGAACAGGCGTTGCTGCGACTGCCCCGTCCGGAAGCGGAAAAGGAGCGGGTGGGTGCCGGACAAATCCGCGCGCTTCGCTTGCATCTGGAGCATTTCGCCAACGCCCACCGGATGCCCGGCGTTTCGGCACGTCCTCCGCAGGCGAGGACATGAGCCGGGGTCTAGGCCGGGAGCAGCAGGCGCAACACCGGCTCCAGGGGGGCCACCGCGATGCGGCCCTCTCCCCCCTCGTGACGGTCGCGGAGCGCCATCTCGTAGAGGGCGGCGGTGATGCGGGCCTTGGTGTTGGCATCGGGGAGGGTGGATTGTCGCGACAGCCAATCCTCCGTCACCAACAGGGCTTGCGCCAGCAGCGCCACGTCCAAGGGCGGAGCGGTGTTCCAACCCAGAAGGTCCGAGGGCGTCACCTCGAAAATCCCGGCCAGCTTCTCCATCAGGGAGGGGTAGAGCTTGTCCGCATCGGCCTCGTAGCGGCAAACGGTCATCGAGACACAGCCCAGGCGTTCGGCCAATTCACGCTGACTCCAGCCGCGGGCTTCGCGCAGTTCCTTGATCCGGTTCATTCGTCGCTCGTTCGGTTTCAATCCTCAAGAACAGGGTAGGCGGTTCAAGGGCCGGTGTCTAATCCTGTGTTGGACTTGTGAGGGGAAGGAGGGAGGGGTAATCTAACGGATATGGTCGAGAACCCCCTGACCCAGAAGCAAATTCGGTTCGTCGAGGAATATCTCCTTGATCTCAATGCCACCCAGGCCGCCATCCGCGCCGGGTACAGCCCAAACACGGCCAATGAGCAGGGGGCTCGGTTGTTAGCAAATGTTAGTATTGTCCAAGCCGTTCAGGAGGCCCAGGGCCGTCGCGCCCAGCGCACCCACATCAAGGCCGATGCGGTGTTGGCGGAACTCGCAGCCATTGCTTTCTTCGACCCAGCCTTGCTTGAAGGGGTCAAAGGTCCCGAGGATGTGGCCGCTCTGCCGGTGGGCGTGCGCCGCGCCATCGTGGGGTGGTCGTGGGATAAACAGGGGAATTTCCTCTTGAAGCTCGCCCCCAAAACCGCCGGACTGGAGTTGCTCGGGCGGCATCTCGGGCTGTTCAAAGAACGCCTCGAAGTCAGCGGTGCGGGCGGGGGCGCCATCGAAACCGTGCGGCGCGTGGTGGTTTCCCCAGAGGCCGACCCTTGAGAACCCTGGATATCCTCACCCCTCGGGCGTTTTTGCCCTTCCTGGACGAGTCACGCTACAAGGGGGTGTGGGGGGGACGCGGGTCGGGGAAATCTCACAACTTCGCCGAACTCCTCATCGAGCGCTGTTTGATGAAGCCGGGCACCAGTGCGGTTTGTGTGCGCGAAGTCCAGCGGACCTTGACCGAATCTGTCAAACGTCTCTTGGAAAGCAAAATCCAGAAATTCGCGGTGTCGCGTCAGTTTCGGGTGCAGGATAAGCGGATCCTCACTCCCGGTGGGGGGCTGATCACCTTTCAAGGCATGCAGGATCACACCGCCGATTCCATCAAGTCCCTGGAAGGCTTCGATATCGCTTGGGTCGAGGAAGCGCAAACCTTAGGGGAGCGCTCGCTAGAACTGCTCATCCCCACCATCCGCAAACCGGGCTCGGAACTGTGGTTCTCGTGGAACCCACGCCGCAAATCCGATGCGGTGGATCGGTTCTTGCGCGGGCCTCATCCTCCGCCCGACGCTCTCGTGCAGCGGATGAATTTTTCCGACAACCCTTTCCTCACCGACGAACTCCGCGCCGCCGAACAACACGATAAGCGCTTTCGGCGCGAGCGCTACGCTCACATCTGGCTGGGGGAATACGAGCCCGAGGTGGTCGGTGCCATCTGGGATCGTGTCACTCTGGATCAAGGGCGACGGGCAGAGGGGCCCGAATTGGGGCGGATTCTGGTGGCCGTCGATCCGGCCGTTTCCGCCGAACCCGGCAGCGACGAGAACGGCATCGTCGTCGCCGGGATTGGCGCCCACGATCAACGGGGCTATGTGCTGGACGATATGAGTCTGAAAGGGAGTCCGCGTCAGTGGGCCACCCGCGCCATCGCCGCCTTTGATCGCTACGACGCCGATGCCATCGTGATTGAGATCAACCAGGGCGGGGCGATGTGCAAGCACACCCTCTTGAGCGTCCGGCCCGGCTTGCCCATTCTGGAGGTTCGCGCCACCCGAGGCAAACACGTCCGCGCCGAACCCATCTCCGCCCTCTATGCCTTGGGGCGAGTGAGCCACGTGGGGCGCTTCGAGGCGCTGGAAGACCAGATGTGTCTGATGACCGCAGGGGGCTATCAGGGGCCGGGAAGTCCGGATCGCGTCGATGCCTTGGTGTGGGGGCTGTCGGCCCTGTTCCCCGCCCTGACCGCGCCCACGCAGAGCGGGGAGCCGGTGTTTGCCTTGTCGGAGTTTGATCCGTTTGCCCGATGAGGGGGATTAGAGGCGGTTCAGGGAAGAAGGGTGATAATCTCTTGGGCGTAATCCAGAGCATCTGTGGCCGATCCCTGGGAGAAGGGAACGCAGGTGTCGTAATCGGCCTCATTGCGGAGTGCCCTGAGGCGTGGGAGAAGTCGTTGTCCAATCCGACGAAGCACAGGATCCTTCGACGCCTTGAGGTGTTCGATCAACGCTCGATGGTCGCTTCCCGCGTGCTGCCGCTGATAGGTTGCAAGCTTGGGGTGGGCCAGGAGGTGCTGGAATGCAGCGTAATAGGCGCGCGAGGTTGCCGCACGGTAGCCCGCTTCCCCCTCGGCATCGGCCAGGAGAGTTTCGGCAATCTCAAGCGGCGTTGCGGTCATAGATCTGCGGCCAGTGCGATGCGATGTCGAGCACACTTGTGGTTATGAGAGGGATATGGGCCGCCTCCTCCAACCTCACGGAGCGCCAGTACTCCGCCAGGGCATCGTCGATCCTATCCTCAATGCGCCGCCGTTCCTCTCGGGTTCCCTTTACAAAAATAGACTGACGAAATTCAACCCCCTCCTCTGTGTTTATAAAAATCGACTGTGTGCATTGGATATCGGCGACAGCATTATGAACTATTTTCTGGTGAACTGCAAAATGAGGAGCAAGACCGACTTGATTAAGTTCTTCTCGAAAAGAGGCAATCCTCCCCTGCTCTTTACTCTGGCTGCTGCGGATGATGGCCTCTGCTTTATCCAGATCTCCGCGCCAAAGAGACGCATTGAGAGCGCTTGCCCCTATCGTCACGGGAAGCGGCTTGATTTCCCCCTTATCACCCAACGCTTTTATGAAGTCGCTGGCCCTATCGTAGCAGCCCAGCATCCCCAGCTGCGCCGCGAAGGAGCCAGCAACCTCAAAGGGTAACGTGTAACGTTGGTCCCACAAGGAATCTGCAACTTCTCGAGCTTTCGCGGCTTGACCCAGCATAATCTGGGTCTGCAAATAAGCGACCGCCGTTGCGCCATCTCGCTGCCGGGGCCAGCGGAGACGCCAAGCGATTTGCTTAATCTCCGTTGTGGCGGAGAAGGGAAGGTGTAAGAGTTTATTGTACAGGTCAATCGCGTCCGGGGCGGGCGTGCCGACGGCCATACTTCTTCCTCACCAAAAAAGGGTGAAGAGGAGTGGAGCACTCTTCCGGGGGGTGGGTCAAGAAGGAAGAGGGATTGCCCCAGGAAGCCCTCCTGTCTTAGACTGAATGCCAGACCCACGCGAACAGAGGGGAACCTCAAACACCATGGGCAAATCAGCGCTCTACGATCAAGATTTCTACGCCTGGGCGAACGAACAAGCGGCGCTGCTGCGGGCCGGTCACCTGTCCAGTGCCGACATCGAGAATATCGCCGAGGAGATCGAAAGCATGGGCCGGAGCGAAAAACGCGAGTTGATCAGCCGCTTGACGGTGCTGTTGCTCCACCTGCTGAAGTGGCAGTTCCAACCCGTCCGGCGCGGCGCGAGTTGGAAGGCAACGATCCGGGTGCAGCGCCGGGATTTGGTTCGTCACCTCCGTGATAATCCCAGTTTGCAGTCCAGCCTGGACCAAGCCGTGGAGGATGCTTACCACGATGCCTCTGATCTGGCCGCAGGCGAAACCGAGCTTCCCGAATCCACCTTTCCGTCCGCCTGCCCTTGGACCTTCGAGCAGATCATGGACCCGGACTTCTGGCCGGAGTGAAGGGGATTGAACCCGGCGCTTTCTCCGTCTTAACTTCAAAGCACCTTCGCGCGAACAGATGGGACCAAGCCGATGGGAAAGTCAGCGCTTTACGATCAAGATTTCTACGCCTGGGCGAATGAGCAAGCGGCGCTGCTGCGGGCCGGTCACCTGTCCAGTGCCGACATCGAGAATATCGCCGAGGAGATCGAAAGCATGGGCCGGAGCGAAAAGCGCGAACTGGTGAGCCGCTTGGCGGTGCTGCTCCTCCATCTCCTGAAATGGCAGTTTCAGCCGGAGCGGCGTGGAGCGAGCTGGAGGACAACGGTTGCCGTGCAACGTCATGAGCTCGTCTCCCATATGCGAGACAATCCTAGTCTGAAATCTCGGGTCGATGGGGCGCTGGAGGATGCCTACGGGCGGGCGCTGATTGAGGTCACCGGTGAAACAGGGCTCTCCCGCCCCACCTTTCCTCCCGCCTGCCCTTGGAGCTTCGAGCAGATCATGGAGCCGGACTTCTGGCCCGAGTAGGCAGCGGCGTCCTACCCCTTGGCTTTTCTACCCTGTGCCCCCGGCATACATCGCAGCCTCCGCTTGTCGTCGTCGGACTAGGCCGGGAAGTTTGACTCCGCGAGCAAACACCCACCGCCCGAACTGTCCCACAGCCCCCTCGTGGTCGCCACGAAGAACGCACTGGCGCAGGCCGCTCGCCTGGAGATTTCCCGCGCCGACATTGTAGGTGAAGTCGATCAAGGCTGCGCGTTGGTGATCCGACAGCGGCACCGGGCACAGTCGCGCCACCGAGGCGGCAAAGGTTTCCAGATGCTCGCGCAAGAGGCGCTCGGCCTCAGCTTGCGTGATGGCGGGCCAGCGTGACAAGTCGGCCCAGGGGTCGCGGGACAACAGCGTCCCGTAGCCGATGGTCGGGTAGCCCACCGGATCGTGGTAGGGGGCGAGGCGCAGGCCCTCGAACTGTCGGGCGAGCCCGGCGGCGAGGTCAAGGGCGGGGTCAGCGAGAGGCAGAGCCATGACTGGCGTTCCCTCCGAAAACGGCTTTGTACATGCGTCCCCCGAACCAGAAAGCCAGCACCAGGGAGAGAACGGCGTAGTCGTCTTCTTTCCACAGTTGGCTCATGGCTCCGGCGAAATCGTTGCCGAAGCGAGCGCTGGTCAGGGTCTGGTAGAGGGCCAGCTTGTAGGCCAGGTACCCACCGACGACGGCCCAGGTGATCCCCGGACGGACCAGTCCGGCGATGAAGTCTAGCAGAGCGAACAGCCAGAAAATCGGCACCCACAAGGCTGGGTGAAGGCTGTCTTGCGCCTTGTCAAGAATTTGGACGCCAAACGAAGGTGTGGGTTGGCGCATGGTCTGCATTTCGGCAATGTCGGCGTTGGCGTTGATTTCCTCCATCCGCCAAGTGTGTTCAGAGGCCGCGCTTTTGAGCCGAAGATCGATCATCGCTAATTCATGGGCGTTGTCTTGACGGCGGTTGAAAAACTTCATCACCTCCGGCAAGAAGGGGGCGGCGAAGCCGAAGAGGGCGGACAGAATAGCCAGCATATCTCAGTTCTCCTTAGTGAAGGGCGCGGCGCAGGGCGTCAATCAGCCGCCCGATGCCCTCAACGATGTTTTCTCCGAAGATCACACCCAGCATTCCCGTCCCGCCGATCCCTGCGAGGATCTTCGCTTTGCCCTCGGAGGAAGGGCTGGAAGGCCCCGTCTCCAGAATTTCGACGCGCTCTTTTAAGGTCTCGACGTGCTCTTCCAGGGTATGCCAGTGACTTCCTTCCTGCTCCACGTGAACTTCAAGCTTGGCGGTGAGTTCGGTCAGCTGATGGGTCATGCTCTCGGTCATCTCGAACAGCTTGGCGCGTTGCCGCTGGCTCTCTTTCATGTCGGCGCGAAGCTCGCCCACGAGTTCGGCAAAGCGGATAGCGCTGTCGGTCATGCGGGATCCGCCTTCAGACCAGAGTCAACAGTTCGGCCCGCAAAGCCGTCGCTTTCGCGTCGAGATTTTGCAGTTTATCCCGGTCGAAATCATCCCCCGCGCCGCTGGCCACCGCGCGCAGAGGGCGGACGCTCAAAACGTCGATGTCTTTGAGTTGAACCGCGATCACATCCCGGCGGGTCTGAAGAATTCTTTGGCGCTCTTGCTCGGACTCGAAGGTCTCCGGAGCCTCAAACTCTGCCCCCGTCCAATACCAGCCGACACGGGGGCGTGGGCTCATCTCCGTGATATCGACGAAAACCGTCTCGCGCCATTGGGGCGGTTCCTCGGCGACGATGATGCTCCACAGGAGGTCATTTTGTAGAAGTGCGAATGTTTTCACGTCTCGTCTCCAGATTAGACTTCTATTTTGAGATAGCCGGGCTGGCCCGGACAACCATCCCCGACGAAGGCACCGCCGCCACCGCCAGAGCCGTGGCCCTGGCCCGGAACTCCATTGTTCGTCGGGCGGCTCGCACCCGCAGCATAAGCCTGCGCGGGGAGGCCAAATTGACAGGTTCCACTTGCCGCTGTGGCGGGGGTTGACCCCCAAGGCTTAGAGTAGCTCCCGGCACCTCCCGCGCTTCCTGCGCTCACTCCCGTTGAGCCAGTGCCTCCCGCGCCTCCCGCGCCTCCAGTGGTCGCCCCCCCACACTTTCCCCCGCCCCCTCCGTTGCAAGCAAGGTACGGGCCGAAGACGGTCGTCCCTCCGGTGCCTCCATCGCGCTGCCATGCTCCAGTTCCTCCGGCACCAACAGTGATAGCGATGGTTTCGCCGGGGGTGACACCAACAACTTTCTCTCGTGCAGAGCCCGCGCCACCGCCAGCCCCTCCACTCGTCACGGTGTCCCCCCAGTTTCCATACCCCGATCCGCCCCCTCCGCCGCCGCCACAGGCGGACACGAATAAGGCCCAAACACCGGCGGGAACCGTGAAGATGTAGTCTCCCGGTCTGGTGAACAGGGACACCCCGAGATCCCCCTTTTCGCCTTTCTCCCCCTTTGGGCCGGGAACCCCTTGAGGGCCAAGCTGGCCTTGGATCCCGCGTTCCCCCTGTGGCCCTGCCGGAAGCGCGGTGATCCGGGCCTCCACCGCCGCTTTCAGGCCCACGGGGGTCACCGCTTTGCCGGTGTCTACCCCGGCCAGCGCTTCGACGGAGGTGGCGAGTTCCACCACCCCCGCCACCGTTTCCGACGCGGCGGGGGGAGGCTCCCCTTCCCTTAACGCTTGTTCGGCTGCCGCTGCGCTTACCGCCGCTTGGGTTGCGGAAGTTCCGGCTTGGGCTGCTGCCGTAGAGGCCCGTCCTGCGGCCTCTTGCGCCGTCGTGGCTGCGGCCGTGGCGCTGTGGGCGGCGCCGACGGCTTGGTGCCCGTAGGTCTCGGCGGTGAGGGCGTAAGTGGAGGCTTCGACGGCGATTTGCCAGACTTCTTCTGCCCAGGGACCGACCTTCGCGGCATCGGCGGCTGCCGCCTGTTCGGACGCGCGTGCGGCGGTCGCTGCCGCCAGGGCCTTGGTCTCGGCGATGGAAGCGGCGCCTTGTGCGGTCAGGGCCAGGGTAGCGGACGCCTCGGTGTTTTGTTTCAAGGTCAGGGCCAGAGCGGCGGACGCCTCGGCGTTTTGTTCGGAGCGGTGAGCGGCGGCAGCGCTCGCGGCCACTTGGCTCGCTTGATCCTGGTAATCATCCACCGAAACGGTGACGTTTCCCGTGGCATCAAACACCAACGCCTTGTTTGCGCGCAAGGAAGCCACAGGCAAGATCCCCTGGGCGGCGCTATCCGAGACGGGGACTTGGAGCGCTCGATCCAATTGCTCTTGCTGGTCTTGATCCACCATCGTGTGGCGGTCGAACACCGCTTCCACATCCTCGGCATAGAAGGCGGCACCGGTCACCAGGTCGGTGGTTTGGGTGAGCGCCGTCTTGCGGCGGATCGTCACCGTGTGTCCTGCCGCCAGGGGAGGATCGTTCAGCGGTAGAGTGACCGAGCCACCCTCGGGACGATCCAATCCGGTGACGGTGTAGTCCAGGGGATCCACGCGCGTCGTCACGCCGTCGGGAGAGGTGACGAGGACTTCCGCCTCGGCAGAGGTGGGAATCCGGAAGGCAAACGGCCACACCGTGGTAACGCCATTGGCGCTGTGGGTGATTTTACTCGTTGTTGCGGTTAAAGTCATGACGCAACGTCTCTCATTTAGGGTGATCTACCATAGCCAGAGCGAGGCTTTGAGGGAAGAGGCGTTTTTAAAACAAGGGAATAGGACGAATAAGAAGGGACGTTGCGCTTTAATTTTTTAACTCATATAGTCGATTTATAACTTTTTATGGAAGGCAGGCTCATGTGCAGTGGTGGTTCGGCTCCTTCCCCACCCCCCCCTCCGCCGCCACCCGCACCGCCGCGCGCGCCGGTGAAGATGGCCTCGTCCGAAGTGCAGCGGGCAGGCGACAACACCCGCAAGCAAGCGGCGTTGGCCGGAGCCTCCCAGGGCGGAACCTTGCTCACGGGCGGGCAAGGGGTGCTGGGGCAGGCTAATCTTGCCAAGAAAACCCTGTTGGGGGGATAAGGGCTTGGAGCAGGATCGTCGCGCCCCCTATCTCAAACGTCTGGCCGCTTTGAAGGCAGAGCGGGCCTCGTTTGTCGAGCATTGGCGCGATATCGCTGATCATGTGCTGCCTCGGCGGGGGCGGTTTCTCATCACGGATCGGAACAAGGGCGGTAAGCGCAACGACAAGATCGTTGATAACACCGGGACTTTGGCCCATCGGACGCTCGCCTCGGGGCTGATGTCGGGGGTGACCTCTCCGGCGCGGCCTTGGTTTCGCTTGGGCAGTCCCGATCCGCGCTTGATGGAGGTGGAAGCGGTTAAGCTCTGGCTGTCCGACGCCGAGCGCATGATGCGCGAAGTGTTCAACCGCTCCAACATCTACAACGCGCTCTATTCGGTTTACGAGGAACTGGCCGCCTTTGGCACCGCCGCCATGATCGTCTACGAGGACATGGACCCAGAGGGAACCCTCATCACCTGCCAGACGCTCACCATCGGCGAATACTTTGTCGCCAGCAATGCCAACGGGCGGGTGGATAGTCTCTATCGGGAATATTCCATGACGGTGGGCCAGTTGCTGGAGCGCTTCGGCGAGGCCAACGTCAGTCTCTCCGCCCGACACCAGGGACAGAATGGCCAGCGGGACAATTGGGTCGAGGTGGTTCATGCCATCGAGCCTACCCGCGACTCTAAGGGCAAGCCTTACCGGGAAATCTGGTTCGAGGTCGGCGGCGACGCGGGCAGCGTCTTGCGCGAAGGGGGGTACGACGAGTTCCCCGCCATGTGTCCCCGCTGGCATCTGGCGGGGTCGGATATTTACGGCTGGTCACCCGCCATGGATGCCCTGGGCGACATCCGGCAGCTTCAGGTGATGGAGAAGCGTCTGGCTCAGGCCATCGACAAGATGGTCAATCCGCCTCTGGTGGCCCCCGTGGGGTTGCGCACCTCGCCCATCAACGTCTTGCCCGGCGGGGTGACCTTCGAGGACGCCACCCAGGGGCAAGGCAGTGTGCGCTCCATCTACGCGGTGCAGCCTCGCACCATGGAAATGCAGCAGTCCATGGATTTTGCCCGGCAACGCATCCGCCGCACTTTCTACGAGGACGTGTTCCTCATCGTTTCCGAGATCGAGCGCTCCAACGTTACCGCGACAGAGGTCGATGCCCGGCGGCAAGAGAAGCTTCTCATGCTGGGGCCGGTGTTGGAGCGGCTGCATCACGAATTGCTCGATCCCCTGGTGGATCGCGTCTTCGCCATCATGGTCAAGAAGTCGCTGCCTTACTGGCAACTGGGGCAGGATTCGCCCCTGCTCGCCCGTCCGCCTCAGGAATTGGGTGCGATGGATTTGCGGGTGGAATACATCTCGATTTTGGCCGATGCCCAGAAAACCGTGTCCATCGGCAGCATCGAGCGGGTGGCCTCGTTCATCGGCAACCTGTCCGCCGTCTTCCCCGAGGTCAAAGACAAGTTCGATCCCGATCAAGCAGTGGACGAAATGGCGGGAGCCCTCAACGCCCCGGCTCGCATCGTGCGCTCGGATGAGCAGGTGGCCGAAACCCGCCAAGCCCGCGCCCAGGCCGCCGCCCAGGAGCAGCAAAGGATGGCGATGCAGCAGAGCCTGCAAACCGCAGCCACCGGAGCCCAGGCCGCCAAGGTGTTGTCCGAAACCGATACCGGCAGCCCCAATGCGCTGACCGCCCTTCTGGGAGGGATGTAGGTCATGGAAGCCCCCAAAAACCAGTCCGCAGACGATCTTCGCGCCTTGCTCGCACTTGCTGAGGGGCAACGCTTTTTGCACCGCCTGCTTCTCGCCACTGGGCCTCTGGCTTCCGGTTACGAGGCAGAGCCCAACGCCACCGCCTTCAAGCAAGGGGTGCGCTGGGTGGGCTTGTGGCTGCTTCGCGAAATTCTGGAGGCCAACCCCGGCCAAGCCGCCGCTCTTCTCGCCGATTATGTCCAAACCAAAGGAGTTCTCTCATGACGGAGATTTTACCCCCTCCCGTGCCCCAAGCCGCTGCCGCCGCTCCTTCTCCAGCCCCGACCGAAACGGCTCCGCCCCCTGCCGAGACCCCCGTGCCACCCCTCCCAGGGGCGGCCCCGCCGCCGTCCGTCAAGCCCGAGGATTATGGTGATTTTACCTTCCCCCAGGGGTTCGAGGTCGATGACAGCCTGGTGGGCGAGTTCAAGGGCCTGTCCGCCTCGCTCGGTCTGTCCAAGGACCAGGCGCAGAAGCTGATCGATTTTCGTGCCACCCAACACCAGAGCCAAAAGACGGCGCTCGATCACCAAGCGGCGCAGTGGGTGGAGCAGGCTAAGAGCGACAAAGAATTCGGCGGCGTTGATTTCGCTAAAAACCTCGCCATCGCCGACCGCGCCATCGCGACCTATGGGACGCCTGAGTTGCGCACCCTGCTTGACGCTTACGGGCTCGGCAACCATCCCGAACTGGTGCGCTTCGCCTATCGCGCGGGCCTGAAAGTGACCGAGCCCGGACCGGTGGATACCCGCTCGCCCGCGTTGGGCGCGGTGGATCACGCCGCCATTCTCTACCCCTCGACCCCGTAAGGAATGCCCGCCATGTCGGTTCTCAGCAACAGCTATCTCAACCTGATTGATGTCTTGAAGCGCACGGAGGACGGCAAACAAATCGCCGCCGTCGTGGAGTTGCTCAAGCAAACCAATCCCATCCTGGATGATGCCGTCGCCCTCGAATGCAACATGGGCGCGGTTCATCGCCACACCATCCGTACGGGGCTGCCTTCGGTCACCTGGGGCAAGCTCTATCAGGGGATTCCTCAGTCCAAATCCACCACCCAACAGGTGGACGACACCACCGGCTTCGTGGAGGCCCTATCCTCGGTGGACAGCCGCTTGCTGGAACTCTCCCCCAACAAGGGTGCCCTGCGTCTCTCCGAGGCCACCGCTTTCCTGGAAGCCATGAACCAGGAGATGGCCACCGGGATTTTCTATCACGACACCAAGACCGCTCCGGAGAAGTTCAAAGGTCTCTCGGCGCGCTACAACGTCTTGGGCGGCAGTGGCGCGGGCAACCAGATCATTGATGCCGGAGGGATGGGCTCCGATAACACCTCCCTCTGGTTTGTCACCTGGGGCGGGCAGTTTACCCATCTGCTCTATCCCAAGGGCAGCAAAGCCGGCGTCCAACGGGAAGACATGGGCAAACAGCGCGTGCTCGACCCCAGCAACAACCCCTATTTCGTCGAGGAAGAAAAATTCACCTGGCACGTGGGCCTGGCGATCAAGGATTGGCGCTACAACGCCCGCGTCGCCAACATCAACGTCGCCGATATGCGCGACGGCAAGGTCAAGCTCTACGATTTCCTGCGCAAGGCCTATTACAAGCTCCAATCCCGCCGCGTGCCCTCCGGGCGCCAGGCCATCTATTGCAACCGCGATGTGCTGGAAGCGCTCGATGGGTTGGCCAGCAACGCCGGGGCCAGCGACAACTTTGTGCGGCTCTCCCGTAAGGAGATCGAGGGGGAGGAGGTGCTTTCGTACCGTGGAATTCCTATTCGGGAGACCGATGCGCTGCTTAATAGCGAAGCGCGGGTGGTGTGAACTAAGGGAATGGGGGCTGCCGCCCCTCAACCCGGCCTGGGGCGATGCCCCAGACCCCCTTCTTTTTTATCGGAGGACCTTTGTATGCTTTTCGATGCCCTCAGCCTCTTTTCTGAGGCCCAAGCGGTTACCAGTTCGGCGCCGTCTACCAACAGCCTCGATACCGGGGTGAATGGGACCGTGTATGGGGCGAACGCTCCCCTCCCTCGCGATCAAGGCAAGGGCTATAAGGTGCCACTCTTGATCCAGGTGGTGGAAGATTTCGCCGGGCTGACCAGCTTGACCGTCGCAGTGGAAGGTGACGACAGCCCCACCTTCGCCGCCCCCAAGACCCTAGCCGCCACCGCAGCGATTCCTTTGGCCGACCTGAAGGCGGGCAAGCAGTTCGCTTTGGACGTTCTGCCGCTGGGCAGCACCACCCGCTATCTGCGCCTGAAATACACCGTCACCGGAACGGCAAGTGCTGGGAAGATCACCGCCGGGGTGACCTTAGGGAACCAAACCAATGGCTAAACCGCCATTTCCGCTCCAAGTGATCGCTCGTCAACGCGGGGTTTACGGCGGGATTTTGCGTGAGCCCGGCGAGCGCTTCGTCCTCAAGAACGAGGCCGAGCTGGGCGCGTGGATGATTCCGTGCGAGAGCCCCCCTCTCCCCAAAGAGGAGCCCTGATCCATGGCCGCCAGCGTCGTTCAGATCTGCAACCTCGCGCTGTCTCATCTCGGCGCGGCGGCCATCGTTTCCCTCACCGAACGCAGCGCCGAGGCCATGGCTTGCGCGCTCCACTTCGAGCCCTGCCGGGACAGCGTGCTGCGAGATTACCCGTGGAATTTCGCCACCAAGCGAGTGGTTTTGGCCGAGCGGAGCGGGGAAATGCGGCGAGACTGGGGGCACGTCTACAGCCTGCCCTCCGATTGCCTGCTGGCCCGCGATCTCCTCCCCGATGCCCCCTTCGTCATCGAAAGTAACGACCAAGGCACCACTCGCCTGCTTCTCACCCACCAGCCCCAAGCCCGTCTGCTCTACACGGCCCGAGTGGAGGAGCCCACTCTTTATGATCCCCTCTTCGTCGAGGCCCTGGCCTGGAAGCTGGCGGTCCAAATCTGCATGCCGCTGACACGGGACAAGAACAGCCTGCAACTGTGCCAGAGCCTCTATCTCAACACCCTGTCGCTGGCTCAACGGGCCGATGGCAACGAAGGTCAAGACGACCGCCCCCCCGAGGCCGAATGGATTCTCGCGCGGCAGGAGGATACCCCATGCCGCTGAAAGTCTACCAACCGAGTTTTACCGGGGGGGAACTCGCCCCCAGCCTTTACGCTCGCACCGATCTGGGGAAATACGGCGCAGGCCTGCGCACCTGCCGCAATTTCCTCATTCACCCCCACGGAGGCGCGTCTTCCCGCCCCGGCTTCGCCTTCGTGGCGGAGGTGAAGGACAGCGCTCAGCGCGTCCGCCTCATCCCCTTTGTTTTCAGCGTCACCCAGCAGTACGTGCTGGAGTTTGGGGTCGGATACCTGCGCGTCCACAAGGACGGCGGCACGGTGCTGAACCCGAACGGCAGCGTCTTTGAATGCCCCACGCCCTACCTGGAAGCCGACCTGGAACGCTTGGCCTTCGCCGGGCGGGCCGACACCTTGTTTCTCGTCCACCCCCGCCACGCGCCGCGCAAGCTGACCCGCCAAGATCATAATGCCTGGACCTTGAGCGAGATGACCTTTGGCCCTCTCAGTGCGTCGCCTTCCATGGGAGAGATCCTTGAAGGGGCGCTGAAAGGGACCGTCGCCTCGGTTTCGGCCTTGCCTATCAGCGCCAGCGCCGGGCAAATCTATCGCGTGACTCGAAGCGGAGCCAAGGCGGGCACGGAAGCCTATTTTCGTTACACCGAGATTGTCCCCCCTGAGCATGCCACCTGGGGGGACGAGGTGATCAAGCCGGCCATTTACGACTGGCGCACCACGCCGCCACCGGTCAGCAAGGGCGGCGCCGTCTTCACCAACCCCGGCGGAGTCGCCTACACCACCGACACCGTAAGTTACAAGGTCACCGCCATCCATGAGGACACGGGCGAGGAAAGCCTGCCGTCGGTCGTGGTCAGTTGCGCTGGCCCTACCGAGACCACCTGGCCGCAAAAGGCCTCGGTCACGGTCTCTTGGGAAAAGGTAACGGGGGCTGGCTTTTATAAAGTCTACAAGGCCGACAACGCCATTTTCGGTTTTATCGGCTCCACCGAGGCGACATCGTTCAAAGACCTCAACACCGCCCCCGATCTGGCCCTGACCCCGCCCGGCAGCCGCAATCCCTTCGAGGGCGCGGGCAATTACCCCTCCGCTGTTGCTTTCCACGAGCAACGCCTCTATCTCGCCGCCACGCTCAACGCGCCGCAAACGGTCTGGGCCAGCGTGATCAACGCTTACGCCAACTTCAACGTCTCCCGCCCCGCCCGCGACGACGAGGCGATGACCTTCACCCTGGCCGCCTCCCAGATCAACGAGGTGCGGCACCTGATGCCCTTGGGCGATTTGATCCTGCTTACCTCGGATGCCGAGTGGCGCGTTTCCGGCGGAGGCGACGATACCCCGCTCACCCCCTCTTCCCTTCGGGTCAAACCCCAAAGCTATCGCGGCGCTTCCCGCGTGCCTCCGATTGTGATCGGCAACACCATCCTTTATGTCCAGGACAAGGGCAGCATCGTGCGTGATTTGGGCTACAAGCTCGAAGTGGATGGCTTCACCGGCGATGATCTCTCGGTCTTGTCCAATCACTTGTTCGAGGGCTACCAAATCACCGCCTGGGCCTACGCCCAAGTTCCCCATTCCATCGTCTGGGCCTTGCGCTCCGACGGAACCCTGCTGGGCCTTTCCTACCTGCGCGAGCACCAAGTCTGGGCCTGGCACCGTCACGATACCCAAGGGGTTTTCGAGTCCGTCTGCACCGTCTCAGAAGGCGCCGAAGACGTGCTTTACGTCGTGGTGCGACGGGGCGAACGTCGTTTCATCGAACGCCTGCACGAACGCAACTGGAAAACCGCCGAAGACGCCTTTTGTGTCGATGCCGGACTGTCTTATCGTGGCGAGCCTACCCGCGTGATCAGCGGTCTCGTCCATCTGGAAGGGCGAGAGGTGGCGATTCTCGCCGACGGGGATGTCGTGGCGCGCCAAGGGGTGCAAAACGGCCAAGTGACCTTGCCGCGTCCCTATCGTACCGTGCACGTGGGCTTGCCCTATACCTGCGATCTGGAAACCTTGGACCTCGACCTGGGGCAAACCGGGGAAGGCACCGTCCAGGCGCGTAAGAAAACCATCCCGCGCCTCAGCTTGCGTCTGTGGCGCTCGCGCGAATTCGAGGCCGGTCCCTCCGCCGACCGCTTGCTCAAGACCCGCCTGCGCCCGGAGCATTACGACGAGGCGCTGGCCCTTTCCACCGGCGACCAGGAGCTGGTTCTGCAACCGGCCTGGAACAGCCACGGTCGCGTCCTGATCCGCCAAGCCGAACCCGTCCCCTTGACGGTGCTGGCGATTATGCCGGAGGTGGAAATTGGCGGCTAATATCCTGATCCGCCCCGCCTGTTTGGCCGACGCCCGAACCCTCGCCCCCTGCCTGCGTCAAGCCGACCGGGCCGAGGTCTGGGCTGCCCATCGCCAGACCCCCGAGGAGGCGCTGCACTGGTCCGTGACCCACGCGACCCACGCTTGGGCCGGTCTGGCGGACGGAGATTTGGTCTGCTTGTGGGGCGTGTGTCCCGCTTCGCTGTTGGACCGGGAGGGCATTCCCTGGCTGCTGGGGAGCGATGCGGTGAAGACCCACGCCCGGATCTTCCTGCATCGCTCGCGCCCGCTCCTGGCCGAGATGTTGCGCTCCTACCGTCGCTTGACCAATCGGGTGGACGCGCGCAACCGGGTGTCGATCCGCTGGCTGACCTGGCTCGGCTTCACCTTGTTTCCCGCCGCGCCTTTCGGCCCCGACGGCCTGCCCTTCCACCCCTTCACTCTGGCCACCCCTTCACCCTGGAGGCAGGATGATCACCGTTCGCAAATGCGCCTTTGCCGAGATTGAGGGCCACCCCGATTTTCCCGCCCTGCACCAGGCTTATGGCGCGGAATGCGCGTTGCACGGCCTCCCCCCTCCCACCGAGAAGGGGGCCGCCTATCGCCTGCTCGACGGCAGCGCGGCTTTCCAAATTTATGGTGCGTTTCGGTCGGAGCGGCTGATCGGCTTCGTTGCCCTCCTGACGCCGGTCTTGCCCCATTACGGGGTGGCCATCGCGGTAGCGGAAAGCCTTTTCGTCGCCCCGGAGCAGCGCAAGACGGGGGCGGGGCTCCAACTGCTCCACGCGGCGGAAACCCACGCCCGAGCGCTGGGCTCCCCCGGCCTGTTGGTCAGCGCCCCCACGGGTGGACCGCTCGGAAAGGTGCTGCCGCGCCGGGGCTACCGGGAAACCAACCGGGTTTTCCTGAAGGTGCTGCCCCATGGATGATCTCGTCCCCCGCCTCGACGCCCTCTCTTCCGTGGCGCTGGAGACGGTACGCCGTTTCGAGACCGAGGCCCTCAAGCACCCGCAAGTCCCCATTCGCACCGAACACACCTTCCACGCGGGTCTCTACGCTCGCACCATCTTGATCCCGGCGGGCGTGGTCCTGACCGGCGCGTTGATCAAAATCCCCACCCTGCTGATCGTCCACGGCGACGTGCAGGTCACCACCAGCGAGAAACCGATCCGTCTCACCGGTTACACCGTCCTGGAAGGCGCGGCGGGCCGCAAGCAAGCCTTCGTGGCGCTCACCGATACCCACCTGACGATGCTGTTTGCCACCACCGCCCCCACCCTCGAGGCCGCCGAGGCCGAATTCACCGACGAAACCGCCCTGCTCTTGTCCCGCCGCGAGGAGTCCTAAATGTCCGGAGGCACCACCGCCATCAGCCTAGCCGCCGCCGTGGCCTCCGCCGCGATGACCGCTTACGGCCAATACCAATCGGGTCAACAACAAAAGAAGATGGGGGCCTATCAGCAGGCGGTCGCTCAAAACAACGCGCTGACCGCCGAGCGCAACGCCCAAATCCAAGACAACGCCGCCGACGACGCCCTGGCCCGAGGCCGCATCGAGGAGCAACAACACCGCCTCAAAGTGGCTCAAATGACGGGAACCCAACGCTCCGCCCTGGCGGCTTCCGGCGTGCAAGTGGATACCGGCTCCGCCCTCGACATGGTCGCCGATACCGCGATGATGGGCGAGATGGATGCGCTGACGCTCCGCAACAACGCCGAGCGCGAGGCCTATCAATTCCGCGTCGGCGCCTACAACGCCCGCGCCCAAGGCGGCAGCGCCCTCGCCGAGGGGGAGATGTCCGCCCTGGCGGGTCGCAACGCCGCCAAAAGCGGCATGTGGCAAGCGGGCGGCACCCTGTTGGGGGCAGCCTCACAGATCGGCATGAGTTATTTCCCCAGCAGTGCGTCGAAAACACCGGGCTTCAGCGATAAGATGCTCAATTGGGGCATGCCCGACGTGCCACAACCGACCGGGACCGTCAGCATCAAACGGTTGTCCTGACCTGGCGACACACGCCGGGGGTCAGCAATCGGTAAATCCCCTACAGTGCGAGGTGCCCCAAGGTTTCCGAGACCCATTGATTGATGCTTTTCCCCGATAGCTCCGCCGCCGTGGCCACCCGGGCATGAAGATCGGGCGGCATACGCAACAGGAGTTTCCCGGAATAAGGTTTCTGCGGTTTGACCCCCATTCTGGCGCTCACCTCCAGATAGTGGTCCACCGCCTCCCGGAAGGCCGTTTCCAGTTCGGCGACACTCTCGCCATGGAAGGTGACGATATCTTTGATTCCCACCAAGCGACCCGCGAAAATGTGATCTTCGGCCTCGTATTCCACCAGGGCAGCGTACCCCTGATATATCATTGTGTTCATGGCGTTACTCCGGCTTTTTCGAGGAATTCCCGCGCTGCCTTGACGCGATAGCGGAGCGACTCTCGCCCAGGATGAGGTCGGTGGAAGTCGGCCCGCTTCCCGTGGAGAAGGATGGTCACCCGGGATCCCGTCCCTTCGACAATTTCCGCTCCCAGGGCCAGAAACAGAGCCTCGACTCGCCGCCATTCCAGTGCTCCGTTTACGGGCTCGGCAAAGAGGGTCGTCAAGGTTTTCCTGTGGGCGTTGTTCATCCCTGGATGATATCAGTTTATGATATCACGCGCAACTCTCTCCTCCGAGGACAGGAACCATTGCTCCAAAGCTCACCAGGCCTTCCTTGAAGGAGAGGTAGCTTGTCCCTCCATGCGAGCCAAGGGCATGCCGGAGAGAGCCGTCGCAGGCTCTGGCGATCCAAAGGCGATTCCTCACGTGTTCAAATCCTTTTGTGTCACACACGGCCAACACACACTGCTCGAAGGTCACGATAGAGGGGCAGAGAACGGTCAATTCGTCAGGGAACTTTTCCAACATCGCCCGTAAAAATCTCTTGTCCCCGGAAATAAGTTTCTTGTCCTGTTCGCAAGCGAGAACAGCGACAACGAGTTGAGCCTCGCCCGAGTCAATGTCGGAGGTGGTGATCAGGCGGTTATAGAGCTCAAGGGCTTCTTCGGTTTTCGGCTCCGCAATAACGAGCGCGTGCCGCTCCATCCTCTTGAGTCGTTGGAGTGTCTCCTCGCAGTCAGCACCAATATTTTTACGGAGAAGCGCAGCCTTTGAACCCTTGGCTGTTGCCGAGGCAAGCCGGTAAGGATGGGTTACACCCAGCACCTCCAGGACATCTTCCCAAAGATCACAACAGGCCAGTTTGATAAAAACATCCTTATCGAAAAAGCCGTGTCGCTCCCCCATGGACCTTCCCCGTCACAACAGGTGAAGGTGCTTGAGGAACTCGAAGCTATCGTCGGATAAGGCGTCTTGATCGATATTCTTGCACAAGAGTCTCCGACACAGATCGTCGGGAGAAGTCTTTTCGCCGATGAATTTTAGCGCTGCACCAGCCAATTTCCAGGGATCGGTCTGATCAGAAGCAGTATGCTTGGCGGCATTTAGGATGAGGTGCCCCGGATCAATCCCATCGGAACGTCCCTTCAAGATGGCCGCAGTTGCCAGCTCCCGGGGAAAATGAGACGGTCCAGAGAGAGAGAAATTTTTTCCATCCGTCAGAAGCTGTATGGCATAGGCATCCGCTTGCTTTTCCTGATCGTCCTTTCCCTTTCCGTCCTCAGACACATCCTCGTCAATAATCGAGCTGCCTTCTTGACTCTCAAGGTGGTCCAAGGCGATGTGTCCCATCTCATGGGCCAACACAAACAGCATCCAGGCCGGAGCAGAGGCTTTCTTCGTGAGGATGATCACCGGACGCCCTCCGCAACGGGTTACCATTCCGTCCATTTTGGGCGTGGTAACAGGGAGGGTTGGCAGGTAAACCACGGGGACTCCATGAGACCAGCAGGCCTCCAGAAGATCCAGTAATCCCACCCACGGCGTAAGGTTGCGCGTGACAGCCTCCGCTCGAAGGTTCCTCGCAGAGGGCAGAGTCCCTCTCCAGGGCGGGATGGTCCGAGCGGCAATAAGGTTGGCCACCGCCCCCGCCAAAGCGCGGGCCGAGGCCATCTTGGATACATCCGTGCCGTTGCGCGTCTTGAAGCACGTGGGCACGGGCGGACGAGGGCACAGACGCGCATCCGGCCCCAGCATCAAGCCGAAATGCTTGGCGACGAATCCCCGCACCTCGAAGACGCCCGAGGGATGCTCGATGGCCTCTTCCCACCAGTCAGGCAGGATTTTGAAGACCTCCGAGGATTTCAAGCCAACGCCGGTGAATTCCTGCCCGAGGAGTTTTCGGGTTGCCTTGAGAGAGGAAGGGTTTGTCGCCGTCATGACCGAACACCCTTCCTGTCAAGGGATGAGAACGTAGAGTTCTATACCATGGGAAACGTTCTCCTAAAAGCCGCGTTTTTGATCAAGGATTTTAACAAATATCGTTTTTTTCTGGCCTTTTCCTAACAATAATAGATAATTATCCCCGATAAATTGACTGATTCCGTTCCACGGGAGCCCCCTTTCATGCCGCGCATCCCCACCTACGCCCAGCCCGTCGTCGCCGCTCGCCCCATGCCTGCGCCCCAGTTGGCGTATCAGAACATCAACGCCCCCAAGGGCGCGTTCGACAACGGCGCGGCCGGGTTCATCGAGGGCGGGCGGCAGTTGGGAGCGCTCGCCGTGCACGCTGAGCGCATGGTCGAGGAAGATGCGCGCACCCATGCCAACGAGGCCTTGACCGCGTTTGAAAATGAGCAGCGCGAGGCCTTGTGGCATAAAGACGATGCCTTCTTTCGCCAGTCGGGCCGCACCGCTTATGACGGCTACCCCAAGCTTGGCCCCATGCTGGAGGAAATGCGCCAGAAACATGGGGCGAACCTCTCCGAACGGGCGCGGGCGCTCTACGACCAACGCACCGGGGAGATGGTAGGTCGAAGCTTGGACGCAGGAGTGCGGCACGCGGCGCGGGGGCGCGAAGAATGGCGCGATGGCACCACGGCGGGCCTGGTCAAGACCAATATCGACAATGCGGCCCTCTACGGGAACGACCCCGTTCGGCGCGAGGGGGCGTTGCAGACCGCCCGCAATGCCGTGCTTGAGCTGGCTGCCGAGCGGGGATGGGATCCCGATGACCCGCGCACCCAAGCGCAACTCCGGGATATCGACTCCCACGCAGCCGTTGGTGTCGTCAAGCGCATGGTGGAAACCAATCCGCTCGAGGCCAAACGCTATTTCGAGGCCAACTCCGGCAAGCTTTCCCCCGAGGCCTATGCCAGCGTCAGCCATCTCGTCGAGGTCAAGAGCAAAAAACATACCTTTGATGCCACTTACGCCGCAATTAAGGGGATGAGACCGGAACCCACGGCGCTGCCGGACACAAAGGCTCTCGCCAAGATAATCATCCACACCGAGTCCAGCGGAAAACCCGTGGGCAAGAATCCCGATCCCGACAGTACCGCCACGGGCACCGCTCAGTTTGTGAACGGGACTTGGCTGGAAACCATGCGGGCGAGCCGTCCAGATCTGACGGACGGAAAATCGGATCCGGAAATCCTCGCCTTGCGCCTTGATCCGGTTCTGTCCGCAGAAATGACCGAAGCGTATATTGCCACCAATGCGAAGCGCTTGCAGAACCAGGGCATCGAACCGACCCCCCCCCATTTGCTTCTGGCCCATCGCTTTGGCGCTTGGGGAGCCTCGGCGCTCCTCTCTGCCGCACCGGGCACCTTCATGGCTGCGGTGCTCACTGCCAAAGCCATGCGGGATAATCCTGATCTGAAGGGCAAAACCGTTGACCAACTCAAGGCTTGGGCGGTCGAGGCCACGGGTTTCAAGACTGAAAGAGCGATCAAACAGACGGATGTCCGTTCTTCCCCCGTGCCTGCCTCACCGCCTTCCAAGGCGGCGATGCTCGAATTTCAATTGGAACAGGCTAAGCGGATCAAGGACCCGGAATTGAGCGAGGACATCCAAACCACGTTGATGCGGGACTACAACAGGGATCTGGCAGTGGAAACCTTGCGTCGACAGGAGGCTGAGAGCCAGGCATTTGAGATGATTTTCCAGGGAAAGCACTACCGGGACATTCCTGCCGACATCCAGAAAGAAATCGGCTTCTTGGGCATGCAGAACATAAAGAAGGCATACCACCAGGAGGAAAACGGCCCCGTCAATCTCCCTCTCTACAACGAACTCCAGCACCAGATGGCAGAGGATCCGTTGGAATTCGTCCAACGCGATCTCACTGCTCTGGCCGGGAAAATGCCCAACGAGCAGATCCTTTCCTTCATGAAGCTGCAAGGGGGCATCAGCCGCAAGGATGCGGCAGTGCTGGAGAAGGGCGAACAGTGGAAGCGTATTTTCAACGTCGCGAAATTCAGGCTTCAAGCCGCCGGGATTAACCCCTCCCCCAAGGAGAAGGACGAAACGGGAGCCAAACGAATGGAGGCCTTCCAAGGCCTCGCTGTACAGGAAGTGGAGGCAGCCATGAAGGAGAAAGGGGGACGGCTCACCGACGAGGAAATCGGCAAGGTGGTGGATCGCTTGCTCACCAAAGGACGCATCCAAGACAGCGGTTGGTTCTCCGACGACGAGAAATTCCTCTTCGAGCGCAAACCGGGCGAGGGCTTCTACACCAAGGACTACGACGACATCCCCGAAAGAGAGCGGATCGATATCATCTTGGAATTTAAGAGCATCAACAAAACCGACCCCACCCACAAAGAAATCGAAGAGATTTATGCCGCCCGAGGAGGACGCTAATGGAGACCTACGCCGATACCATCCGTCGTCTCTATCCCGCCCAGGAAAGCGCCTCGGACCCAAACGAAATCAGCTATCGCGATATTATTCTGGAAATGAAGCGGCGCGAGGACGAGGCTCGTGCCCTGACCCTTCATGCCGCCGCGCAAGGGGATCCCGATACCGCAGCGCGGGCGCTGGGTCACGGTCTGCCGGTGGATGTGGATCCGTCCCTTCTGGGGGAGGCTGACCGCTCCGCCCGTGCCGCCGCTACGCGTAAACGCCTTGAGTCCTCGCCCTTGTTGAGCAGCTGGATGCAGGACATGGCCAACGCCGCCGTGGCTTACGACGATGTCCGGCATCTCTCTACCCTAGAGCGCGGGTGGAAGAAGATCAGCACCGAGTTCGATGCGGGATACGCCACCAACGAACTCGGCTTCACCGGAACCGAGGTCATGGCGTTGGGGTTTAACAACGAGCGCCGGGGACGGGTGGACGCGCTTCGCCAACGCCTCGATGCGGGGGATCATCTCAAGACCGGGAATACGTTTTTTGATTCCTTTGCCGGTCCCGCCGCCCGCATGGTCGGCCAGCAAGCCGAGGGGGTCTTCCGTCGGGCGGGAGCGGCTGCCGCCGGGGCCGGTGTCGCCCTGGTTGCCGGACAACTGGGGCCGCAAGTGGCTGCGCCCGAGGAACTCGTTACCGTGCCGACGGCGGCCTACTACGGTTGGATGGCCGAATCCGCTGTCGAAAACAGCGCCATCGAGGCGGGCATGGCCTGGCTGGAGATGAACGATATTCGGGGCGCGAACGGCGAGCGCCTGGATCCGACCACCCAAACCGGCGTTGCTCTCGGGGTGGGTCTGGTGAATGGGGCGTTGGAGTTCGTGGGCGCTCGTGCGGTGGCCGCCCCCTTCATGGCGGTGTTCAAAAAGCAAGCGGCCAGCGAAGTCCAAAGCAGTCTGTTGAAGACCTTCGGCAAAAGTTACGCCCGCGCCGTGGCCACCGAAACCACCACCGAGGTCATGCAAGAAGTCGTCAACATCCTGGGCGAGGAAACCGTCAAGGCCCTAAGCCAGGGGAAATTTGACACCCTGCTCACCAGTCCCGCTGAGCGCGAACAGGCCATCGAGCGCATCCTGGGTATCGCTGCTCAAACCGCCGGGGGCATGGCTTTGCTCGGTCTGCCCGGTGCAGGCGTCAGCACCTTCAGCCAGTCTCGTGCCAACCGCGCCCAGGCGAACGCGGCGGCCTTGGCCGAGGCGGCAGAAGCCGCCGCCCAGTCCGCGCTTCTCCAGCGCGACCCTGCCCGCTTACAGGACTTGATCCAGCAGATCGCCGCCGACCAGGGGAGCGTGCTTCTCCCCGCCGAGAGCGTGCGCGAGCTGCATCAATCCGGCATGATCAGCCCCGAGGTGCTGGAAAGCTGGGATGTCTCCGGCCAGTTGGCCGAGGTGTTGCAAACCGGCGGCGATCTCAGCATCAGCGCCGAAGCCCTTCTCACCAGTCTGGCGGGTTTGTCCCCGGAGCAAAGGGCCGAGGTCGTCCATCGCATCCGCCTTGCGCCGGGGGAAATGACCGGGATCGAGGCCGAGGCCTTCCTGGGCTCGGGGGCCAATCCCACCCAGAATCTGGACGCCCTGTTGGAGCGCCTGCAACAGCAGGAAGACGCGGTGATCCCCGGCCAGCGCATCCAGGACGATGTGGCCCAAAGCCTCCGCGCGGCAGGACTGCGGGAGGAGGAAGCCCACGCCAACGCCACCCTCATCACCGAGCGCGTCCGACGCCGCGCCCAAGATCGCGGCATGGATCCGGAGGCCCTGTGGCAGGAAGAGCGGCTCACTGTTCTGGGACCGACGCCGCAGGCCGCCCGTCTGTCGCGCGATTCCCTGGATCTCGTCCTCGCTCGCCTGAAGTCCGGCAACACCGTGTCCACCGCGCGCACCCCCGTGCTCGATATCCTCAAACGCAAAGGCGGTATTGCGCCTCAGGGACGCTTGGCTGCGGAATTGGCCACTTTGGGCATTTCGCCCCGCACCGCGCCGGGCCTGTTTCGCCACGGCGGCTTGACCGATGCCGACACCCTCGTCGTCTCCGAACACGAAGCCTTGCGCGACAACGCCCTCGCCGAGGACGGTAACGGCTACGCCGATCAAAACGCCCTGATGGAGGCCATCGCCAACGAGTGGGGCGGCAATCCCCTCCTGACCAACGCCGAACAGGAGCGCATCGCCCGCCTCGATGCTCCGGTCGAGGACCTCCGCGCTTGGCTGGAAGAGGTCGGCATCGACCCCGCCACCGTCACCAAGGAGCAGGTGTTGAGGTTGATGGAGGGGAGCCAGACGGAACAGGGGGCGCTTTTTCAAACGGCGGTGCCACCCGCAGGAAGCGCCTTTGCCAAGGATGTAGGGCGCTGGCTTGATCTCCTCAAAAAGCTGCCGCAACTGCCCTCTACGCATGACATCCGGATGGGACACACGCCTCCGGCATTACGGACGTTGGGACTTCCCAAACTGCCCTTGACGATGTTGGCGGGTAAAATCGGGAAAGCTCACAAAGATCATCCAAACGTACCGAGACAAGTGTGGAATAACCTTCCCGCTTTGCTGGCCGATCCTCTCTATGTGTTTGATTCCGGCAAAGGGGACGGTTCCGTCATCGTCGTTCTGAACGCTCGCACTAAGGGCGCACCAATCATCGTTCCAATCCTACCCAATGGAACCAACAAACAGGGCCATGCGTCTAACGTGGTATTGTCGATCTACGACAAGGAGACGAGCAGCAACGCGTACACCGGCGACCAATGGATCGCCGACTCCTGGAGCAAGGCACTATCTCAGGGCAAAACAGTCTATTCTCGGGATGGAGCGAGCCCCGCTGGAGGAACTTCGGGATGGTCTAATTCCAGCCGACCCACGCTTTCGCGCAGCACCAACGCGGGCTCAAGGGGAAAGATACTCACCCGTGCGGACGTGGTCAAGCAGCATGGCGATGTTTTTTATCAGCCGTCCGAGACCGGCCCCGTGCGCGGCTCCTTCGATCCCGCCACTGACACCATCCGCCTGTTCCAAGCCGCCAACGCCTCCACCTTCCTGCACGAGAGCGGCCACCTGTTCCTGTTCCAAATGGCGCGAGACCTGGGCGATGCGCGTCTGACGCCGGAGGCGCGGAGCCGCATCACGAGCGATCTTCAAGCCGTGTTCGATCATCTGGGGGTAACGCTGGAGGTGGCTACCGCTTCGTCGGAGCAAATCCTGGAAGCCCTCACCGTCGAGCAGCACGAAACCTTCGCCCGCACGGTGGAGGCCTACGTGATGGAGGGCAAGGCTCCTTCCCTTGCCTTGCGGGCCACCTTCCAACGGCTATCTGCTTGGCTGGTGGGTCTTTACCGCAAGATCCGCCATCTCAACGTCCAGATGACGCCAGAAATTCGAGGGGTGATGGATCGTCTGCTCGCTTCCGAGGACGCCATCGCCAAGGCTCGTGCGGCGCGGGGCTTTAGCGCCTCTCCCGCCCTGACCGCCGCCTTGGACCAAGCCGCCACCCCGGCGGAACAAGCGCACTTGCGCGATCTCAACGAGCAAGCCGCGCAAGAGGCCCTACACCAATTGCAAGGCCGAGTGATGCGCGAGCTGACCCGTCAACGCAAGGCAGCGTGGCGGGAGGAACGGGCCGCCTTGCGCGACAGCATCGCCGCCGAGGCTCGCAATCGTCCGGTTTACGCCGCTCTCAACCTGTTGCTGCGGGGCGAGAACCCCGACGGCTCTCGCCTGCTGGACGAGAATGGCGTGGCGCGCAAGCTGAAACTGGACCGCGCCGCCCTGATCGCGGACTTTGGCGAAGAGATCATCAAAGCCCTGCCGCGCGGTATCTCGGTGGCCAAGGATGGGGTCAATCCGCATCTTTTCGCCGGGATCGTGGGCTTCCGGGACGCGGATGAGATGTGCCAAGCGTTGATGAACCTCGAGCCCTTCGATGCGATGGTCAAGCGCGAGGCCGACGCCGCGATGCTCCAACGCCACGGCGATCTGCTCCAAAGAGGCCGCATCGCCGAGGAAGCCGCCGCGCTGGTGCTGAACCAGAAACAGGGGGCGTTGCTCGCCTTGCAAGAGAAGCTGCTCCACCGCCTGGCGCAACAAAAGACGGAGGACAACGCCGTTCACCAGCCGCCTCTGGACCAGGCGGCGCTGGAAGAAACCGCGCGTCGTTTCTTGGCCGCGCGCCCGGTGGAATTAGCCACCCAGCCCCAACGTTACCGCGCCCAAGCCCTGCGCCTGATGGAAACCATCCAACAGGCCACGAGCACCCAAGACTACGCCACCGCCGCCGAGAGCACCCAACGCTTGCGGCTCAATCTGGTCTTGGAGCACCAAGCCCGCGAAGCGGCCCACAAAGTGGAAAAAGCCGGGACGCGCTTTAAACGCCTCAACAAGTCCGACGCGGTTCTGGCCAGCAACACCGACATCGACTTTGCCCGCGCCGCCCGCGCGGTTCTGGCCAAATACGGCTTGGCGCGTCCCGATTCCACCTTTGCCCTGAACTCCTGGCTGGAACAGTTCCGCGCAGCCGATCCCGCCGGAGCCGCCGATATCCAAGCGGTGATCGACACCCTGGCCGCTTTGCCCGCGCAAAACTATCGCAAACTGGCTTATGCCGACTTCCTGAAATTGGTGGAAGGAGCAGAGGCGCTGCTCTACCAAGGCCGCCGCGCCCGCGAGGTGGAAATCGAGGGAAAAACCCTGGATATAGAAGCGGTGGTGGACGAACTGGTCAGCCAAACCCAGCTCCACGACGATGGCCAACGCCCCGGCACCGAGCGGGCTCGCACCAACACGGAAAAGCGCTGGTACGCGTGGCAGAGCATCAAAACCGCCCTCACCCGCGTGGAATCGTGGACACAGGTGATGGACGACGGGGCCGCTGGACCCTTCACGCGCCTGCTCTTCCGTCCCGTCCAAAGCCAAATCTACGCCTACCGCGCCGCGCGCAAGGAGACCATGGAGAAACTCTATGCGATTCTAGCCCCGCTGAAGCGCGAATTGGGCCGTCCTCGCACCATCCACGCTCCCGAATTGAACTACACCTTCCAATCCCTGGGCGATGTGCTCCATTTCATCCTCCACAACGGCAATGAGAGCAACCTGAGGAAACTGACTTTGGCCGGGCGTGGCGAAGGCCACCGCTGGGGCACCCGCACCAGTGACGGCGGCTTCGATGCTTCCCGCGTGCTGGCTTTCCGCCAACGCCTGTTTGCTCAAGGGATTATTACCAAAGAGCACATGGATGCGGCCCTAGGGGTCTGGGATCTGCTGGAGAGCATGAAACCCGCCGCCCAACAAGCCCATCGCGCCATGTACGGCTTCTATTTCGAGGAAATCGAACCCACCCCCATTGAAACCCCTTGGGGCACCTATCGTGGCGGCTACATTCCTGCTTTGACCGAATCCGCCTTGGCCGAAGGTGGCACGGCCCACGAGGACATGGACGCCCTTCTGGGAAGCGCCAACGCCACCATGTTCCCGGCGGCAGAGCGCGGCTTTACCCGCTCTCGGGTGGAAAACTACACTCAACCCCTGGCGCTCAATCTGATGCTGCTGCCCGGTCACATCGACAAGGTGCTGCGGTTCACCCACCTGGGTCCGGCGGTCAAGCAAGCCGCCCGCATCGCCCGCAACCGCGCGGTCGTGAACGCCCTGCACCCCATCGACCCCCACGCCATCGAGGGCATGATCATCCCCTGGCTGAACCGGGTGGCGCGGCAACAAGCCGACACGCCTTCCACCGGTGCCGTCGGGCGGTGGCTGGACGGCGTCGCCCGCGCCTTGCGCCGGAATGTGTCCTTGAATGCCATGGCGCTGAACGTGGCCAACGCCCTTCAGCAAGTCCTTGACCTCCCCGCTGTCCTGGTCAAGGTCAAACCGCGCTTCGTGGGCGGGGCCTTGGTCCGCCTCGCGCGGGACCGCTCCGAGATGACCCAGGACATCCAGGCCCGTTCCGCCTTCATGCGCGACCGGCTCGATATGCAGGCGATGGAGGCCGCCCATGCCATCGAGGAAAGCCTGGCCCCCTCCACGGTGATCGGCAACACGCGCCGCTTCGCCCACCAACACGGCTATATCCTGCAATGCGCCGCCCAAACCGCCATGGATCAAGTGACCTGGTGGGGCGCTTATACCCAAGCCATCGAAACCGGCCTCGCCGAGGACGAGGCCAGCCTTGAGGCCGACAGCGTGGTGCGCAGGGTGCAGGGCTCCTTTGCGCCGGAGGATGCCGCTTCCATCGAATCCGGCTCACCGGTGTTGCGCCTGTTCACCATGTTTTACGCCTACTTCAACGCGCGGCTTAATCTCCTCTGGTCCGAGATGAAGATCGCCCAGCGTACCTTAGGCGGAGCCGACAAAGCCAAACACATCGCCAATACGCTCTTCTTCGGTTTCTACGTGAGCGCCCTGTTAAGCGAGGCCCTGATCCTGGCGATGCGCGGCGACTGGGACGACGAGGACGACGGTTGGGGCGATGACCTCCTGGCGCTTGGCCTCCTCGCCCCGGTGCGCTTCGCGGGCGCGATGGTCCCCGGCGGAGGGCAGGTGGCCAACCTCGCCATCAACCTCGGCAACGACAAGCCCTACGATGATCGCCTCACCGTAAGCCCGGCTGGAACCCTCCTCGAATCCGCCGTCCGCGCCCCGCACTCCCTCTATGGAGCTGTGGTGGACGACAAATCCGCCAGCCGAGCGTTGCGCGACTCTTCCAACGCCCTAGCCCTCGCGTTCGGTCTCCCGCTGAACTGGCTGGGCAAACCCCTAGGCTACGCGGCGGACGTGGCGGAAGGATGGCAAAACCCCGAAGATGCGGCGGATGTGCTCCAAGGCGCGCTGATGGGACGCGACGGGACGCGGTAGGGGGAAGAGCTTCACGCGGGGCGGCAAGAGGAGGCTGCGATGTATGCTGGAGGGAGATAGATGTCTAAAAACTTCTGAAGGGGTTGATTGCCCACAAACGTTCCCATATGATTGCCTGTGGGTTGGAGGATGAAATTCGGCTTCACGCCGTGTGCTCGGTGGCTTGGCTGCTGGTGCCTATATCCCCCACCCTCCCCCTCAGAGCCTCCAACGTGAGGGGATTTTTTTCGCTGTAATACGTGCCGTATTTGGCTTGTCTCAGGTCATCAATGTCCATCACCAACCGTGCCTTGGAGCGGATGGCGTCCCAATAACGATCCTCGCCACGCTCATAGAGCCGCTGGAGCGCCCACAGGAAGTAATCTACCGCTTGGAGTCCACCATGCTGAAACGGGAAAGCGGCTTGAACATTGATTGTACCAGTTCCCTGGATACCCCATTTTGTTGCGAAGTTGGACCGTGCTTTTTCTAAGGCACCCTGGAGCGACTGGGTGCGATCCTTATGCCCTCGATGAGCAAAGAGCACTTCATTATGGTCAGCCTTATGGAGGCGATCACGAAAGAGCCTGGACACTAAGGTGTCGTAGACCTCATTCTCCGAATAGCGATAATATATCTCTCGTTCTCTACGAAGCCGAGCGGTTGTGGCAAGAGCCATCTTGTCGCGGATGATGGCATAGAATTTTACCTCATATCGAAGCAATAGGCGAAAGACGTCACGCCGCACCTCCGGGATGTCATCTTTGGCATGGAAGGCCTTGGCCGTTTTTTTTCTCTCCGGTGCCATAGAAGGAACGCGATTGAGGATCGGATCTGCCAGCAGTTCCGAACGCAGCAGTTCCATATCTTTTGTCAAAGCCTCTGGGGAAGGCACCTCAAGACAACCCATCATGAAGAAGCGAGAGCAACCTTCTTGACCAATCATCAGCTTTCCGCGTCGGCCGAACAGCACGGAATCACCTGCCTCATCCACGAAATAATTCTTCTGAGCAGGAGGTGGATCAGCTTTCTTAAGTTTCAACCGGCACGCTCCATCCAACCGTCAGATTCTGCCCCATGGCTTTACTTTTACATTAGCCTTGCTGGCGTACACCGACAATCTATGATTGGGATACCCTCTAACCTTCCATGAGGATGCGTCCTGCGCTGTCGATTCTCTATTCGCGATAGGAAAAATCAACACGGCCACGGCACGCCACGCCATGAAGCGCCTCCCCACCAAGCCACCGGCAACGCCTCTTCCTCTCAAGTCGTGAGGCAAAACCGTTTGTGACTGTGTTTGTGGAAACGTCTCACAAGGGTGCCAGATTTACGTTACGTTCTCCTTCGTGAATGTATGAAAATCAATAGGTTAGGGATGGGTACGCGGGTTCCTAAACCGTAGGTCAGGGGTTCGAATCCCTTCCGGGACGCCACCGCTTAAAGGCTAGAGTTTCCGCCATTTTTCTCCCCTCTCTTGGGCTTAAGTCGAGAGGGGGATGCCGGGGTGTTTGTGCTCGAAGGTGAAACCGGCGAAGGCACGGATTATAGGGGTGTGCAAGGCTCTCCACAGATTGCGGTTTTATGCTATTGTTGCTGCTTGGTGAGGAATAAGGAGGCCCAGGGGATGAGCATGCAATTTGACGAGGCGAGCTATCTTATCCTCAATCCCGATGTTGCCGCTGCCGTTGCTGCGGGAACCTTCGTGTCAGGATTGGAGCACTACGTAAAATATGGAAGAAATGAAGGACGTTTTCCTGGCGGTTATAGACGTATGGTGCGGATTTTAGAAAATATCGATAAAAATGGTTATGGTATTGAAATCGGAGCAAGCCATAATCCCATCGCTCCTAAAAGATTCGGATTTAAAACCCATGTTATAGATCATCTCGATAGAAAAGGATTGGTTGAAAAATATCTATCTTACAATGTTAATATCGGTAGGGAAAATACAGATAAAATCGAAGAAGTCGATTTTGTATGGAAAGGAGGCAGTCTTGTCGATTTGATCGGAAGTGAGTGGTGCTATGACTGGATCATAGCAAGTCATGTTATTGAGCATATTCCAGATCTCATTTTTTTCTTACAGCAGTCTGAAGCCCTTCTCAAGCCAGGTGGGAAGTTGTCTCTAGCCGTTCCGGACAAGAGATATTGCTTCGATCATTTCGGCTCAGTCGATTTAACGGGAGCTTTCCTTGATGCGCATAAGGAGAGACGGATAAAGCCAAGTCCAGGACAGATTTTTAACTTTTTCTCGAATTGTTGCTACAGGAAGGGCCATCCCACCTGGTATCATGGATTTGTTGGGGATATGAGCTTGATGCATACCTTCGAGTATTCTAAGCAAATGTTGGAAAAGGCCGAATCTGGCTCAGAATATATTGATGTCCATTGCTGGAAGTTTACGCCAGAGAGCTTCCGTCTGGTCATCGGTGATTTGCAAAAATTAGGCCTCTTGGGAATGAAAATAACTCAGGAATACGAGGAAGGAGGGTTCGAATTCTTTGTGACCCTCGAGAAAGAACCTGCCGAAGGGCTGCCTCCCGAGGATCGCTTGGACTTATTGAACGCGGTGGTGGGCAGTTAGGTCTTCGCTTCGACCCTATACCCTTGATGCCGAAGCAGATGATCCGCCAGCGTTAGGGCCATCATCGCCTCGGCAACGGGGACGGCCCGGATCGCAACGCAGGGGTCGTGACGGCCCTTGGTGGAGACCTCGACCTCGTTGCCCAACCGGTCAATGCTCCGAACCGGCGTGAGAATCGAACTGGTCGGCTTAACCGCGAGGCGCACGACCACGTCCTGGCCTGTGGAGATCCCTCCCAAAATTCCTCCCGCATTGTTGGAGAGGAAGACGACATTGCCCTCTGGGCCCATGCGCATCTCATCCGCGTTCTCCTCGCCGGAAAGCGCGGCAGAGAGAAAACCCGCACCGATCTCCACGCCCTTGACCGCATTGATGCTCATCATGGCCTTCGCGAGGTCGGCATCCAGCTTGTCGTAAACGGGCGCTCCCAAACCCACCGGAACACCAGAGGCCGTAACCTCCAGAATCCCGCCCAGGGAAGAGCCCGATTTGCGGACCTCGTCCAGAAGGGTTTCCCAGACCGGAACCATGGTCGCGTCAGGACACCAAAACGGGTTTGCCTCCGTTTGGTCCCAATCCCAGCGCTCGGGGGCAATCGCTTGCGGGCCAATCTGAACCAACGCTCCCCGGATCGCTAATGTTGGTCCCACCAAATGCTTCAGAACTTGTCGAGCGATCCCTCCTGCAGCGACTCGGACAGCAGTCTCCCGAGCGCTTGCCCGGCCTCCGCCGCGGAAATCGCGCAGACCGTACTTCTGCTCGTAAACCCAGTCCGCGTGGCCGGGGCGGAAGGTGTCCTTGATTGAGCCATAATCCTTTGAACGCTGATCCGTGTTCTTGATCAAAAGACCAATGGGAGTGCCCGTGGTGAGGCCCTCGAAAACACCGGAGAGAATCTCGACCTGGTCGGCCTCTTGGCGTTGCGTGGTGAAACGGTTTTGACCGGGGCGGCGCTTATCGAGCCAGGGCTGGATGTCCGCCTCTGAAAGAGGGATGCGGGAGGGGACGCCGTCCAGAATCCCGCCAATAGCGGGGCCGTGGCTCTCGCCGAAGGTGGTGAGGCGGAAGGTGTGGCCGAGGGTGTTGCCGGACATGGGGGAGACTCCGGGGGGAGGAAGAGGGGTCAAGGGGCTCTGCCCCTTGCGGGGGTGTCGGGGGCAGCGCCCCTGACCAGGGCGTAAGCCCATGCCCAAGCCAGCCCCCCGACAAACCCCACCACCCTTACCCTGATACATCAGGGTAAGGGTGGTGGGGTTTGTCGGG
>JAVBJO010000049.1:0-14457 GCA_031546925.1 Rhodospirillaceae bacterium
ATCGACGGGGAGGTTTGGCACCTCGATGTCGGCTCATCACATCCTGGGGCTGGAGCAGGTCCCAAGGGTTCGGCTGTTCGCCGATTAAAGTGGTACGTGAGCTGGGTTTAGAACGTCGTGAGACAGTTCGGTCCCTATCTACCATGGGTGTAGGAAACTTGAGAGGACCTGTCCCTAGTACGAGAGGACCGGGATGGACGCACCTCTGGTGTACCGGTTGTCGCGCCAGCGGCATTGCCGGGTAGCTACGTGCGGACGAGATAACCGCTGAAAGCATCTAAGCGGGAAGCTCCCCTCAAAACAAGGTTTCCCTATCAGAGCCGTGATAGACCATCACGTTGATAGGCCGGGTGTGGAAGTGTGGTAACACATGAAGCTAACCGGTACTAATAGCTCGACTGGCTTGATCTTCTTCCTCTCAGCGGTAAGCCCTGACGCAAGGCTTAACGGCAAAGAGGTTTTCCTTTCAGTAAACGCTTCTTAAAGTGTACGGATGTGTTTGATCCTTGATCAGGAATGTAAGGTCAGTTTTCTTAGACGACCTGGTGGTTATAGCGGAGCGCCCGCACCCGATCCCATCTCGAACTCGGCCGTGAAAAGCTCCTGCGCCAATGGTACTGTGTCTTAAGGCACGGGAGAGTAGGTCGCTGCCAGGTCTTCTAAGAAAACTGCCCCAACCTATCACAACAACGACCCCCGCGGGGTGGAGCAGCCCGGTAGCTCGTCAGGCTCATAACCTGAAGGCCGCAGGTTCAAATCCTGCCCCCGCAACCAAATTAACAAATCACAACCCGCTTGGAGAAATCCAGGCGGGTTTTTTCGTGCCGCCCGCCTCCCGCCTCCCGCCTCTCAAGGGCACACGCTCCATTCTTTCATCCCTTCTTGCCCCGATCCTCTCCTTTGGATAGGATTCCGACCGAGGCGATTCCCATCGCCTTGGGGCGTGACAACCCCTGATGACGGTCCCCGCAAAGAGGCCGTCCCTGATCCTCGGCTGTAGATCTTCCAGATTTATGGTCGGGGAGACGGCTGCGTATGTCCAGGGCGCAAGCCTAAAGGCAGTCGTGGGCCCAATCAGGCTTTGTCAACTCCCCGACCACCAACCTCTGTGCAATAAGCACAGAGGTTTCGGGAGAGAGCAGCCATGAAATATTGCCAAAGACGCCCTCTTGCGCCTCCTTCCCAGAGGCGGCAGCGGATTCCCAATCTTAGGGGACTCCGGGCGCTGGTTTTGGACAATCATCCCCTGACCCGAGGGGCCTTCCATCACCTCCTGGAAAGCCTCGGCTTCGAAACGCGCACCACGCGAAGTACCGCCGAGATCCTTCGTCTGGCCGAAGAAACGCCCCCCGAACTTATTCTTCTCGGGAGTGGGCTGCTCGGGACCGGAGAGGAAGAGCTTCTGAAGAGCCTGCGGGGAAAGGTTTCAACGGAAACCTCGATTATCATCTTGCTTGAAGAGGAAAACATTCGTCCTAACGTGGTTTGGAGAAAACACAACATCCAGGTCTCAAGCAAATGGGCCGGCACAGAGGCTCTTATCACGGCCATTCGGCAAGGTTGCTGCCGTAGCTAGGGGAATGGAAGAGATGAAACATTTCCATGTTGGCATTTTTTGCCAACCTCCGCACCCTCAAGCTTTGTCTCAAACCGCTTGATCCCGTTATCAGGTCGGATGGAAGCCCAAGATCCCTCTAATTTCAAGGCACTCTCCGTGCTTCCCAGGTTTTGGCCGGCGGTTTCCGAGAACATTTTTCCGGTAAACCACGCGGCGCACGCCTGAGTATCCAGGTAGAGCCCCATCCGCCTCCTTCCAGGTCTCCCCGAGCCCTTTGGCCTCTGCGGTCTCGTGGAGAACGCCGTCGAGTCCCAATTCAGGCCTTCAGTCTGGATAATAGAAAAGAGGGTATAGGGAGCGCTCATTCTGATCGAGGAAAGAAAACCCCCTCGACGATTACCGTGCCCTATTCGGAAACAGCTGGTCAACCAGCTCTGTAATCTTTTCCTCGGCGTTAATAAACTTGCCCCAATTGGCGCCGCCAGAGCGCGCATCGTAAACCGCCTCACCCGAAAGCTGGCCCTTGTTGAAGACCTTGATCTCAGCATAGACCATGTACATGGCTAAATCCCAAGACCAGTTGGCGGTATAGGTGGAAGTCACCTTGCATGTCGTCTTTTCCGCATTTGCGGCAAGCTGACGTACGTTATAGCCCTTGGTCGTGAGAGCGCTCTGGTATGTTTTCAGGAATCCGGCCTTGGAAACAGCAGGATTCTCGACCACGCAGACCTGTTCGTCTTCGAGCTGGGCAAGAGGGGTTACACTCTGCTTGATAGCGCAGCCGCCAAGGACAAACGAGAGCAGAGCTGTAAATAGAAATCTTTTCATTACGATTCCCTAACGTATATGCCTAAATTCCAGGATGTATAGCACGAAAATCCCATGGATACACGACCTAAGGTTCAAATCTGATCTATAAAGTTCCAACAAAAATTGCCGGGCCGCTCCGTGCGGACGAGATAACCACTGAAAGCATCTAAGCGGGACATTTGCCTTAAAACAAGATTTTCCTATCAGAGCCGTGATAGACGATCACGTTGATAGGACGAGTGTGGAAGTGGGTAACACATGAAGCGAACCGGTACGAATAGATCGATGGGCTTGATCTTCTTCCTCTCAGCGGGAAGTCTTGACGTAAAGCTTAATGGCAAAGAGGTTTTACGTCTTCAGTAGACGCTTCTTAAAGTGTACTGAACCCCCGCAGGGTGGAGCAGACCGGTCGCTCGTCAGGCTCATAACCTGAAGGGTGCAGATTCAAATCCTACCCTCGCAACCAAATCTTTAACAGCAACCCCGTCCAGGAAAAACCCTGGAGGGGGTGTTGACCTTTCAACCGCACGCCAGAGCTGCCGCCCTGGCCAGTCCCTTTACTTTTAGCAATCAAAAAGATAAAACGGCTGGACATGTTTCTGGCACATGGCGAACTTGCCTCTCAAGCCATCCGTTGAGCAAGCGTTTGTCCTTCTAAGGAGGTTCAGTGACACAGTCTTCCAGCTACCGCTTTCTTCCGCTCTTCACGTTATGGTTCGGAGCTGCAATTTCTCTCGCGGAAATGGAGGCTGGAGGCCTGACCGTCAATGCGGGTTTTCCGACAGCGTTATGGGCGATCATAAGCGGCCACGCTGTAGGAGCGGTGCTCCTTGGGTTGATGGGGCTGGTGGGCTTTCGCGAAAAGATGCCTGCCATCATGTGCACTCGCATTTCTTTCGGCGTCAAAGGATCGTGGCTTCTTTCCTTCGCCAATGCCGTGCAACTTTTGGGATGGACGGCGGTGATGCTTCGGTTCAGCGGTCAAGCCGCTGGAGGCATTGCGCAATCTTTGTGGGGCCTGGAAAATATCGACATTGTTGCTGTTCTTTTCATTGCCGCTCTCGTGGCTTTGTGGTCGTTGTTGGAAACGCAAGGGCTGCGATGGGGGAATATGATTGCCGTGGCGTTGCTGTTTAGCCTCGCCCTCTTGATGACCTGGGTGCTGGGAGAGAAAACAGGCGGAGTCATCCCGATTCCCGCGCCAGAAATAAAGCCTATGACGTTTGGCGTCGCCTTCGACCTTTCTCTGGTGATGCCGCTGAGTTGGTGTCCGCTGGTGGCCGATTACGCTTGCCGAGCGAGAAGTGCCCGGGTCGCCTTTTTTGCCCCGATGACCGGATACTTTCTCAGCAGTGTGTGGATATACGGCATCGGCTTTACGGGAGCCGTTCTCACAGGAACCTCCGATCCCATTCCCATGATGATCGCCGCTGGCTTCGGCGTGGCGGCCCTGTCCATCGTCGCGCTTTCAACCCTATGCTCAGCATTTCTCGATGTGTATTCGACACTGATAACGCTCCGAAACGTCTCCCCCGCCTTACCGGAGAAAGCCACTATCTTTATGGTGACGGGACTTGGCGCCGCCATTGCGTTGTTCATCAATAGCGAATTGTATATGCACTTTCTGACATTGGTGGGAGCGATTTTCGCGCCGATCATCGCCATCCTGCTGTGCGATGCGCTTATCTTTCGTGTGGATCATCGAGGTAAGGTTGTTGATTTTATCGGAGTGGTTTCCTTGGGGATGGGCGTTGCGTCCCATGCGGTGCTGACGGTGTTGGAAACGTCGGTGGGGCCGACTCTGGGGTGCCTGGTGTTTACGGTCCTCGTGCATGGGGGATTGCGCTGGGGATGGTCTCGTCCGTTCAGGCCCATAACCTGAAGGCCGTAGGTTCAGAATCAATAAAACAAAACCTGTCCTGAAAGAATCCAGGCGGGTTTTTCCGTTGTTTGTGTCTCAGAGGCGGGAAATCGCTCCAGAGCTGGGGTAACGCGATGCACCAGACTGGTTTTGTTTTCAAAAATCGGCAGTTGGGGAGAGTTCTGTAGCCTTGTTAGAGACCTATGATGGCCTTTGGGCTTTCACCTTGGACATACGCCACCGTCTCCCCGATCCAAATTCAGAATCGAGGATAAATAGGGCACGACCCTTTCGGGTCAACGTAAGGGATTTCTTAGGTCCCAGGACGGCGGACACTATCCCAGAGTTAGTCTATCAGAGCGCGAGAAGGATGCGATAGATTTTTCAGGAAGATGAAATTTCGCTCTAGAATTTTCCCCCAGGGATATGAACCGAGCAAGGAAATGCCGAATATTGCTGTTATCTTGCCCGACTGGGAAAGGTCAAATCTTCAGTCAGGAGAGAATATCGCAGCCTTATTTTGTCAGGCCGAATTCATGGCATAAGGTCCGGCTCATGGTTGCGGCGAAGGTGTGCAGCATCGTCTCCTCGGCGCCAGCATGTGCCGCCGCCGACATGCCAAGAAGCACGACCATGATAAAATCAGCAATCTCCTCGGCGCGTTCGGGCGAATGTGTTGCGACAAAATCCCGGATGGCGGTTCGGCTCGCTTGACGTATGGCGGCCGTCAAGGCGCTCGCGTCAGGATCCATGCTGTTGCGTGCTCCCTCGATCACCAGGCAGCCGCCCATTCCGTCACACCGAGGGTAAACGTGGGCCGCGCGAAGGAGCATGCGTTCCAGTACCGCGCCAACACTGCCGCCCTCTGCCTGCGCCTGCGCGAAGAGATTGGCTTCCCCCGTTACATAGCGCTGTAGGGCACGCTCGAACAGGCCGGCCTTGCTGCCAAAGGCCGCGTAAAAGCTTGGTGGCTTGATTCCCAGCTCACTGCTGAGTTCCGCAACGCCAACGGCGTCGTAGCCACGGGCCTGAAACAGCTTCATCGCGGTCTCAACCGCCTGCTCCAGATCGAAGGAGCGCGGACGACCGCGCGTCCGGGAGATTTTTGTAGTGACCACTAGAAAAATCCTTGAAGGAACCATTCGCTCCTTGTATTGTGTATTGGTGACTACACAAATGCAAGGGATCAATCATGGCTGGTTTTACGGGTAAGAATATTCTGGTTCTTGGTGGCAGCAGAGGCATCGGTGCGGCGATTGTCCGGCGCTTCGCCGCAGACGGCGGTGCGGTTGCTTTCACCTATGTTGAGGCGGCGGAGGCTGCCAAGGCGTTGGCCAAGGAGTCGGGAGCCGAGGCGATCCGCACCGACAGCACCAATCGCGATGCGCTGGTGGCGACGGTCGCGGCCCGTGGTGCTCTCGACGTCCTCGTCATCAACGCGGGAACGTTGGTTATGGGGGATCCACTCACCCTTGATCCCGACGCCATCGACCGCATGATTGACCTCAACGTTCGTGCGCCCTACCACGCTGCGGTTGAGGCCGCACGACAGATGAAGGCCAACGGTCGTATTATCGTGATCGGCTCGGTCAACGGTGATCGCATCCCGTTTCCCGGTGCCTCCGCCTACGCGCTTACCAAGTCGGCGATGCAGGGGATGGTGCGCGGGTTGGCACGCGACTTTGGGGCTCGTGGCATCACCGTCAACGCTCTTCAGCCCGGGCCAACCGACAGCGATATGAATCCGGCGGATGGTCCCATGGCGGGGCTGATGCACAGCAACATGGCTATAAAACGGCACGTCCTGCCCAGCGAAGTGGCCGAACTCACCGCTTTCCTCGCTGGGCCGCACGCAGCCATGATCTCTGGCTCCATGCAAACCATCGATGGCGGTTTCGGGGCGTAATGCGCGCGGGAACCTCGGTTTTTCCCAGATTGCTCCCATCCTGGTTTGCGACTATATCCCTCTGATGAAGGATTTTGCAGTTCAGGCGTGTTCGCTCACGAAAAAGTTTGGGGCCGTCACGGCTGTGGATGGGATTTCGTTTGGGATCCCCCACGGTTCCATCACGGCCCTGCTCGGCGGGAATGGAGCGGGGAAAACCACCACGCTTTCCATGTTGCTGGGGTTGCTCCTCCCAAGCTCGGGGAGCATCCAGGTTCTGGGTGAGGACATGATCGAACATCGGTATCGTGTCCTCCCCCGGCTTAATTTTTCCAGCCCGTATGTGGATTTGCCCCATCGCCTCACGGTGCGAGAGAATTTGACGGTCTATGCCCATCTTTATGGCATCCCGGATGTCAAAGGGCGCATCCGTGCCTTGGCGGAAGAATTGGATTTGACGTCCTTGCTGCAGCGACCGGCGGGGAAACTTTCGGCGGGACAGAAGACACGGGTGGCTCTGGCCAAGGCGATGCTCAACTGTCCCGAGGTCTTATTGCTGGATGAACCCACCGCCTCGCTTGATCCCGATACCGCCGATTGGGTCAGGGGATACTTCCAGGCGTATCGCCAAAATACGGGAGCCACCATTATTCTTGCCTCGCACAACATGACCGAGGTCGAACGGGTTTGCGATCATGTTCTCATCATGAAGCAGGGGCGTATCGTGGATCAGGGGGCGCCTCAGGCGTTAATCGCCCGGTATGGGCGGGCAACTTTGGAAGACGTGTTTCTGGATATCGCCCGAGACCGCCAGCGCGAGGCCAATCCATGAGTCCCCCCTCTGCCCTTCGTCGCATCAACGCGATCGTCTTGCGCCATGTTTACATCTTGCGAGGATCCTGGCCGAGGCTGCTGGAGATGGCCTATTGGCCTGCCATCAACATGGTGGTCTGGGGCTTTACCAGTCAGTTCTTTAGCGCCCATTCCTCTTGGGTCGCCCAAGCCGGAGGAGTCCTCATCGGTGCGGTATTGCTTTGGGATGTGATGTTTCGCGGCAATCTTGGGGTTTCGCTCTCGTTTCTGGAGGAAATGTGGTCGCGCAACTTGGGGCATCTTTCCGTCAGCCCCTTGCGCCCCCACGAGTTGGTCCTGGCCATGATCGCCATGAGCTTTATCCGGACCATGATTGGGGTTCTCCCAGCGGCCCTTCTGGCGATTCCCCTTTATGGTTTTTCCCTGTTTGACGTGGGGCTGCCGCTGATTGCGTTTTGGCTCAACCTGATGGTGACGGGATGGGCGGTGGGGTTGGCGGTCTCTGCCTTGGTGCTCCGGTTTGGGCTGGGAGCGGAAAGTCTGGCCTGGGTGCTGGTGTTCGCCTTGGCCCCTCTGGCGGGGATCTATTATCCGATCAGCACGCTTCCCGTGTGGTTGCAACCGGTGGCCTGGGGCCTTCCTCCCGCCTACGTGTTCGAGGGGTTGCGAGGCGTCCTCCAGGGGCAAGGGTTTGATTTTGGCCTGCTGGCTGCAGCAGCGGGGCTGAATCTCGTTTATCTCGCGGCCGCGGCGGGACTGTTCTTGCGGACCCACCATGTGGCGCGCGAGAGAGGACTGCTGTTGGGGGTGGGAGAGTAATCCCGTTACCACAAGATGAAAGAAAAATGGAGCTGCGGCTCCATACCCCGCTTAGGACGCGATGCCCCGGACCTCCTTTTCTTTCATCGCGATTCTTCTAAGTGCCATATGTCCGATGTGATTTTACGTCGGATAAACACCTGCACACGGCTCCAAAAGAGCCGAAAGGCGCTTTGAATCATGCTCTTCCCCCCTGGAGGGGTGCATGTTAGAATGACTAGAAAAGGGTGGTAATTTCGATTGCCCCAAAAACGAATTTGTCGGTAACCGTCCAAGACGAAGGGTATCCCCAATTATGATTTCTGCTGCCTCGCGACCTTATAGCCAGGCTCTTGATCGATTGCGGGCAACGGGGCTGCGTCCAACGCGGCAACGTCTGGCTTTGGGGCGCTTGCTGTTCGCCAACGGGCACCGCCACATTTCCGCCGAGCAGCTTCATATGGAAGCGCTGTCCGAGAGTGTCCGCGTTTCCCTCGCCACCGTCTATAACACCTTGCACCAGTTTACCGAAGCCGGATTGCTGCGTGAGATCGTCGTGGACTCCAGCCGGTCCTACTTCGACACCAACACCACCGAGCATCACCACTTTTTCTACGAAAAGAGCGGTAAACTCTGTGATATTCCCCAAGGGCTGATCAACCTGCCGCAGATTCCCTCCCCGCCAGAGGGCACGACTATCGTGCGCGTGGATGTGATCGTACGTGTGGACGGATAAGGGCGCGGGGCGCGGGATAAACGAGGATGGTGGGAAAAGGGAGAGGAGAAAACGTTCCTGGCTTAGTCCGCCTCGTCTTTCTTTGCCATGTTCATCACGCCAACGCCGACCCCTAGGCTGCCAAAGGTGACGAACAAGCCGAAGAAAAATAAGCAGAGCACGAAAACCGGCTGACCCGATTCCAGGGCGAGGACGCGAAGATTGCCTAAGTTGATGAACAACACCCCAATGCCAAAGGTCGCTCCGGCGGCAAGACCGTAAATGAGATGCGCGAGAAGAAAACCAAGCGCCGCTTTGTCATCGGGGGATAACGGCATCATCAAAAATCCTTAGGGCTCGAAGAAGGGTCTTCCTGAGGTTGGAATGCATCCAACAAAAATCCAGCCCCTTGTCGCCCTATAACCTCTGCCCCCTATGCCCTTTGCCTAAGGCCCCTCTCCAAGGATCGCAAAAAAACGAACCCACCGCTACCGAGCGGTGGGTTCGCTTGGGGACCGCGAGGGGGAATACGATCCCTCACCCCCTCAGGTGGGGGAGAAAAAAAGGAAATCAAGAGCTTCCCTCAACGTGTTGAGCTCTGCTTCCTTCGATGCGCCCTTCCAAACGCGATTTACTTCATCATGGGCACTACGCCACAGGCAATCCGAGCCCCACCACCGCCCAAAGCCGCCGGCTGGTCGGCGTAGTTATCGCCTCCCGCATGGATGATGAGGGACCGGCCCTGCAAATCCGCCAGTTTCAGATGGGGGGCCACCAAGGCATCCTTGGCCGCGCCATTGGCATCCACGGCCAAGGCCGGCAGGTCGCCCTGATGCCCCTCCATGCTCCACGGTCCCATATGCTTGCCGCTCTTGCTGGGGTCAAGGTGCCCCCCCGCAGCCAGACCCGGGACGACTTTGTCGTCTTGGGATTTGACCCCGCAATCGGGGTTCTGGTGAACATGGATGCCGTGCGGACCCGACGACAGACCCGACAACCGCGGAGCCAACTTCAAGCCAGCCTTGGTGTTGGTGGCGACGATGGTACCAATGGAGGCCCCCACCCCGTTGGCATTGAGCATCGTCATGGGGATGATGACCTGATGGGTGCGCATCTTCGGCTTGGCCTTGCGGACCTCCATCTGGGCTTGCGGGTCCGCTGTCTGCGCGAAAGCTGCCCCTGAGCCAAAGGCCAAGGCAACAGCCGTCATCATGGATAGGGTAAGAGCACGCATGAAAATACTCCTAAAAAGAGCGTGACGCTCGACCTTGAGGTTGAACGAGTCTAAAATCTCATGTCTTGGAGGGAATGGGAAGTCGTCGCCCGAAGTCGAGGACAAAAACAATCTTTCAGCGATGAACATCGACGAGCAAACGGCCTCGCACTTGTCCGGCGAGGATTCGTTTTGAGACCTCGGACAATTCCGACAGACCGACCTCTTCGAGGATGGGCTCCAGGTTTTCCTCGGAAAGGATCTCCGCCAACCGGTTCCACGCCCGCAGACGGCGCGGTAGGGGGCAGTGCGTGCTTTCGATCCCCAACAGGTTCACCCCGCGAACCAGAAAGGGCAGGACGGTAGAGCGAAATTCCATTCCGTCCGCGTAACCACAGGACGCTACCGAGGCCTGCCATTGCAGTTCGGCCAGAATCCGACTCAAGGTTGGTCCACCGACGTTATCGACGCACCCTTTCCATCGTTCGGTGAGAAGAGGTTTATCGGCCCCCTTGGCCAAAATCGATCGGTCGATGAAAACCGAGGCCCCCAACGTCCGCAAATACGCATCCTGTTCGGGATGCCAGGTCGATGCCGCAACCGTGTAGCCCAAGCGGGACAGAATCAAGGTGGCGATACTCCCCACCCCCCCCACGGCCCCGGTCACCAGGACTTCCCCGGGTTGATCCTGCGTCAAACCAAGGTGCTCCAGACTCTCCACGGCCAGCATCGCCGTCAACCCGGCCGTCCCCAGGACCATGGCTTGGCGCGTGGTCATGGAGGAAGGCAGAGGAACCAACCAATCGGCGCGCACGCGGGCTTTTTGAGAGAACCCGCCCCAAAACTGCTCTCCCACCCGCCATCCGGTGAGAATAACTTTATCGCCCACGTTAAATTTAGCCGAATCGGAATGCTCAACCGTGCCAGAAAAATCAATGCCCGGAATATGAGGATATTGAGCGACAAGACGCCCCAAGTTATTGAGGATCAGCGCATCTTTGTAATTTAAACTGCTCCAATCGATACAAACCGTAACTTCTCCCGCAGGAAGATCTTCATCCTTTAGTTGAGCGATAGAGGATTGTATCTTCCCATCATAATCTTCTTGGAGTAGGGCATAGAATCGACTCACGATGCTCTCCATCAGAAATTAAAGTATGATTATTCAATCATGAAGCCATGTTTCTCGGAAACATCATTGATCGCCTTAATAAGATCGGCACCCACGCGATCCGATACCTCTTTTTGCACGGGATGCAACGCTTTGCGCCACAGCGTAAGTTCCTCTGGCGATGGGGTGTAAAGCTGGATCGTTCCCGAAAGCGTGATCCGCACTAAACTCAAGATATTCTCCTGAAAGGCATTTTCATTTCCGAACAAAGCAGCGTCATTGATGGCTTGCTCAAGGATTTTACGGATATCCTCGGGCAGTGTCTCCCAGAAAGCTTTATTCACAACCACGGCATATCCAAGATAGCCATGATTGGTGATAATGCCATATTTCTGAACTTCATGAATCCTCTGTGTAAAAATATTCGTAGGAGGGTTCTCTGCCCCATCTGCCGCATTGGTTTGCAGGACTTGGTATGTATCCGCAAAAGCTGTTTGCTGAGGAATAGCCCCCAAAATACGCATGGAGGTATCAATAACTTTTGAGGATTGAATGCGTATCCTAAGATCTTTCATATCAGAAGGAACTTTGATCTCCCGGTTAGCGCTAAAAATTTTGAACCCATTATCCCAATAGGCGAGGCCAATGATTCCTTTGGACTCCAACCGTCTCAGCAAATTTTTTCCGATAGGGCCTTCGGTGACTTCGTGAAGAACCTCCGAGGAGGGAAAAATATAGGGAATATCAAAGACCTCAAAGGCTTTCACACCAAGAGAGGCAAATTTTGACAGGGAGGGTGCCAACATTTGGACAGCCCCTTTCTGCAGGGCCTCGACCTCCTCTTTATCCTTATAAAGCTGGCTGTTTGGATAGACTTCGATCCGAACCCGACCTTGGGTTCGCTCTTCGGCGATTTTCTTGAAAAAGTCCGCAGCCCTGCCTTTAGGTGTATCGGGATCAACCACGTGGCTAAATTTGATGATAATCGGAGAGGACGTCGAGGAAGAGGTTTGCGCAGAGGCTACAGTCGTAAGGAAAAAACCAACAGCCAAAGCACTAAAAAAGGTAGAAAAATTCATAATACCTCTTCCCGGACAGAAAAACAGTGGTCCCTGAACAATGTCTTAGTCCTTAAGAAAGACGAGACATTTCTCTCCCTCATTGAAGGCTTTTTTCTGAGATTTGATTGATTGCCTGGATCAAATCGGCACCCACGCGGCTTGCCGCTGTCTTCTGGACTGGAGACAAGGTATCGCGCCAGATCTTTGCTTGCTCGGGCATTGGGAAGTAGAACGTCGTACTTTTGGCATCGATCATGGCCGCCAAACTATCATCATTTTCCTGTTTAGCGATGGCATTGACGAGATGCGTCGAATCATCCAAGGCCTCTTCCAAAATGACGCGAATGTCTTGCGGAAGACTGTCCCAGAAAGCCTTGTTCGTCACCACTGCATAGCCTAAGTAGCCATGATTGGTCACGATGGCATACTTCTGCACCTTGTCCATGCCTTGGGTGAACATATTCGATGGAGGATTTTCCGTTCCATCAATCGTACCCGTTTCCAAGGCTTTAGAAACGTCGGAGAAATTGAGCTTTCGATTGCTCTCCGCGCCCATGATATCCATGTAGGCTTGCAGCACATCGGAGGACTGGATGCGCATTTTCAGGCCTTTGGCATCCGTTGGCAGCTTGATTTCTTTGTTTGCACTGAAAATCTTGAAACCATTATCCCAATAGGCCAGTCCCAACAGCCCTTTGCTTTCCAAGCTTTTGAGCAGACCCTTGCCGATGGGGCCATCTGTAACCGCTCGCAGAACCTCTGGGGAGGGGAAAATGTAGGGGAGGTCAAAAAGCTCAAAGGAGGCCAGGCCCATGCTGCCGAACTTGGAAAGAGACGGAGCCAGCATTTGGACCTCGCCCTTTTGTAGGGCGGCCATTTCGTCCTTGTCCTTATAGAGGGTTCCGTTATGAAATACCTCGACCTTGACTCGGCCCTGGGTACGTTGTTCTGCCAGACGCTTGAAGTAATCGGCCCCTTTGCCTTTAGGAGTGTCGGGTTTGACCACGTGGCTGAATTTGATGATGATGGGGTCGACCGGCTGGGCCTGTGCAACGCCCAGGACGGCAAGCCCGGCGAAGAGACATCCGAAAAGTGCTGAAAATTTCATGGGTTTCCCCCCCTCTTTGGGAACAATTCCTTGGCCGATATCATGAAGGCATCCGCTCTCCCTCGCAAGAGGACTAGCCGCGTCCGTCTCTTTTTTGTACTCTGGTAGAACCTCATCGCGGAAGGAGCGTGTCATAAAACCCCAAAGCAAAGCTATTCTCGAAACCCCTCAAGCTCTGGTTGACCTGGTCGTTAGGTCTCTGGACGACGACAAGGCCGAGGATGTGGTGGTCATCGATTTACGGGGCAAATCCAGTATTGCCGATCATATGGTCATCGCCTCCGGGCGTTCGACCCGCCAAGTGGGGGCCATGGCTTCTCACTTGTCCGAGAAACTCAAACATGCGGGGCAAGGCGTCGGCGTTGAAGGCATGGGACTCTGCGATTGGGTCTTGGTCGATGGCGGCGATATCGTGGTACACCTGTTTCGACCGGAAATCCGTGCGTTCTACAGCTTGGAAAAAATGTGGGGCGTAGGAAAAGCAGATGTCGTTGCGGCCTCCCTCTAGCGCGGGGGGGGCGATCCCCCTCCTCCAGGGGGGGACGAGGGATCTGTTGGAAGCCCTGACGCCAACTGCACGGGCGTTGCTGGCGACGGCTCGGCGTGCGTACAGTCCTCCGGGGGTGATGCTCGCGGATGGGGTGTCTCGGCGCTGGCTCCGAGGAAACCCCACCCCCTACCTTTCCGAGATCGATGCCTTGGCCTCCATCGTCGGCGAGGCCGGACTCCACATGCTGAATCTCAGCTACGAGTGGGGATGCACCACCCGCGTCGCCCCAACCCAGGACGGGGAACGCTCCTGCCTGTGGAGGACCCTCGATTGGCCTTTTGACGGATTGGGAAAGCATGTAGCGGTGCTGGACGCCTCGGGCGAGGCGGGGCGCTACTTCTCGGTAACATGGCCGGGATTTGCAGGTGTCCTCACCGCCATGGCCCCGGGACGCTTCTCTCTGGCCATCAATCAAGCCAAGTCCTTCCACGGCCGGATGACCCGACTGCTGGAATGGCCGGTCAATCGCTTTCGCTTTCTGCGGAGTCGAGATATTCCTCCGACCCATGTGGCGCGCTTGGTCTGCGAGACTGCTCCAGACTACGAGACCGCGCGTCAGATGCTCTGCGCGATCCCGATCACCTTGCCCGTGTTCTTTACCTTGAGTGGCGTGCATCCCAACCAAGGGTGCTTGATCGAACGTCTCCCTCACCGTGCCCACGTGCACGAGGGGAAAGTCGCCTGCGCCAACCATTGGTTCTTTCCCGGCGCAAAAGGAGAAACGCCAACCCTGGCGGCTCGGATCGATGCAGCCTCGCCGTTTGGGAAGGCAAGCGCCCAGCGACAGGCGGCTATCCTCGCGGCCTCTGGGGAGGATGGATTCGGATTAGAATGGTTGACTCCGCCGATCCTCACCTCCGACACGCGAATCGCCTGTGTCATGGATGCGGGGAGAGGGGAAATGGCGGTGGTTGGGATGGAGGCTGATGGGGGGCGGACGGAGATTCTTCGGGTCAAGGGGCCTCTGCCCCTTG